>JBELAI010000243.1:0-8361 GCA_049508975.1 Occallatibacter sp. | reverse complement strand
GACCTCGTACATGGTGTATGTCGGCACGGGAAGCAGTAACTCGTCTTCGGCTTCGAGGAAAGCTTCGAAGAGGACGTGAATAGCTTCATCCACACCGTTCGCAAGAGCCACTTGTTCGGGTGCGAGACGGAGATGCGCAGCAACGATGGCTTCAACCGGCTCTCGCTCTGGATAGCGCGTAAGGGCGGCTGCGGAAATGCTGTCGAGCACTTCGCGGACTTTAGGTGAGCAGGCAAAAGTGTTTTCGTTGAAGTCCAGGCGCAGCAGATCGCGATTTCCGAGTGGGGGGTGATACTCCTTCATGGCCCGGACCCTTACGCGCGGCGCTGGGCTGATGGAGATTGCTCCTTCCGTGGTCGGGTGCGTCATCGAGGCCTTCCTTTCTTTAACCGCGTGCGAATGGCTTCCGCGTGGCCTGTGAGTCCTTCCGCTTCCGCCAGGAGGATCGCCTTCGGCCCGAGCACGCGCACAGCTTGCGCAGAATACTGTTGCACCGTGATGAGCTTGACAAAGTCGTTGACGCTCAAGCCGCCGCGGACGCGTGCCATTCCTCCTGTGGGCAAAGTGTGATTAGGGCCCGAGATATAGTCGCCCATGGGCTGGGAAGACCAGCGTCCTATAAAAACCGAACCCGCGTTCTGAACCCAATCGAGGTCACTTGAGCCATCTACAGTGAGATGCTCGGGGGCGAGGCGATTGGTGATGCTGTGTGCCTCGTCGGTGCTGGAAGCGATAATGACAACGCCATTGCGGGTGAGAGACTCGCGTGCAATTGGGTTGTTGCGGCTGCGCTGTTTTGTTTCCGCAACTACCTCTTTGGCCAGGTCGGCACGCGTGGTGATGAAGATGGCCAGGGCTTCGGGATCGTGTTCCGCTTGGGCAACAAGATCGGAGGCAATATCGGCTGCGCGGCCGCGTTCGCTGGTAACTACGATTTCGGTGGGACCGGCGAGTATATCGATGGCGCAGTCAAACGCCACCAGGCGCTTGGCCGCGGTCACGTAGAGATTCCCGGGGCCAACGATCTTGTCGACGCGCGGAATGATCGCGGTCCCATAGGCCAGAGTGGCTATGGCGTGCGCTCCGCCGAGACGATAGAACTCCGTAATGCCGAGCAGATGGGCCGCGGCAAGGGTTTCTCGCGCCGGTTTGGGCGAAACGACAACAATGCGTTCGACGCCCGCTACCTGTGCCGGAATCGCGGTCATGAGAAGTGTGGAAGGTAGCGGATGGCGGCCACTTGGAACGTAGCAGCCAACCGAACTGAGCGGGCGCACAAGCTGCCTTGTGGTCAGGCCAGGGATCGGCGAATCGCTCCATGAGGCTGGAAGTTGATTGACGGCAAATGCTCGAATCCGATCGGCTGCCGTTGATAATGCATCGCGCAACGGCAAGCTACTCGCCTCCCAGGCCGCGGCCATTTCTTGCGGCGTGATGCGCAGGTTCGCGGCGTCACTGAGTCCGTCGAATTCGGCCGCGTACTTGAAAAGAGCGCGATCGCCTTTCTTGCGCACGTCGCCAACAATGCGACGGACCGCAGGCAGAACGGAGTCGAGCGCCGCACCGCCGCGCCTTTCGAGGGATGACAGAAGCTCCTCCGCCTGCTGCGCGCCCCGTCCTCTGGTTCGGATGATTTTCATGATTGTTCTCCGAACTACAGCACGACTTTGTTGAGCGGGTATTCGACGATGCCCGCTGCCTTGGCAGCCTTCAAACGCGGTATGACGTCGCGGGCCACTCGCTCTTCAACGATTGTGTTCACCGCGACCCATTCCGGATCGCTGAGCTGGGAGACGGTCGGCGAGTTCAACGCCGGCAAGACGGAAAGAACAGTGTCGAGATTTTCGCGCTTCACGTTGAGCATGAGGCCGACCTGGGATTGTGCATCGATCGCGCCGCGCAGCATGAGGGCAATCTGGTCCAGCTTTTCGCGTTTCCAGGGGTCGGCGAGCGTGGCCTTGCCGGCGATCAAATGCGTCTCGCTCTCCATTACCGTATCGATGATCTTCAGGTGATTCGCCTTGAGAGAGCTGCCGGTCTCTGTGACTTCGACAATGGCGTCGGCGAGCATGGGCGGCTTCACTTCCGTCGCTCCCCAGCTGAACTCAACTTTGACGTTGACGCCCTTTGCAGCGAAGTAGCGCTTGCTAACTTCGACCAATTCAGTGGCGATGATTTTGCCTTCGAGATCTTCGGCCTTCTCAAAGCCGCTGCCTTCGGGTACAGCAAGCACCCAGCGAACCTTGCGTCGACTCTGCTTGGCGTACGTGAGGGTCGTTATGCTCGTGACGTTGAGCCCGCTTTCGACCACCCAGTCAATGCCGGTCAGGCCGGCGTCGAGAACACCGTGATCGACGTAGCGCGCCATCTCCTGCGCGCGGATTAACATGCACTCGATTTCGGTGTCGTCGATGGAGGGGAAGTAGGAACGGCCGTCGGCATAAATGTTCCAGCCGGCACGTTTGAAGAGAGCGATGGTGGCATCCTGCAGGCTGCCTTTGGGGATGCCGAGTCTGAGCTTGTTAGCCACGAGGTTCCTCTTTCTGGCTGTTGATTTCGGAGTTGGGAGGAAGCGCAATGGGGCGGGTGAAGCAACTAACAGTACCCTCGTGACATACCAGGCCGTCCCCTTCAACCTGGACGCGAAACAGAAGCGTGTCATTGTCGCAGTCTGTCGACGCAGAAACAACGCGCAGGCGGTTGCCGCTGGTTTCGCCCTTCATCCACAACTTCCGGCGTGTACGGCTCCAGAAAGTGACGAAGCCGGATTCCAGCGTCCTGGCATAGCTGACGGCGTTGAGGAAGCCCAGCATCAGCACCTCGCCGGTGGCCGCATCCTGCACGATTCCGGGCACCAGGCCGTCCATTTTTTCGAAGTCAATTTGAGGTATGTCGTTGCTCATTTCATCCTGATTCTGATTTGGATTTTATTCGCGCAGCAAAAAGCCCGCCAGCGTTGGTCGCCGGCGGGCTTGTGTGTCTTTCGATCTCTCTGGCCGTTTAGTTCAGGCCATGGCAGTCCGCCGGCATGGATGTCCCATGATGGTGGTGATGACCGTGATTGTGGCGGCTCTGCATCTGATTGAAACGTTACGGGAAGACCGGGTGCGGTGTCAAATGTTTGTGTTGCGGCAGCCACTCGCAGGGACGAGAATGAAGGGGTGCAGGTTCAAAACCGATTCCCGCTTCTGATGGTCCTGGCGCTTGGAACTTGGCTGAGCGGGCCAGTTCAGGGCCAGAATCAGGATCGCGATAGCTCAGGAGTGCAGAAGACGTCCGCTTTGGCGCCCCCGGCAGATCAGCGGGTCGACATCAACCACGCAACAATCGCGGAACTGGAAAAGGTTCCAGGCCTTACACACAGTTGGGCAGGGCGCATTGTGCGATTCCGGCCCTACCGCACCAAGCAGGACCTGATGGAAAAGGGCGTGGTGAACAGCGAAGTGTACGACCGCATCAAGGATTTCGTTATCGCTCACCACGAAAAGCAGTAATGAACCAGAAGTGGTGGGCTGCCTTATGCGGCCACCGGTTCTGCGACCCGCTTGTCCCGCCTCAGCAACCGGCTCACAATCACATACAGCACCGGGATAAAGAACAGGTTGAGCACGGTGGAAAGCAGCATGCCGCCAACAATGGTTGTTCCCACAGAACGCCGTCCCAACGCGCCTGCGCCGGTAGCGAAGACCAGCGGGAGAACACCGAGGATAAAAGCAAATGAGGTCATGAGAATGGGGCGCAAACGCAGCTCGGCAGCCTCGATCGCGGCCTCGGCAATGGAGCGGCCCTTTTTGCGCAACTGCTCGGCGAATTCGACGATGAGGATGGAGTTCTTGGCTGAAAGACCGATGAGCATGACCAGGCCGATCTGGCAGTAAACGTCATTCTCCATGCCGCGCAAGGAGACAAGACCGAGCGCGCCGAGCACCGCCATTGGCACCGCAAGCAAAATGATGAACGGCAGCGCGAAGCTTTCGTACTGCGCTGAAAGCGTGAGGTAAATAACCAGTATCCCCAGACCGAAGATGGTGAGCGCCTTGCCGCTGGACTCGATTTCATCCAGGGTCAGGCCAGTCCACTCGAAGCGCATGCCCGGCATCTTGGTCTTGTTGAAGAGATCTTCCATCGCAGCCAGGCCCTGGCTGGAGCTCAGGCCCGGTGCGGGGTTGCCATCGATTTCAACCGCGCGGAAGAGGTTATAGTGGCTGATGACCGGCGGCCCCGCGCTCTGGGCAACGGTTACCAGGTTATCGAGCGGCACCATCTGGCCGGAGTCGGACCGAACGTAGTAGCTGTGCAGATCGCGCGCCGACATACGGAAGGGCTGATCGGCCTGGACGAATACGCGATAGGTGCGGTTGTTGTAGTCGAAATCGTTGATGTACTCAGATCCCATGAACACTCCGAGAGTGTTCGTGATCTGCGAGAGCGGTATGTTCATGGCCTTGGCTTTTTCGCGGTCGATAGTGACAAGGACCTGCGGATCGTTTGCCGAAAAGCTGGTGTAGAGGCCGGAGAGATCCTTGCCCGCATTGCCGTTGGCCATCATCTGGTGCGCCACGCGGTCCAGATCGGACAACGTATTGGAGCCGGTGTCCTGCAGCATGAACGCGAAACCGCCGAAGCTTCCCACGCCTTGAACCGCGGGCGGCTGCACCATCATCACCAGTCCGCCATTGGGAGCGAACATCAGCATTTGCAGCTTGGGTGCGAGGTCGGCAACGATGTCTGCCGCGGAGTGACCTTTGCCTCGCCGCTGATCGGCAGGGAGCGTACTGACAAACATCATGCCGGCGTTCGACGATCCGCCGGCAAACGAGAAGCCCATGATGGAGAAGGCTCCGGCGATGTCGTGATTCGTGGCGATGATGGCCTGCGCGCGCTCAGACAGAGCAGTCGTATAGGCCAGCGACGAGCCCGGCGGCGCCTGCACAATCACCATCAGGAATTCCTGGTCTTCCTGCGGAATGAAGCCTGTGGGTACATGCTGGTACATCCATACCGTAGCGCCTATGCCTGCGAAGAACAGCAACAGCAGCACATAGCGCATTTGCAGTGCGAAATGGATGGATTTGGCGTAGGTGCGGCCCAGCCAGCTGATTCCGGCATCGGCACCGTGGATAAACCCGGCAAAGGCGCGAGAGAGAGGGCGAATGTGGAGGAAATCGAGCTGCTTGGGACGGTCTTCTTCCCCGCGCAGGAACAAGGCTGACAATGCCGGTGAAAGTGTGAGTGCGTTGAAAGCCGAGATGGCGATAGCAAAGGCGATCGTCAGCGAGAACTGGCGATAGAGAATGCCGGTGGTTCCGGGGAAGAACGAAACCGGGACGAAGACGGCGATCAGCACAAGCGATGTGGCGATAACCGCGCTGGTAACCTCGCCCATCGCGTGCGAGGTTGCTTCGTGCGGGTCGGAATGCTCCATCGCTATGTGCCGCTGCACGTTTTCGATCACCACGATGGCATCGTCCACAACCAGCCCCGTGGCCAAGGTGATGCCGAAAAGCGTGAGCGAGTTGATGGAGAAGCCGAAAACCTTGACGAATGCGAATGTTCCGATGAGTGAAACCGGAATGGTGACCGCCGGAATGATGGTGGCTCGCCAATCGAGCAGGAACAGGAAGATGACAACGATAACAATGGTGATGGCTTCAGCGAGGGTAACGAGGACCTCGCGAATCGAGTCGCCGACCACCGTTGTGGAGTCGAAAGCGACGGCGTACTTCAGTCCCGGCGGAAAAGATTTCTGGAGTTCCTGCAGGGCAGCCTTGACGCGGGTGTCCACATCGAGCGCATTGGCGTTGGACAACTGCATGACGCCGATGCCGTTGGCGGAGTGGCCCAGGTACTCAAGGCCGGTGCTGTAGTCCTCGGCGCCGACCTCCGAGTGGCCGACGTCCTTCAGCAACACCAGGCCGTTGGCGGAGTTCTTGACAATGATGTTGTCGAATTCCGCCGGACTGCTGAGACGGCCCACCACCCGCACCGGAATCTGAAAGGACTGCTTCAGGTCAGCAGGCTGTTGGCCGAGTTGGCCCGCCGGAATCTCGACATTCTGCTCCACCAGGGCGTTAATCACATCCGTGGCGGTGAGCGCGCGGGAAGCCATGCGCACGGGGTCGAGCCAAATCCGCATGGCGTACTTGCGCTCGCCGAAAATCATTACATCGCCCACGCCGGGCACGCGCTTGATTGCGTCCTTGACATAGACATCGAGGTAGTTCGAGAGGAATTCGGGCGAGTAACGGCCGTCCTCCGTGTAGAAACCGGCGCCGAGAACAAAGTTGAAGTTGGCCTTGGTGATGGTAATCCCGCTGGCATTGACGGCGGAGGGCAGACGTCCCGATACGCTGGCCACGCGATTCTGCACGTCGACGGCGGCGATGTCCAGGTTATAGCCGGTCGTAAAAGTAGCGGTAATGGAACTCGTGCCGCTATTGGTGCTGGAAGAACTGATGTAGCGCATGCCCTCGACGCCGTTGATGGCCTCTTCCAGGGGGATTGTGACGGCCTTCTCCACTGTGTCGGCGTTGGCGCCCACGTAATTGGTGGTCACCATCACCTGTGGAGGTGTCAGGGTCGGGTACATCGCGACGGGAAGAAGCGGGAGGCAGATGGCTCCCGACAAAATGATCAGCAGCGCACAAACCGTGGCAAAGACCGGCCGATGAATGAAGAAGTCGACGAACAAGGTATGCCTTCCTTTTGCTTCGAACGGGAGAGTAACCACCAACGCCTTTGAACGGCCACGGCAAACTGCCGCAGGCGCGCGGCCGGATTGCGTCTAAGCACCCAGCAGCATCACCGGCATGCCGTTCACCAGGAACTGCGTGCTGGACACGATCACCTTATCGCCAGGTTTCAAGCCTGAAGAGATGGCGTAGCTGTTGCCAACCGTATCGCCGAGCGTGACCGAAATCTGCTGCGCCGACCAATGACCATCCTGCTGGTGTGCGACAAACACGAAGCTCTGTCCACCCTGCCGGGTCACGGCCAGAACCGGAACGACCGCCATGGGCGTAGTGCTCCAGATAACCTGCGCCTTCACCATCTGTGCGTTGCGCAGAATGTCAGGCGTAGCGTGCACCGGAGCCTTCACCAGGATTCCCTGAAGCATGCTGTCCACCTGGGGCGAGAGAAAGTCGATTTTCGACTTCTCCAGCAGCTTGCCGCTCGTGTCCAGCAGATCCACATCAAGGCCCAGACGAACCTGGCCGGAGCGCTCGGTGGGAATGTAGATGTAGGCTTCCAGATCCTTGCCTTCATCCACCGTAGTCAACATCGTTGTCGAGGAAACGTAATCGCCCACATGCACCGGAATGTCGCCCACGACACCGTCAAACGGAGCGCGGATGCTGTAGTAAGCCAGTTGCTCTTCCTGGGTCTTGCGCAGCGCCACCGCCGACTCGTAGTCCGCCTTGGTATTGTCGAATGCCTGCTGTGCCTGCTCAAAAACGTCGCGGCTGGTAATGCCGGCCTCGAACAGCTTGCGCTGGCGCTCAATCTCCACGGTGTTGTAGTCGTAGAGAGCCTTCTTCTGGCGTTCGGTGGCGCGCGCTGAATCGACGGAGGCCTGCTGATGCAGCGGATCGATGCTCATCATCGGCTGGCCCGCCTTCACCCGATCGCCGGAGCGGACGCCAATTTCCGTCAGCCGGCCATCCACCTGGGGCTGCAGCGTAGCCGAGCGCCGCGACTTGATGGTGGCCACATACTCACTGCTCTGCGGTACGGGGGCCAGTGTGACGGTAGCCGTCTGCACAGGCATGCCCTGCATTCCGGCCCCGGGCGGTGGCGCCGCCGCCTTCTTTTGGCAACCCACCGCCGCCATACCCACGATAACAAGACAAATAAGTCCAGAATTGCGTCTCAACGTGCTGTTCCTCACTGAATCTTTCCTTTGTACCGCGGTTTTATCTCGAGTCACCGGTCTGAGCCGGCGTGATCATGAATACGATGGCAATCGGAGGGCCGTTCCGTTAACGGCATCCCATGCTGTTGCCTGGAATGCTTCCCAGAGGCCGCCGGGAGTACAGAAGTGCATCAATTTAAGGAGGCCTCTTCTATTGTGACGCTTGGAGGCGGTTCCGCGACGCAAAATTCTCACCGCCCGAGCGAGTCCGGGACCAACAGCCGATTAATCTTCCGGAACGGGTCAGGCAAGCGGCCGCGCAGGCCTTTTTTGACACGACACCCGCGAGTTGGTAGCCTTTATAAGGGCGCACTCGGCCGATCCGGTCGCTTTTTGCCCTTTTCAGCGTCCCCGTCGTCTAGCCCGGCCTAGGACACCGCCCTTTCACGGCGATAACACGGGTTCAAATCCCGTCGGGGACGCCAACAAAACAAAGAACTTAGAGAAAA
>JBELAI010000242.1:0-8512 GCA_049508975.1 Occallatibacter sp. | reverse complement strand
TCCCTAGTCCCTATTCCCTGTCTTTCAAGCCGCCTTCCCCGCCGCCACCCCCGAAGCCCAGGCCCACTGGAAGTTGAACCCGCCCAGCCACCCAGTCACATCCACTACTTCCCCAATAAAGAAGAGCCCCGGCACGGCTCGCGCCTCCATCGTTCGCGCATGCAGCCCATCCGTATCTACGCCCCCAGCCGTCACTTCTGCCTTCTCAAACCCTTCAGTTCCTACCGGATGAAGCCGCCAACGATGCAGCCTTTGCTCCCAGGCCATCAACGCCGCGTTTCCCCAGCCACCCGGCGCATAAGTCTCGGTCAGAAACGCAGCCAGCCTCTGCGGCAGAATCTCTCTAATTTCCTGCTTAAGCGCGGCCGCATCCCGACGCGCCTGCGGCTTCATCAGCGGTCCCAGTACGCCGTCCTGCCCGGCCGAATCAGCTCTTGAATCCGGTGCAAAATCCAGCACCAGATCCTCTCCTGGCCGCCAATACGACGAAGCCTGCAACACCGCCGGTCCGCTCAATCCCCGATGCGTCACCAACATCCTCTCCCGGAAGGGTACGGGCTTCAGCCCGTACATTGGCCCTTCCGAAGTGTCATGGGCTTTAGCCCCCGAGGGACGGTCTTTGGACGCCGGTTCCACACAAGCCATCACCTCCGCCGCCACCCCAGCCATCTCCGTCCATCGAGCCTCATCACCACCCAGCACCAGCGGAACCAGCGCCGGCCGCGGCGTCACTACCTTCAGCCCAAATTGCGAGGCCAGATCATATCCCAGCCCGGTCGCGCCCATCTTCGGGATCGAAAGCCCCCCTGTGGCCACCACCACCGATTCAGCCCGCATCTCGCCCGCCGACGATACCACGCGAAAACCGCCGTCCGAATCGCGTTCAACAGTAATCCCCCGCGCATTCAGCACCAGCTCGACTCCGCCCAGCGCGCACTCCGCCAGCAGCATATCTAGAATCGCCCGCGCCGACCCATCGCAGAAAAGCTGCCCCAGCGTTTTCTCATGCCAGCGGATTCCATACCGCCCCACCAGCGACAGAAAGTCCTGCGGCCCGTATCCCGCTAGCGCCGACTTTGCGAAATGCCTGTTTTCCGAAATGAAGTTATCTGGCCCGCAGTGCACATTCGTAAAATTGCATCGTCCACCCCCGGAGATAAGAATCTTCCGTCCCGCTTGTCCGCCATGCTCGAGCAGCGCCACGCGGCGCCCGCGCTGCCCCGCCGTAGCCGCGCACATCAACCCCGCCGCACCGGCGCCCAGAACCACTACATCGAATTCACTCGTGGACGGCGCCATTATTGATTGGGGGCGGAGGCAGGCGCAACAGCTGGTGGCACATCCTGCGCCGGCGCCTGGCGCTCCACCAGCATCACCCGCTTGATCTTGTTCCGATCGATGTGTTGGATGCTGCCGCCTACACGAATCTCCACATCCATCCCCGAGATTGAGACCAAGTCCCCGTTCAACATGCTTCCATCGCGCAACTCGATAGAGTCCATCGCCGATGCGCCCAGTTCATAGCTCACCGTCCCACCGGAAACGTCGTCGCGGCTGATCTCCAGCGGGAAGATGCCCGCCACGAACCCCTCCTTGCTGAATGTGAGGGTGTGTTTACCCGCGCCCACGGTAATCATCCGTGGAGTTGTACCGGCTACCACACCATCCACCTTGAGCATCGCTCCCTGCGGTGTGGAATTGACGGTCATCGTTATCGTCTTGGTTGCGTCCGAAATCGCCTCGAGAGAAACCGCCACCGGATTGCCAGAGGTAGTCACGGTGGTCTCGAATTTCACCGTCTCGCCCGGCCCCACATTGTTCACCGCAATCGTGTCCTCGCCTATGCGTACCTTGTTCTTGTCGAAAAGATAGATTTTGAACCGCGCAGCCGGGATTCGCCTCGGCGACAAATTCTCCGCTGTCGTATCCATCACATATCCGTGCAGATTGCCCATGCCCGGCAGCGCCTTGAATTTGCCAAAGGTGAAGCGAACAACCGGAGTTCCAGTATCCGGCCAGTCGATTACTTGAAGTGGAGCATCCTTCGCGAAGGCAGGAAGCACCATCAGCAGGCACACCGCCGACAAACGGATAAAACCAGCAAAAGCGATTGAAATTCTCATGGTCAGAACATCATATCCGGAAACCCAATTGTTCGTTCTCGGACGAGTCGGTCCTCCGGATTGGCGAATGCATAGCCCAACGTCAGTTAGCGAATCCCGCGTAGGGTTCCAGCGGCACCAACGCAATAACCTCCAGCATGCCAGCCTCGAAGATAGGAAGACTCGCAATGGCTGCGCGCACCTCAGCCTCGCTGTCAGCCTCCCAGAGTATCGTCGCACCCGGCATGTCGCCGCGCTTCCAGATCTGACGGAGGATTCCAGAGGAGTACAGGGCCTTGACGCGCCGGCCCTCGTGAGCCACCAATTCCGGGGTGAAGGCCTCAGGTGGAAACCGGTCGGTGCGGCGACGGGAGATTGAAAGAAATTGCATGGAAAAGATTGTAGCGGTACAGTTCGGCTTTTGATGTGGGAGACAGGGATTTTGATGTCTTGAACCCGGGGATCGCCAAGACTCCATGTGCAATTGGGAACACCACAGCGACCGCAGGTACATCAAGTCTCTCGGGGGCTGCATCGGATTTTCTGTGAGTGTTTTGAAATTACTTCTTGTCGACGATGATGATGCCGTACGAATAACCCTGGGATCCGTGTTAAAACATCACGGGTTCTCCGTGATCGCGGTGAGCAATGTCCCCGATGCGTTGGAACTCGTGAGCAATCAGCGATTTGACGTGCTGCTCGCCGATTTCAACGTTGGCCAGCCGGGAGATGGCTTTACCGTGGTGAGCGCCATGCGCCGCGTGCAGCCCGAAGCATGCACCTTCATTTTGACGGGGTATCCGGATTTTGAGTCCGCCATTCAGGCGATGAAGGCCCAGGTGGACGAGTACTTCTCGAAACCACTGGATGTAGAGGAGTTGGTAGCAGCCATTTCGTCCGCGCGGTCCGGCAGACGCTCCGCTCCGAAAGCATCGCCCACCCGCAAAATGTCGCAAATATTGCGCGATCTTTCACACCAGATTTGCCAGCGCTGGCTGAACGGTGTGTTATCCGATTCTGAGATTGCGGCGCTTCCGCTGACTGAAGCACAAAGGAGCGACCACATTCCGGACTTGCTCGAAGACGTGATTCGTCGCCTCGAAGGTGGATCGGATGAGATGAGTCTGGAGGGCGCGGAGGCCGCGCGCAAACACGGAAGAATACGCTACCAGCAGGGCTACACCATTCCGCAAATGCTGTATGAGGCAAGAGTGCTGCAGCGGGTGATGAGCTCAACCATTCGAGAGAACCTTTTCAGCATCGATTTGAGCTCGCTGGTTCCCGAAATTCTGCAAATTGGTGAGAGTCTCCAGGCAGATGTGGAGCTGTCGGTCCGCGTGTATCAATCGCAAATTCCGCGCTCCCTGCAATCCTCGTTTTCGATGTTGTATCAGTCGCCGTACCTGGGAGTCATGATCGCGGATGAAACCCGCCTCATCGACGCGAATGAAGCTCTGTTGAAGATGATTGGACATGGTCGCGATGAATTGGCGGCAGGGGCCATCGACTGGCGAGAAATGACGCCTGAGAAATTCCGCCTCCTGGATATGACTGCGATTGAGCAGCTTCGGGAATTCGGTACTTGTGTTCCATATGAAAAGGAATACGTGCTGCCGGACGGTTCTTCGGTGCCATTTCTGATTGGTGGCGTGCGGCTTGGCCTCGATCCTTTCCAGTGGTCCGCCTACGTTGTGAATCTGACGGAGCAACGGAAGCTGTACGCCGCCGATCGGAAACTGAAGGCTTGGGAAACAAGATACAAGCTGATCAACCTGCTGGCCCACGAGTTGAACAACCCGCTTGCCGCCATGACCTTTACCCTGCACATACTGCGCACACAGAAAGACATGTCGGAAGACACGGTGAAGCTGCTGGATGATTCAGTTGCTATGCTGGATCGGATTGGGACCACTGTGCGCAGGGTTCTGGTGGAATCGAGCGATGAGGCGACGTTCTGAATTGCAGATCGTCCGCAAGGTGACCGGGGGCTGCGTTCTGGTTGAAATACACTTCAAGGATTACGACGGACACTCTGAAGTCAGCTTCCGGAAATCGAGCAGAATCTTCGCACGCCAGCGGACGATCATGCCAAAGGCCAGAATAAAGAACAGAGCCGCCGTTTGCTGCGCCGTGAGAATCGTATCGAAATAGCCGCGCGCGAAGAAACGCACCGCGGCCAGAACAAGAATGACGGCGAGGAACGCGCTGGAGCGCTTCATCATAACTGTGTCTCCCTGCCGAACCAGGCGAGTCGTCAGCAGCAGCGGATAAGCCAGCGCAACAGCACCGATAAGAAATGCCAACCCAGCCCAAGCCCATGGAATGCGAAACGCCGGAATGAAAAACATGCAGAATCCGGTAGCCATTCCCAGGGGTGGGATGACAATCTTCCTCAATGAAACCGCGCTCCGCGTCTCACGCAGGCGCCACGCAATCACCGCGGCCATGCCGGCGAGAGAAACAAGGATGGAAGTTCCAGAGGGAAGAACCATAAAGCCAATTCTAAACGGTATAGTCTGTTGGCCGGCGCCGCACCGGGCCGCCAACACATCCTCAGTTCGCTACTACAGGGGTCACACAATTGCGGTACGCCAAGACCACTGCCCTCAATTGGCTTTTTCCTCAAGAAAAAGCCACCTTCCGCAGCGCTACAAAGGGCACGTGATTTGTGGAACCGCTCTAACACTACTGAACCAATAGGACGACCGTGGCGGATTGTGAATAGGCGCCCGACGTCCCAGTGATGGTAACAGTGTAACTCTGGGTCTGAGGGGCGGCGGCGGGCGCGCTGCTTGCAGAACCACAGGCGGTCATCCCGGCCAAAGCCGCCATGGAGGCGATCATGAGCATCAGAATCGAGAGCATGCGGCCTAGCCGTCGACCCATTCGGCGCCACCGGCCTGCGAATGGCAGAAGCATGAGCGCCAGCGAAAACGCGGCCAGCCTGCTCACGCGGTTGCCATCTGGCTTGGCAATTGCCTGGGCTTGGGGAATATCTATCGTCAGAGTCCCTGTGGTTGCGCCTGCACCGGCCGCAATTGAGGCCGGGGAGAAGACAGACGATGCACCCGGCGGTAATCCGCTTGCGGTCAGCGTTACGTTGCCCACGAAGCTGCTGCTCTCCGGAGTTACGCTAAAGCTGACCGTTGCCGAGCCTCCTGACGACCCGGTTGCCGAAGGAGATGAAATGTTGATGCTGAAGTCCGTCGGCAACAGGCCATATACCGCGATCTGTCCGGGGGTGTTATTGGTTGCAACATAAACCCTGCCGTTGGCGATTGTCGGAGCGACAAATTTCGAGAAATTTCCGTACGCGTCTCGCGAGGCATTTTGTGTCGTACTCCAGAGTTGGTTTGCCAGGTTGGTACCATCGAACGCAAAAAGGTTCCCGGCGACGGTGGAATCTGAGGGATCGGCTGTTGGTGCGGTTGCCCAGACAATCGCCGTGCCTGCGGTAGTACCGTTCGACGAAACGGATATCGTGCCGTTGGTCTGTCCCGCGGGCGTCGCATAGGTGCTTTGCGAAGAGGGTGTAGTTGCGAAGCTGCTGCCGTTGAACGAATACGCCAGCAGCGGCTGATTTACCCCCCAGATATACATGTTGTTGTTGAAGAACGCAGGGGAGCCCCATTGTCCGTTGTCGACTGCCCATTCCTGCAGCATCAGGTCGGCGCCCGTGTGAAACTCACCCATCTTGTTGGTATCCACAAGATACGCTACGCCTTGCTTGCTGGCGAATGCTATGTCGCTGGTGCCGGGAATTGAAAAAGCGCCGCCAGCGCCCAAATCATTATCGATCGCGTTCATCCAGTCGTAGTCCTGGACCTTGAAGTAATCCGCTACGGTCAGAGAGTTGCCGCTGGGAGCAAGCTTCAAAGCGGTCTCTCCATAATCACCGGCGGCATTTTCCGAGCTCTCGACGCTGTTGCCGGTGACCAGGTAAAGATTATTCGATGAGTCGGCAACAAAGCCCTGGCCTCCCATCCAGATCCCGCCTCCTCCACCATTGGGAGAGTCATTGAATACGTGCAACTGCTTCAACGTGCTCGCGTCATATCCCAATACCCACCCGTGATAGGGGCTGACCCCCTCGTTATAGGCGGCGAATCCTAGATAGACCTCTCCGTTCACCAGCGTGACGGCTGTTCGTTGCAGTTCCCCATTTGCGTCGAAGGATACAATTCCGCCGCTTCCGTCCGGAGCAGATCCGCTGACAGAAGCCGCAATCTCGGCGGGGCCGCCGAACTTTTCCGCACCGGTCGTTATGTCCAGTGCGTGCAGGCGGTAAAACTGCTGACCATTCTCCAGAGTGAGAGGAACTACGTAGATGGTGCCGCTGACGAGATCAATCACCGGCGTACTGGTGATGCCGACTTCAACCAGGGTACCAAGTGTCGGTAGGCTTGGAACGGATGTCCCCAGGGAGACCTGCCAATACTGCGTCCCCGCATCCGCGTCGAACGCATACACGCTGTCGTGCTGGGTCGCAACATAAAGAACGTTGTGCGTGCCTTGACCGGGTATCGCAACTCCCGACACATACAACGGCTGGGCGAACACGAAGCCGTCAACCGGCAGCGAAAAGACCTTGCCGAAGGAATTAACATTCACGTTGCTTGTCGTGAGGATCGTCTCGTTCGGGTTGGCGCCGTCCCTGGTCAGGTCATTGTGCTGCGTGAGCACATTAACAGCTTGGCTAACACCCGGTTGCAGGAACGATGCAAGCAAAACAACACATGCAAGCGCGCCAGTTCTGCGAATCAACGAAACACGTCGCATCACAGCGACAAGCCCGATTCTCATCGTTTGAAATTTCCTCTTAGTTGGTCGAACACTTACAAGTTGGCCGCCGTAGCGGTGCGGTTCGATCTCGTGAAATGCCTTGAACTTTACTTCGCCGATAAACTACATATAGCGATCCCAGACATTCTCAGGGAATGTGGCAATGGTTATAGAAGTTGACGATTTTGTAAAGCGGAAGATTACTTAAAGATATCAGTTTGTGCGGATTATGCAACGACAATGCGTACCTGAGGACCGATACAGTTAAGCGGCACAAGCCGAGAATTTGTGACCGAGATACCTGGGCCGCCGGTTTTTTCCGGAAATACGTTTCGGTCGCCTTCGGTGTCACGACTGACGAAAGTTCCCGGTGGAAAATCGCGTAGCGCAACAGGCCGCATTACCCCAGCAACTCCCCGACAATTCCCGGCGCGGCCTGAAGCGCGGCGTCGATTTGCGCCTGATCTTTTCCGCCAGCCTCAGCAATTTCCGGCTTGCCTCCGCCGGACCCGCCCACGAGCTTGGCCACAGCTCCTACCAGCTTGCCGGCCTGGATGCGCTTGGTCAACCCCGCCGTGACTCCAGCGATGAGTGCGACCTTGCCTTCCGGTTGCGAAGAGGCGAGCACCACCACTCCCTCGCCGATCTTCTGCTTCAGATTATCGACTAGAGTCCGAAGCTGGCCGCGCTCCAGCGCGTCGGCGCGCAGGGTCACAAGACGAACGCCCTTCACATCCACGGCCCGGCTCAGTGCCTCGTCCAATGCGCCGGCGGCCGACTTCATCCGCATCTCTTCCAGTTCGCGGCGCAGGCGCTTGATCTCGTCTTCCTGGCTGGCCAGCTTGGCGCGAAATGCCTCCGAAGGGCTCGCACCCGCCGCTGCCGGTGCAACCTGAGCAGCGACCTGTGCAACCTCAAAGTCCTGGCGGAAAGCATCGAGCGAACCAAACCCAGTGATCGCCTCAAGCCTGCGAACGCCGGATGAAACCGATCCCTCGCTCACAACTTTGATCAACCCGATCTCGCCTGTTGCCGACGTATGAGTACCGCCGCAAAGTTCCGTAGAGAACCCGTCGGACAGCTTCACCACTCTCACCTTGTCGCCATACTTTTCGCCGAACAAAGCCATGGCGTGGTACTCATTCACAGCCACGTCGATAGGCACATCTTCCAAAGTCTCGACACGCGCATTGGCCAGCACCTCGCGATTGACGATGTCCTCAATCTCCTGCAATTCTTCATCGGCCACCTGTGCGAAGTGAGAGAAATCGAACCGCAGCCGCGTAGGGTCGACCGACGACCCAGCCTGCTTGACATGCGTGCCGAGGACAGCCCGCAGCGCCGCATGCAGCAGATGCGTTCCAGTATGATTGCGCCGGATCGAGTCACGCCGTTCCGCATCGACAACAGTGCGCACATGATCGCCCACAGCCAGCGGCATTTTGAGCAGCGCCTTGTGCGCGCGAACCCCTTGCACCGGCAGCACCGCCCCCTGAATTTCGGCTAAGGTCGCATTTCCGTCCGCCGAAGTGAACCAGCCCGTATCGCCCGTCTGTCCGCCCGAGTCCCCATAGAAGCTGGTCTGGTTGAGCACCACATCAACCAGATCGCCTGCAGCGGCAGCGGGC
>JBELAI010000241.1:0-8567 GCA_049508975.1 Occallatibacter sp. | reverse complement strand
AGGCCCTGGTTTTTCAATCTCCCGCGAATGCGGGTTAAATTCGGGCGCAGGCATCGACCACCCGGATGCAATCCACGAAGGAGGCCAATGGCCACGATCACTATGAAGGAGCTGCTCGAAGCGGGTGTTCACTTCGGGCATCAGACGAAGCGCTGGAATCCGAAGATGAAGGAATATATCTTTGGTGAGCGCAACGGAATTTACATCATCGACCTGCAGAAGACGCTGAAGCTGTTCAAGGATGCGTCGAAGTTCGTCACCGACCTGTGCGCCAGCGGCAAGACGATTTTGTTTGTCGGCACCAAGCGCCAGGCGCAGGATGCCGTGGCCGAAGAGGCCAACCGCGCAGGCATGCCGTATATCAACCAGCGCTGGCTGGGCGGGCTGCTGACCAACTGGGTGACGGTGCAGAAGAGTGTAAAGCGCCTTCAGGAATTGGACGAGATGGCCACCGATGGCCGCTATGAGCTTCTTACAAAGAAAGAAGTCATCAAGCTGGAGCGGGAGCGCAAGCACCTGCAGGCCAACCTGGCCGGCATCAAGACCATGAAGCGCCTGCCGGACGCGCTGTTCATTGTCGACTCGAACAACGAGGCGATTGCCGTGAAGGAAGCCCGCAAGCTGGGTATCCCGGTGGTTGCGGTGGTCGACACGAACTGCGACCCGACGGTGGTTGACTATGTGATTCCGGGCAACGACGATGCGCTGCGCGCGATTCGCCTGTTCACCTCGAAGATTGCCGATTCGGCTGCCGAGGGCGTGAACCTGGTGGGCGACAAAGCTTTCACCGAGGAGCTCCCGCTTGTTGCGGCGGAAGAGGCTGCGGCGGACGCGGGTCCGGCGGAGGAAGTGGACCTGGAAGCGGCGCTGGGCGGCGGAATTCGCAAGGCGCCGGCAGCGGTTGCCGCTCTGGACGAGGCTGAAGTCGCCGAAGGCTGATCTTAGGCCGCACGCGAGTGCGCAGATTAAGGACAGCGTGGCCGCCCAATAAGTCAGCCACGCTTTTCTTTTGGCACCACCTGCGGTGGGGCGGACGCTGCTTCGCAGCCAGAAGGAATGTCATCCTGTGCGGAGCGCGGCGAATTCGCAAAACGTACGTTTTTTTATTGCAATGACGGTAGCGGCGAAACTCCGGCCGGACGAAGATTGAAAATCGGGAAGCTCCGCGAGGGGCTGCGGAAATCAGGAAAAGAGAGATGACGACAGTGAGCGAAAAGATTGATGCCAAGTTGGTGAAAGAGCTTCGCGAGAAATCCGGGGCGCCTATGGGCGACTGCCTCAAGGCTTTGCAGGAGACCAAGGGACAGATGGAAGATGCGTTTGTTGTGCTGCGCAAGCGCGGCATGGCGTCCGCGCAGAAGAAGGCGGCACGCAGCACCAACGAGGGCGCCGTGGGGACATACATCCACGCCGGCGGCAAGATCGGCGTGCTGATTGAAGTCAACTGCGAGAGCGACTTCGTGGCTCGCACCGACGACTTCCAGGATCTGCTCAAGGACATCGCGATGCACATCGCGGCCAGCGATCCGCGCTACATCAAGCCGGAAGACGTGACGGTGGAAGACATGGAGCGCGAGAAGGAGATCTATCGTGCCCAGGCTGCCGCAACCGGCAAGCCGCCCGCGGTGGTTGAGCGCATCCTTGACGGCAAGATGGCCAAGTTTTATGAGGAAGTTTGCCTGCTGGAGCAGCCCTTCATCAAGGACCAGGCCGTGAGCATCAAGGAGTTGATCGCTACCAAGGTCGGCAAGCTTGGCGAGAATATCACCGTGCGCCGTTTCGCTCGCTTCAAGGTTGGCGCCGCTGACTGGACCGTTGCCACGACCAAGGCTGTCGAAGGCGCGGAATAGCTAAGAATAGGGACTAGGGACTAGGGAATAGGGAATAGAGAAGGCCCGGGGCTTTGGCTTCGGGTCTTTTTCCGTTGGATGGAAAACCTCAACCCGCAGCCGCTGGTATTCTTTATTTGGCTGATATTTTAAGAAGTGCTCGGTTCCGCATCTTTTTTGCGTGGGCCGATGGAGGAAGAAAGTAAGCATGATCAATTTGGCGGGTAAGACGGCCGTGGTCTTCGGGCTGGCCAACAAGCGTTCCATCGCCTGGGGCATCGCCCAGAAACTCCACGAGGCCGGCGCAACCCTGGCCATCTGCTATCAAAACGACCGCATGAAGCTTGAGGCTGAGGGCCTGATCGCCGATCTTCCCGGCGCTTCCGGCTTTCAATGCGATGTGAGCAACGATGCGGAGATCGATGCGTTGTTCTCTGCGCTTAAGGACAAGTATGGCAAGCTCGAAATCCTGGTCCACGCTGTCGCCTTCGCCCCTGCAGCCGACCTGCGCGGCGACTTCCTCAACACCAGCCGTGAAGGCTTCCGTGTGGCGCTCGACGTCAGCGTCTACTCGCTCATCGCCGTTACCCGCGCCGCCGCGCCGCTCATGACGGAGGGTGGCAGCATCATTACTCTCAGCTTCTACGCCGCGGAAAAGGTGGTGCCGAATTACAACGTGATGGCTATTGCCAAGTCGGGTCTGGAGTGCACTGTCCGCTATCTGGCCTCTTCGCTTGGTGGAAGAAACATCCGAGTCAACGCCATCTCCGCCGGGCCTATCAAGACGCTGGCGGCCCGCGGTGTTGGCGACATGGGTGAAATGCTCAGGGCACACGCCGAGCGTGCCCCGCTGCACCGCAATGTGGATCAGCTTGAAGTTGGCGGCGCGGCGCTGTTTCTGGCCAGCGATCTCTCTAGCGCAATTACCGGCGAAGTGATGTATGTGGATTGCGGCTACAACGTGATGGGGTTCTAAGGATTCGATCGCACAAATCGTTGGGTTGTGATTTGTGCTATCACAGATCTCAAACACGAGATCTGGGGCGCCCGGCATCAGCAGAATCGGCGTTCTTCGATCTGGGGCATCGGATACTGTCTAATCCAGCGGGATGAATTCGACGCTGCGCACCAGGGCGGGTCCAACTCCGGGCGGCGTGGGGGTGGAATAAAACGCTAGCCCTACACTGCTTGCGGCGGGATAGATGAGGTTCGTCAGCACGGTTTCTCCGTCCTCCGCAAATACCTCCACAGAATTGCGATCGACGACGATTTCGAGGCGGATGGAATTCGCCTGCGAATGCCTGAGCGGAGCGGAGATGCGCGCGGGAAAATCGGGCGACCAGTCCGTTTTGCCGGAGTGCGTACGGTCCACAAAGATGCGGCCCTTTTCCCGGTCGACACCGACGATGGTTTCTTCCCCAGCGGCCTCGCTGGGGTTTGCCGTGCTGCGTCGCAAGCGTACACCGGCCTCAGCCGCGTCGCCTGGATCGAACGTGACCCGCAGCAGGTAGACGCTGCCGGTGAGTTTCCGATCGGCGATGCGCTGGTTGATTTGAGGCAGCGTAAAGTAAGGCGCCGCGCCAAACATGGCCTGCGAAGGCTTGTAGGAAGGTGTCGGCAAAACCGGTTGCTGCACCAGCGCAAGCGGTTCCTGGGATGACGTAAGGGTGGTATGGGCTGACGGCTGGCGCAGGTAAAGAGAGCGCGCAGTCGTCATTTCGCCGCGGCCCGGCAGGGAAGGGGACTTGGAGGCATATTTCCAGTTGTTCATCCAGGCAATCCAAACACGATCCTGGCCTGCTGGAATGTTTGAGAAGGATGTGGAGGCGTAAAAATCCTCGCCCCAATCGGCCCAGTGCGGTCCGGAACCGGGATGATCTTCCGTGAAATTGACGCCATCGAATTGGCCCACGAAATACTGGTCGGCCGATCCGCCCTGGGGGCCGCCTGGGTTGATATTGACGCTGAGCACCCAGCGGTGGTCGACGATCTTGCCCAGGGCATCGTGCTTGCCGGCCGTCTCGCGCACGCCAAGCTCGAAGAGGTCAGGACACTCCCATACACCCGAGACCGCGCCGGCTGGCCCGAACTCGCCGGTCTGCTGCCATTGGCGCAGGTTCTTTGAGCGGTAAAAGCGGACCTTGTGCTGGTCAGGTAAAGAGACGGCCATGACCCAGCTCTGGGTTGGCGCGTGCCAGAAGATTTTTGGGTCGCGAAAATCCTTGAGACCTAGATCGAGAATGGGATTGCCCTGGAATTTGGTCCAGGTTGTTCCACTGTCGCGGCTGAAGGCCAGATTCTGAGTCTCCTTGACTTGCGTGTCTCCGGTGTAGATGGCGATCAGGCAACCGGGGGACTTCTGGCCGGCGCTCGCGCATAGGCCGCTGGTGTTGTCGGCGTCTTCAACTGTGGACCCGCTGAAAATCATGATGCCGTTTTCTTCAGGAATGGCGACGGGCAGTTGCTTCCAGTGAACCAGGTCGGAAGAGGTGGCATGACCCCAGCTCATGTGTCCCCATTGGTCGCCGAAGGGGTTCGACTGGAAAAAGAGGTGGTATTGTCCGTTGAGCAGAATAGGGCCATTGGGATCGTTGATCCAGTTGGGAGGCGCGCTGAAGTGGAGTTTGGGCTGCCAGGGATTGGCGGGAGCACCGGCCCCCTGTTGGGCATGTGCTTGAAGGTTGAAAACCATGGCAAAAGCAAGCAACAGACCTGCGCAACCGTTCGGGCGCTGTTCCCCGCTTGACATTGAGAATTCCGCCTTGATCCTTATAATCTTCAATATTCACGTCCTTCATCCAATATTCATGGTACGTCAACCAGTGCCGGGTTGCTTCCGGATCGAACCGTAAGTGGGATGGCGCGCACGGCATATTTACGACGGGAAAACCCAATCGTTAAGTAATTGCGAGTTGCGACGTATCTATATGTTGCGAATATTTGCGTGCGAATATTGTGAATAATTGTCTGAAATTAAAAAATGTGCCGATTCTCTCTCAGCCTGTAACCTTTTGGCGGGTCGCCGCCTCACATGGTCGCGTGACTCGGTGTCCCGGTTTTCGGTGAGGATAAGTGCGTAACTTATTCCCATCGGTCACGCTCATTTATTCCCTTAAGGAGTGTCCAATGCAGAGAGTAACTCGCAGTATGGTAGCAGTCGTGTGCGCGATTGCAGCAGTGTCGCCGATACTCAGTATCGCGCAACAAAATCCGAACGCCAAGGCAGTTTTCGTCATGACGAATTCCGCCGACAAGAACCAGGTCATCGCTTTCGAGCGTGGCACCAATGGAACCCTGTCCTACCGCGCGACTTACGACACCGCAGGGAGAGGAAGCGGAGGGGTCAACGACCCACTGCAATCGCAGGGCTCTCTCACGCTGAGCCAGGACCACTCTCTGTTGTTTGCCGCGAATGCAGGCAGCGGAACGGTCTCTGTTTTCGCGGTCGAGCACAAGGACCTGATTCTTCTCGACAAAGTGCCTTCGGGCGGCAGTGAACCAGCCGCTATCGCCGAGTATCAAGGGCTCGTTTACGTGCTCAACAAAGGCGGCCAGGGAAGTGTAGTGGGCTTTCAGTTGAACTACGGAGGAAAGCTTACCGAGATACAGGATTCCACTGCGTTCCTTTCCGGGACTTACACGGGCGGCGGTTCCATAGCGTTCAGCTCCGACGGAAAGTTCTTACTCGTAACGGAAATTGTCTCGCAGAAAATCGATGTGTTTCCCGTTCTCGCCAACGGCAAGCTGGGACCGATTGTTGCGAACCCGAGCCCTGGCCCAGGAGCCTTTTCGCTGATCTTTGCTCCGGATGGGGTTGTTATTGTTTCCGAAACCGGCGCGGCTGGCGTAACTAACGGATCGGCTATCTCGTCTTACATGGTCCTTCCAAGTGGCAAGTTATCCCCTATAAGTCAAAGTGTGGCCACCGATGGCGCCGCCAACTGCTGGAATGTTATTACTCCGGATGGTAAACGGGTCTATGTCTCAAACGCAGGCACTTCCACTATCTCCGGCTTCTCCATCGGACAAGGAGGCGTCTTAACACCGATTGGCTCGACAGTGGTGGGCAGCAATCCTGAAGGAGCCACAAACCTCGACATTGCGATCAGTGCCGACGGAAAATACATCTATACCTTGAACTCCGGAGCGGGGAATGTCGGGATCTTCGCGGTCCAAGCGAACGGAACTCTCACCAGCCTTGGCGAGGCCGGCGATTTCCCTGTCTTCGCAGGCTTCAACGGCATCGCCGCACTCTGAACATTGTCACGGCGCAAAACGCGCATGACTCGAACTTACCGATTCACCTCACCGGCGATCTCCGCTCTCGGAGATCGCCGGCTGCTTCATGCGTGTCGTCCACAATAGTTTATAGTCGTCCTCGGCGCGGGTCTCACCGGGCAGGCCGTAGCCATCCAGAGACCGTCTGCCGTATAGACTTGATTGCAGTGCAGCCATGAAAGATTCGATACACGTTTCGAAAGAGAACTACCTGAAGGCGATCCTGGAAGCTGAGGCTGAAGGGCGGCAAGTGATTCCGGCCATGCTGGCGCATTGGCTGGAGGTTTCAGCACCGGCGGTGACCATGGCACTGAAGCGGCTGAAGCGCGACGGCTTCGTGGAAGTGGGTGTCGATGGCATTGTTCGCCTGACTGCGGCGGGGCGCGAAACGGCTTACCAGACGGCGCTGCGCCACCACCTGATTGAACGCATGCTGAGCGAAGTCTTCGGCATGGAATGGTACGAGATTCACGAAGAGGCGGAGCGGTTGGAGCACGCGGTTTCGCCGGCATTCGAGTTGAAGCTGAAGGAAAAGCTGGGCGAAAGCGGCGCTTGCCCGCACGGCAATGCGGTGCTGCCGGTGAGCCCCTCGGAACGAAAGAAGCGAGGTGAGACGCCGCTTTCAGAAGCCGTGGAGGGACGGCGCTACGCCGTCACCAGCCTGCAGGAGCGCGACCCTAAACTGCTTCTTTTTTTGCATAAGACTGGAATCGGACCGGGCAAGAGCCTGCGAGTGATCAGCCAGAACTACGATCAAACCGTTTCAATTGAGATAAGTACGGGGAACTCTATTCTGGGAAGGCCGGCGGCGGAGGCAGTTTGGCTGCGGCCTGAAGTTTCACGATAATTAAATGTAAGAAAATATATTAACCATGATTAACCAGCTGTGGCATACTTGTGTTGAGAGCATTCTTCGCGCTCTTCCCCCGCAACTATGGCCACTGAATCCAGAACCTTCGTCGAGCTCCCCGAGCCCTCTCTGCCAGAGGTGCATTCGAGCGTATCGATTTCGCGGTCGCCGATTTCCTGGCGACGACTGCTGGGATTTCTTGGACCGGGATTCTTAATTTCGGTCGGATATATGGACCCCGGCAATTGGGCCACGGACATTGCCGGCGGGTCGCAATTTGGCTATACGCTGCTGTCGGTCATCATGATCTCGAACCTGACGGCGATTCTGCTGCAGAGCCTTAGCCTGAAGCTGGGCGTGGCTACGGAGCGCGATCTTGCCCAGTTGTGCCGCGAGAGCTATGGCAGGTGGGTGAGTTTCGGGTTGTGGTTGGGCGCGGAGATTGCGATTGCGGCTTGCGACCTGGCAGAGGTCATCGGCTCAGCCATTGCGCTCAACCTGTTGTTTCACATCCCGCTGTTTTATGGCGTGCTGATTACCGGGCTGGATGTGTTGCTGATTCTTCTTCTGCAGCGCTGGGGATTCCGCGTGGTTGAGGCGCTGGTGATTACGCTGATCGGCACCATCATCGCAATGTTCGGCGTGCAGCTGTTTCTGTCGCGGCCGGAATATGGCCCGGCGCTGCGCAACCTATTCATTCCGTCGACGCAGATCGTTACCAATCCGACCATGCTTTATATCGCCATCGGCATGCTTGGTGCGACGGTGATGCCGCA
Source organism: Occallatibacter sp. (assembly GCA_049508975.1). Lineage (GTDB taxonomy): Bacteria > Acidobacteriota > Terriglobia > Terriglobales > Acidobacteriaceae > Telmatobacter. Next base: position 834 of record JBELAI010000241.1, on the reverse strand, counting down.
CAATCTTTACCTGCATTCGTCGATTGTGCAGAGCCGCAAATACAAGCGCACGCCGGAGGGTAAGCGCGAAGCCATCTTTATGGCCAACGTGGATTCGGCGCTGGCGCTGACGGTGGCTTTGTTTGTGAATGCGGCGATTGTTGTGGTTGCGGCGGCGGTGTTTTTTCGTAGCGGGCACTATGAAGTTGCAGCCATCGAAGACGCGTACAAGCTGCTGAGCCCGCTGGTGGGCGCGGCTGGAGCGAGCACGGTGTTTGCGATTGCGCTGCTGGCAAGCGGGCAGAATTCGTCCATCACGGGTACGCTGGCTGGCCAGGTGGTGATGGAGGGATTCATCCACATCAAGCTGCAGCCGTGGATGCGGCGGATGATTACGCGCACGATTGCGATTATTCCCACCATCATCGTGGTGGCGTTCACAGGCGAGCGCGGCACAGAGAAACTGCTGCTTCTGAGCCAGGTGATTTTGTCCTTGCAACTGAGCTTTGCGGTGATTCCGTTGGTGCTTTTCACAGGCAGCCGCAAGAAGATGGGCGAGTTTGTGAACGGACTCTGGCTGCAAGGGCTGTCGTGGCTCGTAGCGGCGCTGATCGCGGGGCTGAATGCGTGGTTCCTGGTGCTGATGGTGAAGTGAAACAGGGACTAAGGGACTAGGGACTGAGGGACTAGGGACTGAGGGACTAGGGACTGAGGGACTAGGGACTAAGGGACTACTGAGCTGAGCGGGAAACGTATGGCGGCGAAACGCAAATCGAAGGGCGCGTACATGATCTCGGCGGTGGCCGAGATGTACGAGATTCATCCGCAGACGCTGCGCCTGTATGAGCGCGAGGG
>JBELAI010000240.1:0-8569 GCA_049508975.1 Occallatibacter sp. | reverse complement strand
TGCTGAATTCATGACGCGAAGTCTGCCGGGAAGGTCGCGGGCCGCGGGAGCGAACTGAGAAATGAACGTGCCACTCACACCGCTGCGCTGCTTGCGCTATGCGGAAGAGCAATTCCCTCGCAATACCGCAGTCGTTTGCGGCGATCTCCGATTCACTTACCGGCAGTTCGCTGAGCGAGCCGGTCGTCTGGGTGGTGGTCTGCGGTCTTTGGGAATCAAGGCCTGTGATCGTGTGGCCTTCCTGAGCACAAACTGCCATCGACTGCTGGAAGCCTATTACGGAGTGCTGGAAGCGGGCGGCGTGCTTTTGCCTTTGAATGTTCGCCTGGCGCCCAAGGAACTTGCCTACATTCTCAACGATGCGGAGGCGAAGGTGCTTTTCTTCGAGCGCCAATTCCTGCCATTGGTGGAAGCGTTTCGAGAGGCGGCGCTCTCGGTGGAGACCTTCGTTGTGCTCGATGCACAGCCCGATGCGGGCTGGATTTCGGATAAGAATTATGAGGACCTTTTGGCCGGCTCGGAGATTTGCCGACGTGATGTGATGGAGGTCGACGAGGATTCGATGGCCGAGCTCTTTTACACAAGTGGAACTTCCGCCAACCCCAAGGGTGTGATGCTGAGCCACCGGAATATTTATCTGCACGCGCTCAATGTGATGGTCGCGCTTCGGATCGATGGCGACACGGTGAATCTGCACACCATTCCGCTGTTTCACGCCAACGGATGGGGCTCGGCTCACACTGTGACTCTGGCTGGTGGGAAGCATGTGATGGTCCATCAATTCATCCCGGCCGAGGTGTTTCGACTGATCGAGAAGGAGCACGTGCAGGATTGTTGCCTGGTGCCGACGATGGCTGCGGCGCTGGTCAATTCTCCCGAGCGGGGCAAGTACGACTTGAGCAGCCTGCGCAGAGTCACGATTGGAGGCGCAGCTTCCTCGCCCACACTGGTTCGGGAAGTGGAAGAGAAGCTTGGATGCGCCTGCATCTCCGGGTACGGACTCACGGAAACGTCGCCGGTGTTGACTTTTTCTTGCATCAAGGCAGGACTTCCGTCCGCCGGTTCTGAGCGCAACACGCGCCAGGCGATGGCGGGATTTGCGATTCCCGGCGGGGAGGCGCGGGTGGTCGATAGCGAGGAAAACGATGTTCCGCACGACGGAAAAACTGTGGGTCTTGTGGTAGCTCGCGGCGACGGCGTAATGAAGGGTTACTGGCGGCAGCCCGAGGAGACGGAGCATGTGTTTCGAGGCGGCTGGTTTCATACTGGCGACCTGGCCACGATGGACGAAGACGGCTACCTGCTGATTGTCGACCGCGAGAAGGACATCATTGTGAGCGGCGGAGAAAACATTTCATCGCTGGAGTTGGAGAGAACCATCACTTCGCACCCCAGCGTCTACGAGGTGGCCGTAATTGCCGTACCGCATGAGAAGTGGGGCGAAGTACCCAAGGCGTGCGTGGTGTTGAAGCCGGGCCAGTTGGTGACTGAAGCCGAACTGTTCGAACTGTGCCGTTCCTGCCTGGCGCGCTATAAATGCCCGCAGTTCATTGAGTTTCTCGAGGGGCTGCCAAAGACCGGCACGGGAAAGATCTTGAAGCGGGAACTGCGCAGGGGGGTGGACGCGCAGGCGCGATAGATCGATAGGAGCATTGCCCGGACCGCCTCACATGGGCTTGGAGAGAAGATCCTTGAAGAACTCGATCTTTTCTGGACTTGCTGCGAGCGGAATCGGCTCGGTGTGGTCGCCCACTTCCATGATTTCGGGTTTGCCCCCGATCGCTTGCCACTTCGGCAAGCCCTCTCCGTTCGGATCGCCTTTGGCGGCGAAGTTGGCCCAATAGGACGACATCAGGTCGGCAATCTTCTTGTCTGCCTCGGTGAAAGGGCGGTCGGACGCGCCGAGGTTGTTGAACACATAGGGTAGTTCCGAACTGTGGAATGCGCCGTAACGAGCGGCATCGGGGCCGGGCAACGGGTGATCCCACAAGTATTCATAAACACTTGTTTTGGCTGTCTTCGAGCGAACTTTGGCCCAGAGATACATGGCGACCATCGCCTGATCGCGCGTGCTTTCGCGTTGCGCCGCAGCGGCTTGTTCATCGGTGGCCGCAGGATAGAGTTTGAGGAACTCGCCGGCCGCGTCGCCATAGCGCTTGCGCGCGTTGTCTTGAAACATCTGCACGGTGAAAGGAGTTCCGGGCGGTCCGAAAATTCCGCCCAGCTCTCCGGCATTCGCGCCGGTCAAGGTGGCGACGTCGCTTTGCTTCCCTTGCGCGATGACTTCCATGAAAGGTGCGGGCAACACGTAGCCGTCCACAATGGGACCGAAGCGGAAGCCTTGTGCGGCGCCAGGGCCAGCCTCCGAAGCCTGAATCTGCTGCCAACTCAATGCGCGCAATTCGGCAAGCGATTTGGCTCCTTTGGACTCCGCAAACTTCAACCCGGTGGCCTCGGCAGCGGACAGCCTGGTGGGCGAAGTGCTTATGCCCGCGCCGCCGACGGTGGAACCGCCGCTCTCCGCGATGGCGCGTTGAAATAATCCGCGAGCGAGCGGGGATGCGGTCAGATCGTGGACCGAAATAGAGCCGGCCGATTGGCCCGCGATGGTGACGTTATTCTCGTCTCCGCCAAAGCTCGCGATGTTTTCGTGAACCCAATGGAGGGCGGCAATCTGATCCAACAGACCGTAGTTTCCCGATGACCGGTTGCCGGATTCCCTGGTCAACTCAGGGTGAGCAAGAAAACCGAAAGCGCCTACGCGGTAGTTGAATGTAACGACGACCAGACCCTTCTTCGCCAGGCCCTCGCCATCGTAGACCGGCACCGCGCCGGAGCCCGAATCGAAGCCGCCGCCGTAGATATAAACAAAGACAGGAGGCTTTGCGGAGGGCGTTTTTGTAGGTGTCCAGACATTGAGATAGAGACAGTCTTCGCCGATCTCGTTGTGGGTCATGAACTCATAGGTCCAAGGGCCGAACTCTTTGACGATCCGCTGAATGCAGCTTGCGGAAAACTTGTCGGCCTTGAGAACGCCTGACCAGGGAACAATCGGCTGCGGTGCGCGCCATCGGAGGTTGCCGACTGGTGGGGCGGCAAACGGTATGCCTTTGTAGGCCATGATCGATGAGCCGGCGCCAGGGGTGCCGGAGACGAGTCCTCCGGTGACCTTGATTGACTGGCTGTGAGCGGCGGTATGAGCAACGATGAGGCCGGCGAACAAAAAGACTAGAGCGCGGATTTTCACTGGGTGTTCTCCCCGTGTTGCATTCTAGCGCGCGACGGGGAGAGAGGCCTGGAAATCGCTAACCCATACATCCCGAAAAGCAGGTCCTTCGGCTCCGCTGAAGTACGCTTCGCTCAGGATGACAGGTCATTTTTGATATGAAGATCGGAGACAGGACTAGCTGGCAGTCAATTTCCATCCCCAGATGAGCAGAGCGATGCCGAGGATGATGCGATAGAGCGCGAACATTGCAAAGCCGTGTTTGCGGACCCACTGGAGGAACCACTCGACGACGCCGAGCGCAACAATGAAGGAGACGACGAGGCCGATGATCAGAACGATCCAGCGTTCTCCGCTCATGACAACATGTGCTGCGGTTCCGGCGGCGACGGAGGCTTTCGAGGGATGAATCTCTTTGAGCAGGTCCCAGCAGGTGGCGGCGAACATGGTGGGGATGGAGAGCAGGAAGCTGAAGGCTAGCGCGGTGGGACGATCGAGCGAGACGAGCTGCCCGGCGGCGATGGTGGACATGGAGCGGGAGGTTCCGGGAAAGACGGCGGAAAGGGTCTGGCAGATGCCGATCCAGACGGCCTGGAACAGTGTCATCTGCTCGATGTCGGTAACGTCGGGGTCGCGTTGCTCGGCCCAGTAATCGATCACCCACATGACGATGCCACCGAGGAGTAGTGCCAGGGCCATGGCGGTGATGCTGCTCAGATGCTGGTCGCTCCATTTGTGCAGGAGCAAAGACGGCACGGAGGTGAAGCCGAAGGCTATGAGCGTGAGCGAAATGGGGTGGGTGAGCCAGTTGCGGTCGCCATTCTCCCCGCGCGGAAAGGTGCGCATGAATTCGACGATGCGGCCCAGGAAAAGCAGGGTGAGCGCAAAGATCGCGCCGAGCTGGATGACGATGGTGTACATCTTCCAATACGCATCATCGAGCGGAATCTTCATGAGGGCTTCAGTGATTCGCAAATGCGCCGTCGAGCTAACGGGTAGAAACTCGGTCAAACCTTCGACGATGCCAAGTAGGACAGACTGCAAATAAGGATTCAAAAAGCCTCCGTGGTGCGGTGAGCGTGCGGCTGCGAGTGAGAGGAGCGATCACGATTCGCTCACTCGAGGTCAATACCGTAGACCGGAACGCCTTGATCCAATTTAAACACCAGGGCCCCGGCGCGCCATGTGAAATCCGATTGAGGAAACTTGTCGCGCAGACGGGAGGCAAAATCTCTTGCATGGGTTTTGGCTTCTTCGGCCTTTTTTTCGCTGCCATCGGAGGTGAACATGTCGTTGAGTACGGCGAAGCGATAGACGGCCTGGTATAAGGCCTGGGCAGTGCGAGGGCCGTCGGGGTATTCGGCGGCGTATTTCTCGAAATACTCGGCTTCCTTCTCAGGGCACTTGGGCGAGCCTTGCCAGTCGCCACAGAGCTTGTTATCGATGAGCTCGAATGCGGCCAGGTCGGCTTGGCGCGTATGCGGATAGAGCTTTAGGATCTTCTTCATTTCCTCTTCGTCCATTTGATCGCGCATATTGGGGTCGCGCTCCTTGGCGGAAGAGCGGGTGGAGGCGTCGGCCTTCTGGATTTGCCAAAGATCGTCGGCGGCGCGCCATGCGGCTTCAGGCACGAGCGGGGAGCTGGGAAACATTTCAACCAGGCGGCGATAGAGCAGGCGCGCGCTGGTGGCGGCGTTGGCGGGGCCGCGCGGGTCGGAGGCTTCCGACTCCTGGTTGGCGGCTGCGCCCATCAGTACCTGGTCGCCGTTGGGAGTGGTCTCAATGACTACACCTTTGGCTTCCATCCAGCCGGAGATAGGAGGCGGCGTGTCGTTGGTATTGAAGATGGGGGCATCGTTGCCGCGGACTTCCTGAATGTCGGTGTTGGCGTAGACGCGGAGCCAGGGGCCGCTCTTTTCCGCGACTACCATCTCGCGGCCAATCTGCACGCGATCGACTTTCTGGGAGCTCGGGTCGGGCGAGACGTAGAGCGGGGTGACACGGAGCGCCGTAGCCCGGGGTCCGGCCATGGGCTTTTCCAGGTTGGACTTCTTCTGGGCGAAGGCGGGCAGGGTGGTAGAGAGGAGGGCCAGAGCGACGGCGTTGGCGACAATGAGGTGGCGGGAAGTAGTCACGGTGTACATGATAGTGGAACGACGCCGGGGTGTGGGTGAGGTGAGCGAGACAGGGACTAAGGGACTAGGGACTATGGGACTGGAGCTTGGCCTTCGGTCAGGATTTGGGCCAACAGGGCTGGGTCTACGTTGCCGCCGCTTACTACCGCTACAGCGGTTTTGTAAGCGGGAAGTTCCGCGGAATGGAAAAGGAGCGCGGCGGTGGCTACGGCCCCGCTGGGCTCGGGAACCAGGCGGGTGGCGGCGACAATGGCGCGCATGGCGGCGCGAATCTCCGGCTCGGTCACCGTAATGATGCCGTCGACGAAGGCCTGGATGTGGGCGAAGTTGCGTATTCCGACAGACTGGGTACGGAGGCCGTCGGCGAAGGTGCGGCTCGTCAATTCAGCGGGCCAGGTGACGATGGAGCCGGTGCGGAAGCTTTCGGCGGTGTCTCCGGCTAGCTCGGGTTCAACGCCGTAGACCTTTACGCTCGGGCTCAACTGCTTGACGGCTGCGGCTACTCCGGAGAGCAGGCCGCCGCCGCTGACGGGAGCTAGAACGAGATCGACGTTTGAACGTTCCTCAACGATTTCCAGGCCGCAAGTCGCTTGTCCGGCAATGATCTGCATGTCGTCATAGGGCGGAATGACGACGTAGCCGTGCTCGCGAACTAGCTCGTCGGATTTCGCCAGGCGCTCGCTCGAGGCTACGCCAACATCGACGATTTCAGCGCCCATGGCGAGCGTGGCGGCGCGCTTGATGGTCGGGGCGTTCGATGGCATGACGATGACAGCCTTGGCGCCGACTTCGCGGGCGGCGTAGGCTACACCTTGCGCGTGATTGCCGCTGGAGTAGGTGATCACGCCACGTTCGATCTCCGCTGGGGTGAGCTGGAGTATCTTGTTGGCCGCCCCGCGGATTTTGAATGCGCCGATGGGTTGGAGCGACTCGGCTTTGAGGTAGATTTCTTTCGTCGTGCCGTGGCCGGAGAGCCCGGGAAACTGTGTGCGGATCAGCGGCGTCCTGATCGCTATGTTGGCGATGCGGGCGGCGGCGGCACGGAATTCTTCGATGGTGACGAGTGATTCTGGCATTCGGCGAACACCTTACTGCGAAAAATCAGCAGGATGACTTGCTTCAATGTCTATGAACCGCGCGAAGTCTCGCGTGTTGAAGGTCAGGATGCGCTTCACGCCGTGGACATGCATCGCAGCGGCGAGGCGGGCGTCGTGTACCTGGACACCGGAGATGCTATGGGCAACGAGGAGTCTTCGCCATTGAATGTGAATCTCAGGGTTATCCGGTAGAAGAAGAAACTTAGCTTCAATTTGCTCGGCACGGATTCTTGCACCCTCCGGTGAGAGCCCATATCCATTGCGATCCGCGGGGCGAGTGAGAACATTCCAGAACTCACCGAGGTTTTGAGATGTATAGCAGGGCGTGTCGTCAGTGTTTTCTATTCGAAGAATAGCTTTTCTAACAACTTCGAACTGTGGGCCCTCAGGCTGGACCCATCGAATCAGAACATTGCTATCGACCAGATAAGGCTTGCCGGGCATTTACCAGCGGTCCTCATAATAGCTCTCCCGGTTGTTGACTTCTTGCGGAAGGATGGGCAAGTTCTCCGAGCCGGCGGTCATCACCTTGGTCATTCTTTCGACGTCGCCGGGCAGGAGCCTGCCCGAGCCAGGTGCGTAGAGCGGTAATACCTCGCGCAGGAACTCGACGGCGTATTGCTCCGGGGCAATCGCGCGGCTTTCGGCCTGGGCTTTCAAGCGGGCCTCTGTTTCCGGGTCGAGTTCAAGCAGAATGGTCATGACGGCCTCCTGTGTCTTCATTATCCGCTGGATTCCGCGAGGATGGAAGCGTTTGGATCGAGATTGGGCCAGTTTGCGGGTCGATCCCAGGTCTCAAAGTCGATACTTGGGGCACCCGGCGTCGCACTGATTTGATTAAAACAAATGGCGCTTGTGGTGAAGTGGTCTTGCGGGAAGGGCAAGCTGCTGCACGGGTTCCGCCTGGATATCTGCCGAAACCGTCTGATGCTCCGGATCGAGAGCCAAGGGCCCAGTGACCAAAGGCCCATTGAAGATGATTGGGTCGCCATATGAACTGACTCTCAAGGTGAAGTCCCACTCCTGGTCGGCGTCGAGTCTCATGGTCCTTTGTTTCAAGGGATCGAAGCCATTGGCTCGTGCGGTGACGTCGTAGATTCCGGGAGCCAGGTGGACGATTGCCTGCCCGGTTGCGTCGGCTGTCGCTCGAAGGCTTGCGCCCGTTGCTGTGTCGATTGCTGTGAGACTCGCGCCGGGAATGCGAGCGCCGGTCTGATCCTGGAGGTCTACCGTGAGTCTGACAGTGGCATTCTGCTGGGCCTCCACCTGACACGCGCACAGCATGAGGGCCAAGGCGACTGCGCACCCCGTGGCGGCGCATACGATTCCGACCCTCATATTACGACGCGTGCTCATGGCAGGTACTTCGCCGGAACGGGGTCGGCCGGCGTTTCGGCTTGCCAGGTGATTTCGATGACTTGCCAGCGCTTGCCGTCAAAGATGGCCTGGATGCTGTTGATGCCGCGGTCGGCCGGCTTGTCGTCGGTTCCGATTTTGGTTTCGTAGGTGCTCCAGAGGTGGGCGATGTGAGCCCAGGTCTCCGTCTTGACCTTTAGCTGGTGCTCGGTGAGGACGGTGTCGCCGCGCTTCTGGACGGCGTTGATCCAGCCGTCGACATTGAGGATGACTGGGGTGGCCGTGCCGTCCTTGGCGATGCGGATGGGGATCAGGCGGGCGTCAGGCAAAAAGAGATCGCGGAAACAGGTGCGGTCTTTGTTGGCCGGGCCGGTGACGGCGGCGTCGATGGCGGTGATTAGCTGGTCGAGGGTCGCTGTTGGTGGACAAGCGGGGACCTGCGCGGTGATTTTGGGCTCGGGTTCCTGGGCGCGGAGCGCGGTGCCGAGCAAGGCGGCGAGAGCGAGGATGATGATTTGGCGGCGCATAGAGGGATTTTACAGAATAGGAATTGGGAACAGGAGGCGGCCGTAGTTGGGCTGAATCGGCTTTGTGCTCTCCCAGGTCTCAGAAGCGAGACCTGGGGCACCCAGATTTGTGATGGAATTAGGATTTCCTCGTCAGATTTCGAGGATCACCGGCATGATCATGGGGCGGCGGCCTGTGGTTTTCTGGATTAACCGCTTTAGCTCGGCGCGGACCTTTTCTTTTACCAT
>JBELAI010000024.1:0-59043 GCA_049508975.1 Occallatibacter sp. | reverse complement strand
TTTTTTTTTTTTTTTTTTTTTTTTTTTTTTTTTTTTTTTTTTTTTTTTTTTTTTTTTTTTTTTTTTTTTTTTTTTTTTTTTTTTTTTTTTGTTTTTTTTTTTTTTTGGGGGGGGGGGGGGGGGGGTAAATTGTCGCCGTAGACCGTCTGAAGACGCTGTGGTATTTGTGGGCGCGTAGGAAGCCATTGAGTTCATTATCCCCCTTTTCACTAAATGGACCGCAAACTTTGGGAAGATATCTGAGGTTTGTTTTCAATTTTGGCATTCCGGGTTTCCGGCCCGTCTTTTCGACAGCGGGCTAACTCAATATGCGTGCCGGTATGCCTACCACAGTTGTTCCGGGTGGAACATCGGAAACGACAACAGCATTGGCGCCAACCCGCGCATGTTCTCCTATAGTGACTCCGCCGAGCACCTTAGCGCCCGCCGCAATGTCGACGTGCCCTCCGATCACCGGCGCACCGGCTTTGCCGCCTGTTCCTATGGTAACTTGTTGAAAAATAATGCAGTTGGGACCAATTCGCGCGTCAGGATGGATAACAATCCCGTTCGGATGCGGTATCAGCAATCCGCCGCCGATAGAGACATTCAGTGGGATTTCCGCCCCCGCTACTGCCGACCAAAAGCGATGCTTCAGAACGTTCCACTTTCGGCCGACGAGGCCGACTGGTCCGCGGCGCGTCCGGTAGTACTGATATCGCCGAATGGTACGCAGTAGTTGCCGGCCAGGGTCCCACCGTCCGGTAAGCTCCTCTCGCGACCAGTCCGGCTCACTTGAAGAAATGGCAGGAGGCAAAGCGGCTACCGTGTGGTCTGGCGAAATGTTGTTCTCCTGCCTTACTGGACTGGCCACAATAGGTACCTCGGTTCAAAAGCATGACCCGCCCCTGAGCCGGAAAAGGCGGAACAATGCCACTAGAAGCTATAACCCGGCTGAACCGGATGCGCGAGGACAGCCTCACGATGCTGAAATGCGCCGAAAGGCGATTTCGTCAGTTTGGACTAGCAAATAATCAATATGGATGATTTTCTTCAATAAAGCTAATACAAAAACTTCCTTGCGAAACGGTTCTTCTCTTTTCTTCGCTAGCACGACGAATCGGCAACCGACTCAAAACGAGACCGATGGCAACCAGGCACCGGCGGGCTCGGTATACAGCCCGACGCTCATCAAGGTCATGGGCTGGACGACCCGCAGACCATTTGCAAGGCACCAGCGCAGCAGCGCGCTGTTCAAACAAACCGGAAATTACTATTCAGTACACAGACCCGCTGGGTATTACTCAAGTAGTAATTTCCGGATCGGCGATTTCCGGATCGGCGACCAACCAGCCGAAACTCCAGGAACACAATCCCAAGAGAGTCGCCTGCCCCATAACTTGCTAGCGGATAGCACTTTCAGAAAAACTCAACTATCTCTTGATTCCCGGTTGAGTTACTGTGTCGTATAGGTGTAGTCAACACCTTCCCAGTCTCCCCACGATGCCGCAGCTCCGTTGACCCACGAATAGAGCTTGGCGTAGATGGTCGCGTGCGCCGGAATCCCGTTCACTGTCACAGAATTACCTCTGACAGTACCGGAGGCAAATAAATCTGCGCCACCCGGCCCGACGGTGCTCAGGTGAAGATCGTAATACGAAATTCCAGGCGCGGGCGACCATGTGAACGTTTCATTTTCTGTCAATGTTGCATTTGGAGCTGGAGAGGTAATTTGCCCCAACCGATTGGCATAAATCGCTTCGATAGAATGGCCGATTTCAATCTGCCCCAGAGCACTTGGGTGATAATCGTCATCCATTTCCGGTGCCGTGGCGAACATGTAATTGCGGGTGTCGAATAGCCTCAAATCGAGACCGTCGATCAGGAAGATGTTCATGTCCGCTTCGACATCCAGGGTGTAATTCAGACACGGCTCGTAGGAAGCGATAGTACATCCCGCGGTATCGCGCTGATAAGTGAGTGTACCCACAAGCACAGTTGGCATGGTCCCCGATGCTGTGCCCCTCGTTGTCCCGATGCCCACCACCGAAACGGTTCCGGCACTCGTCTGGGTAACTTTAACTACATGTTTTCCAGGGGGAACGGCTCCCAGCCGGATGAACCCAAGAGAGGTTGTATTACCAAGGGCTGTTGAAACCGTCCACTGTGTAGTTTCGGTTCCGACGACCAGCCCATCGAGAGAATAGGTGTATGTTGTTGGGTTGACGGAACTTATCAGTGGCCATAAATAGATAGGTCCGCTGACGGTGGTGGTGATGGGAAAACTCACCGTCGAACCCAGACCTTCGGTCGTCCAGGCATTCCAATTGTCTTTAGTGTCAATCGATCCCGGCCCCGTGGTGGTTACCGCGCTGCTGGTGGCAAGCACCTTGTATTCCTTCGGGACCGCAAGCCATGAAAGGATGGCCTTATGACACATCATAAACACTAGCTCATGTGCTCCATCTCCCCTGAAAATAACATCGGGTGACCCGATCAACACCGAATAGATTGAATACGATGCCAGGCTGGGGCTGTCTTCATGAGCGAAAATCTGATTGACCGGTAAATCGCAAGCCTCACTTGAGCCTACGGCGTAGTCCTCGAACGGTACGCCCTCATAAGCGCCCACCACAGCCGGGAATTCCTGGGTTGCAGGGTCGGTCAGGGTGTGTCCGGCCGTGATCGAGTCGCCGTATGCATGATATTGCTGTGGATGCTTGGAGGTTTGAGCCGCTGTTGGAATTGCTGTGAGAAAGGCAATCGGGATTATCAGGAAAGACATAATTGCAAAAGACTGTCGAATGAAGGAGCTAGCGGTCTGATTTTGGATCATGGTCAGTTGTCGCTTTCTGTGCGTTCACTTGGTCGCACATCGAACATCCCTTAGGAATAGTTATGGAGCTATGGGCGTCTAACCATAGCATAGTGACTCGATATAGACAAGGATCGGGTAGCATACAGGCTATAAGCCGCTGTAACTATTGTAGGTTGAGTTACTAAGGCTTGTTTATCGCCGCCACCGCGAATTACCCCCAGCCCCCGCCGCATGGCAGAAAAGGCGCCAACAGAACAATGACGATTGTTTCCAAGTTGTAACCTCCGTCGCAAAAGGAAGCGAGTTGGCCCTTGCAGCGACGGTCCCACTTCTTCCCTACACATGATCTTAAAAGTGGCCCGAGCGGTGGTCTGATCACGTTGGGACACCTGGAGCCGGGCGCTCCCGTCTCGCCTCCGATACATGCAATTCCCCTCGACTTTGAGTTAGATCCGATTACCCGGCAAAGCGGACATCACCCGATTTTCGGCTAAACGGATCATGTGAGCTGAGCCTCCGTAATGCATCGTAGAGAAGACAGTTCGTGATTTTTCCCACGTGTTGTGACGTTATTGCGCTCTACGTCACATCTCGATGTGATCCCTCTCACATACGGCCATGCAATAGAGTGCATACGGTCGTTGCTGCGAGCAGTATTCCAGATCCCATGGAACAGCCGCGCAAAACCTCCGGTCGAGGTAGCTGTGGAGAGGGCTTGATGAGTGACTTTAAAGATGCAGGGCATCTGTTCCGGTTTGCGGGGCTCTTTGTCCTCGCCTTCGTGGTGTTTCTTGTGGTGCGTCATTACATAGTGCCAAAAAGCTTTGGGCAGTATGGCCACTACCGCGGCGCAGCCATCGGGGAAATCGCCGCTCACCCGGTAAAGTTTGCCGGACATGACACATGCGAAACCTGCCATACCGACGTTGCCGACAAGAAGAGCAAGGGAAAACACGCACATGTAAACTGCGAAGCCTGCCACGGCGCGCAGGCCCAGCACGCCGGCGCCGAGGATCCGTCCACAGTCAAACCGGTATTGCCCGACACATCCATCCTCTGCGCCCGTTGCCACACGGCCAGCGCCGCCAAGCCCAAGGGCTTTCCGCAGGTTGTTCCCGCAGACCACTCCAATGGAATGCCCTGCAACTCCTGCCATCAATCACACAATCCTGGAATGGATGCGCCGCCCGCCGATGCGCCGGCAAAAGCCGCTGGGGGTGGGAAATGAACATGAACCGCCGACAGATCCTGATCCTGTTGCCCGCTGCGGCCATCGCATGGAAATCCGTGCTCGCCGGGACTCCGGAAGAGTCACCCAACTACAAGATGACCGACCATTGGTGGGGCATGTTGATCGACATCCCCAAGTGCATTGGATGCGGCAACTGCGTCCGCGCCTGCCAGACCGAAAACGATGTGCCGGATGGAAATTTCCGCACCTGGGTGGAGCGCTACCACGTCAGCGACTGGCAGATGACCAATCCGCAAAACATCATGACCAATCCTCTAACCGACCCCGACGTCATCTCCCCCGACGGCGGCAAGGAAGGATTTCCGGTAGCCACCGATACGTCGGGCAAGTATTTCTTCGTTCCCAAAATGTGCAATCACTGTGCCGATTCCCCCTGCACCCAGGTGTGCCCTGTAGGAGCAACCTTCGTGGCCCCGGACGGCGTGGTTCTGGTTGACCCGAAATACTGCCTCGGTTGCGCTTATTGCGTGCAGGCTTGCCCTTATGGATGCCGCTACATTCATCCCGAGAAAAAGGTCGCGGATAAATGCACTCTCTGCTACCACCGCATTACCAAAGGACTGACGACCGCCTGCTGCGAAGCCTGTCCCACCGGGGCTCGCCAGTTGATCGACCTGAAGAATCCCAAGGACCCCATCCACGAATTCCTGAAGACCCACAGTGTGCAGATACTGAAGCCGCAGATGGCCACCGGCGCAAAGGTCTTTTACAACGACCTGGACGGATCGGTGCGGTAAGAACAGCTGTCAACTATCAGCTTTCAGTTTGTTCTTCAAGATGTTGAGTTATTCAAGGCTCCGCAAACAGGAGCTAAAAGCTGAAGGCTGAAAGCTGACAGCTCAATTGAAGTGAGGGCTTATGAACGGTGTTGAAGGCTTCATGTATCCAAACGAATACGGGCTCCAGTGGAGCGTATTGATTGTCCTGTATCCGTTTATCACTGGACTGGTCGCAGGCGCATTCATTCTCGCGTCGCTGGAACGGGTCTTTCGGGTTGAGGCGGTCAAACCCACTTATCGACTGGCGCTGCTCACGGCGCTGGCCTTCCTCCTGGTTGCGCCGCTACCGCTGGTCTTGCACTTAGGGCATCCGTTCCGCTCGCCGGAAATGTACTTCACCCCGCATAGCACCTCGGCCATGGCCATGTTCGGGTATGTGTACATGTGGTATCTGATGGCCGTACTTGTATTCGAAATCTGGCTCGACTACCGTCGCGAAATCGTGCTTCTGTCGCAGTCCAGCAAGGGCCTTTTACGCCTTGTTTATCGAATTATGACGCTCGGCTCCACAAACATCAGCGAGCGATCCCTGGCCATCGATGAAAAAGTGGGCTGGATCGTCACCCTCATCGGTATCCCTTCCGCATTTCTCCTGCACGGTTACGTAGGCTTCATTTTCGGCTCCATCAAAGCCAATCCCTGGTGGTCTTCGCCGCTCATGCCGGTGGTTTTCATTTTCTCCGCAATGGTCTCAGGCATAGCTGGAGTGATGCTGCTCTACATGGCTATTACCAAGCTGCGCAAGCTGAAGATCGACGTTCGCTGCGTCGACTCGATAGCCATGTACCTCTTCTACATCTTCATCATCGATTTCAGCCTGGAAATGCTCGACCTGATTCACCGCATCTACGAGGCCGACGAGTCCTTCCGCAGTCTTAACTTCCTGGTCCACACCCAGCTTTACATTCCACACATTGTCATTCAAATCTGCCTCGGCACATTGACACCGCTGATCCTGCTGTTCATAACGCAGGTGGTAAAACTGCCTGAAATCGTACGCAAGCGCATCTACGCCGTCTCCGGCAGCCTGGCCATGGTCGGCATCTTCGCCATGCGCTGGAACGTAGTCATTGGCGGTCAGCTGTTCTCGAAGAGTTTTCTCGGCTACACCACCTACAAGATGACGCTGATCACGCGCGAAGGATTGCTGGTTGCGATTTTCCTGACCCTCCTCCCTCTTCTCTTTTTGTGGGTACTGGTCAAGCTGCTTCCACCGTGGTCTGAAAATGCCGCGCACGCTCCCGCAGCGGGAGATTAAGCAAAACGGGGTTCCGTCTTTATCGGGTGGAATGAATGAACGATCTTCCCGGCACTCTCGAACAGCTTTCGGCACGCCTCGAAATTCTCGAAAAGCGTGTCTGCGTCCTGGAGCACCCTTCCGCCGTCTTCGCTGAATCGGAGGCCATCCCATCTCCATCGCATGAGGCCGTGGAAGACCGCGCATTCGCGCAGGCCGGCGGACTTTTCTCGATCGTCGGAAGAGCCATGCTCGGCATTGCCGGCGCCTACGTTCTTCGTGCGGTCGCCGAGTCCACTTCCCTTCCCAAACTCGCCGTGGCCGCTATTGCCATAGCCTACGCCATCCTGTGGCTGGTCTGGGCGGTCCGCGTCAAGGGTGCAACCTGGGTTCCAAGTGCTATCTATGCCGGCACTTCCGCCGTAATTCTCGCTCCCATGCTTTGGGAACTCACATTGAGCTTCAAGGTGTTGCCGCCGTCCGCCACCGCGACAATTCTTGCGGTCTTCGTTCTCACTGCCTCCGCCCTGGCATGGAAGCACAATCTCACCCCCGTCCTCTGGGTGGCCAATGCCACGGGAGCTGCGGTGGCCCTGGCTTTAGCGATCGCCACCCACCAGCTGATTGCCTTTATCTATGCGCTGTTAGTCATGGTCGTTATTTGCGAGTATGCAGCGAGACTTAATCATGGCTCGACCGTGCGCCCGTTGATTGCCTTTGCAGCCGACCTAGCCATCTGGGCCATGATCTTCATCTACGCCGGCCCGCTGAATGCGCGCGTCGATTATCCCGGACTGGGCACGGCAGCCATGCTGGTTCCCGGATGCGTGCTCTTCCTCATCTATGCCGCAAGCATTGGCGTCGGCACTATCCTGCACGGGCAAAACATCACCGTATTCGAGACGCTACAGTCCGTGATCGCTTTCCTGCTTGCCGCGTCAAGCGTGCTCTACTTTGCGCCCCACCTCGGCGCACTCTGCCTTGGAGTGGCTTGCTTTCTTCTTGCGGCTGCCTGTTATGCACTGGTCCTTGCCGCTTTTCGCGGATTGGAAACCGAACGGAATTACCAGACGTTTTCCGCATGGGGTACGGGCCTGCTTCTCGCCGGAAGTTTCCTGTGCCTGCCGGCATTGGGAGTCACGCTTTGTCTCGGCCTCGCAGCCATTGCTTCCATGCTTCTGGGTATCCACCTCCACCGCCTCACGCTCCAGGTTCACGGCATGGTCCTCCTGATTTCGGCCGCTGTTTCCTCCGGCCTCTTCGCCTACGCATTCCACACCCTGGCTGGAACCCTGCCGATAACACTCACTGCAAGCGTTTGCGTCGCCTCGGTCGCGACTCTAGTCTTCTATGGGGCGGGCAAACCCGCAGTTGAGGAAACCTGGGTGCCACAATCCCTTCGCCTTGTTCCAGCTGCCTTGGCAGTTTGCGTTCTGGCTGCATTCCTCGTCCATTTCCTGCTCTTCCTTGCTGCGCTGCGTATCGTTCCCGACGTCTGTCACGTTGCCTTCATCCGCACCCTCACCTGCTGCGCTGTGGCTCTCGCTGTTGCCTTTGCCGGCTCCCGCATGCGGCGCCAGGAGCTGACAAGAATTGCCTATGCCACCTTGGCGTTTATTGCTGCAAAGCTGGTTTTTGAAGACCTTCGCCACGGCCAATTCGAGTTTATCGCCGGTTCAATCTTTTTGTTTGCCATCACCCTAATAGCCGTACCACGCATCGCGCGCATGGGTCAGAAACTTTAGCGGCCATGGAGACGAACCTCTCGGGCCTTGCTGCGCCTCCCGAACTCAATGTCGGCGTGACACGGTACCCGGCCAGGCGCCGATCCGGGAGACGAGAATTTTTGTGAGAGAGGATGAGGGAGGATCGGAGCGGGTGTCGCTTACCTGTATGGAGGATTCTTCTCATGACTCGTTTTCAACCGTTCACGCACCGCTCGCTCTCCCTTGCACTGGCTCTGTTGAGTTTCAACTTCCTGTCAACGGCTCAAACCAAACCGGGCGGCCAGGGCGGAGGCTACGGTCAATTCACTGTGGGCACGGATGTGCACCACGATGTTTCCCAACCGCTGCGCGACATTGCACCCTCGCCCCTGGAGCCGCGAAAGTTGCTGGAACCGGTTCCGCCTCCGATGGGAAAGAAAGGCCCGGCCGCCGAGAGCAAAACTGCAGAGGCCACGCCGGAGTTGGTGAACGGCTCCACCGGGTTGGCGACCACGCTGGGAATCTTCAATTTGGCCGGTGTGGGCAACTACTTCAGCGGGCCCGATGGATCGTTCACGCCGACGAGCACACCTTCGGACGCGACCGGCGCGGTGGGCACGACGCAATACCTGCAATGGGTGGACGACAGTTTTGCGGTGTTCTCGAAGGCGACGGGCGATGCGATCTACGGGCCAGCGGCGGGCAACACGATCTGGAGCGGTTTTGGCGGCGCGTGCGAGACGAACAATAACGGACAACCTACAGTAAACTTCGACAGGATGGCAGGCCGCTGGGTGGTGAGCCAGCATGCTGCTCCGTCGGGCGGTCCCTTTTACCAGTGTGTAGCAGTCTCGGCTACGGACGACGCCACAGGCACATGGAATCGCTATTCTTTTGCGATAGGCGCGGTCAACACTGTATGGGAGAACTTGAACGCCAAGCTCGGCGTGTGGCCGGATGGCTACTACATGGGCTTCGATATGTACTCCGGAACAACCTTCATGGGTTCGAAATTCTGCTCCTTGAACCGGAGCAAGATGTTGCTTGGCCAGCCGTCCGGGATCCAGTGCATCCAACTTGATCCGGAGTTTTACAGCCCGATCATCTCCGACGTGGACGGCGGGAAAGCTCCGCCGGGAGGCGCACCGGCGTACTTCGCCGCGGATGACCTGAACTACTATGCGCTGGATTTCTGGAAGTTTCATGTGAATTGGACCGACTCGCAGGATTCGACGCTCAGCTTCGTGATCATGTTGCCCGAGCCGCCGTTCGGCATCCCTTGTGGCTCGCCATGCATGCTGCAACCGAACCAGATGGGCCTCAATCCGCATGGAAGCCATGTATTGGGCCGGCTGCCCTACCGCAATTACGGGAGCTATCAGTCGATGGTCGCGGTGGAGAACGCGGAGACGGTGACGACACCGATTTTCTACGAGGTGCGCGTAGCTGCCAACGGCGACCTGTACATGTACCAGGAGGGCGAGCTTCAATCCAGTTCGCCGTCGTATCGATTCTTCCCGAGCATTGCCGAAGACCGCGCGGGGAACATTGCCACCGCATATAACTCGACGAACCTGGATTTATATCCGAGCCAGTTTGTGTCGAGCAGGGCGCCTGGAGATCCCTTGAACACGCTTGGGAATGAGACGCTGCTCAACCCCGGAAATGGCTCGCAGACTACGCCTGAGTGGGACTCCCGCGCGTCGCTGACGGTGGATCCGGTGGACGATTGCACGTTCTACTACACCGAGCAGTATCAACCGATGGATGGAACGAACAACTGGTCGACGCAGATCGAGAATTTCACGCTGGCCGGATGTTATGTTCCGCTGACGATCGATACTGTGCCGGCGGGTCTGATCGTTAAGGCCATCGGTTCGGGGCAGTCGATTGACCAGGCTTCACCGTTTAGCGGGCAGTTTCCGGTGGGAAGCGGAGTGGGCCTGGGGACGCCCTCAGTACAGGCCGGGGCCCCGGGCGTATGGTATGTGTTTGCGAACTGGTCGGACGGCGGCGCGGATTGGCACACAATTACGATGCCGAGCGGGGGAGGCAAATACACGGCAACATTCAACACGGAATATAAGCTGACTACGGAAGTTGCTCCCGCGGGGGCGGGAACGGTGGCTCCGGGCACAGGAGGACACTACCTGAGTGGAAGCACGGTGAATATCACGGTCACTCCTGCCGCCGGCTATGCATTCTCGAGTTGGACGGGTAATGTGGCGAATGCGAGCAGTTCGACAACGAGTATTACGATGTCTGCGCCGGAGACGGTCAGGGCGAACTTTGTACTGCTGCCAACGTCGACGAACGCGGCACTGCCAAGCCAAGCGCGGTAGAGGAATGTTGACGAAGCGGCTGGGAGCGGGAACGGCGGTTGGCCGGGCCTGCTCCACGTTCGCTTTTTTGGAGCAATACTGGTTGGACATTTGGACTTCGGTTCAGGTGTGTTTTTGGGCTGAGCCTTGCAGCAACGCCAGGAGGTACTGGCGGATGGCGGGCTGATTGTAGCTGGCGAGCTCGGTGGCGGTGCCGACGAGCAGCGGAGTTGACTCGCTGTCGCGTCCAACCGCAGCCAGCGCGAGGCTTTTTACGACTTTGATTTCAGCCAGACGCCATGTGGGGAGCGCGAAGGGCGCGGATTGAGCGGAGGACAGGGCTGTTGCGGCGATCTGCAATGCTTCCTGATTACGGCCCTGGGCAAGGAGGGATTCAGACACCCTGGTTTGCGCGAGCAGGAACTCGGGGTGAGTGGGCGCATAAATCCCTTGGCGCATTTGCATGGCCTGGCGAAAGGCGGCTTCCGCGCCGGCCGCATTCCCTGACAGAAGCTTCGATTCACCCAGCGTAAGAAGGCCGGAAGCGACCATGGGACTGGTTTCCCCGCCCAGTTTGCGTTCGAGCTGGAGTGCGTGCTCCGCGATGCGCTGGCCGGAAGCCGGATCTCCACGATCGTTGGCCAGCTGAGCCTGATAGATCTCGATTTTCGCATCGATGAGACTGTTCGATCTTCCGCCCGCTGCAAGGACTTGAAGACCCTTGTCGTAGTAGCTGGCGGCGGAGGCGAAATCGCCTTTCTGCTCTTCGACGCGCCCGACGTTGGCGAGGCCGACGGCATAGCGAGGGTTGATTCCATCGGCGAGCTTCGAGGTAACGGCAATGTCCTCGAGGAGCAACGGCTCCGCCTGCTGCCAACGGCCCTGCTCAAGATAGATGAAGCCGAGATTATTCAGCGAATATGCGGTATCGGGATGATCGTGGCCCCAGATTTTCCGCCGTGTTGTGAGGACTTCGCGCTCGGAGCGGGCAGCGCCGTCGAGATCGCCGGCATCGATCTCGGCTCCGGCGAGGTTATGCAGCGCAATGAGGTAATCCGAGCTCTCGCGGCCCTCCTGCTTTGCGCTCATTTCAGTGGCTTCGCGGAGGAGTTGCGCGGCTTCGACAAAGCCACCGCGGCGTTCGAGGACGAGAGCGAGGTAATTGCGCGTTCCATCCTGCGCATCGGCATCGATGGAGCGCTCGGTTTCCAGCGCCTGGCGCAGCAAGGTCTCGGAGTCGGTGTTTCGGTCTTCAAGATAGAGGCACTCGCCCAACATGCTCTGGGCGTGGGCAACCTGAAGGCTGCGCGCTTTGTAGTTGGATTGGGCGAGAGCCAAGGCTTCGCGCAGCAGCGGTTCGGCGCGTTCATACTGGCCTTTGAGGCGATATTCGTTGGCGAGGTTGGCGAGATCGTCGCCATAGGTTTTGCTTCGCTTGCCTTCGTAGGTCTCGGCCAGCTTCAAGGCGCGCTGGAGCAGCGGTTCAGCCTGGTCGTACAAACCCTGCGCAATGTAGGCCTGTGCGATGTTCTCGGCGATGGAGCCCTGCAACTGGGGATCATCTGCGAGTTCGGTATCGAGCCTGCCGACTGCCTGGTCGAGCAGCTGGCGAGTGGTGAGCTTGTCGCCTTTGGCTCCTTCCGGTGTGGCGGTCTGGAAGATGCTTGCGAGGAAGGTTTCTTCGCGGCGGGCGCGGGCTTCGCCGCGGATTGCGCGGCGGGCGAGCAAACCCATGCCAAGCGCAAACACAACAACGAGCAGGACCACCAGGCCGGCCAGCGAAACGCCTACCCTATGCCGATCGACAAACTTACCGAGGTTGTACGCGAGGCTGGGCTCGACGGCTTCCAGAGGAAGGTTTTTGGCGTGGCGATCGAGATCGTTCAACATCTGTGCCGCGCCGGGGTAGCGCTCGGAGGGGAGCTTGCGCAGGGCCTTAAGCACAAGGCTGTCGAGGTCTCCGCGTAGTTTGCGAGCCTCGGCCTTGGGGAGTGTTGCAATGCGAAGGCAGACTTCGCTTGGGCGTTGCGGGGGCTGTTCGCAGATGGCGCGCGCCTGGTCTCGGCGGCTTTGTTCACTTTCGCGCGGGCTCATGCCGGAGCGTGTTCCACCAAAGGGCAGCTCGCCTGTGAGCAGCTCATAAAGCAAGACGCCGAGTGCGTACACGTCAGTGGCGGTGGAGATGGGCTGGCCCAGCAACTGCTCGGGACTGGCGTAGTCGGGCGTGAGCATGCGCTCCGTATCCGGGCCGGCGGAAGGCTCACCAGGAGGGTGCGCATCATACGGATTCATGAGCCTGGCGATCCCGAAATCGAGGAGTTTGGGTGCGCCGTCCGCGCCGACAAGGACATTCATCGGTTTCAGATCGCGATGAATGACCATGTGGCTTTGTGCGTAAGCCACGGCGGAACAGAGGGACTTGAAGAGAGCGAGGCGCGCGGCGAGGCCCAGTTTGTGCTGCCGGCAATACTCGTCGAGGGCGACTCCGTCAATGTATTCCATGACCAGGTAGGGCGCACCCTGGTCAGTGATTCCGCCGTCGAGCATGCGCGCAATATTGGGGTGATCGAGGTCGGCGAGGATCTGGCGCTCGCTGCGAAACAGGACCTGAAAGGCCGGGCTGCGGCTGAGTGCGGAGCGCAGCACCTTGATGGCGACGAGGCGCCTGTACTGGTCGTCGTCGCGCTCCGCGAGGTAGACGGTGCCCATGCCGCCCTGGCCGAGCGTGCGCACAATTCTGTAGGCGCCGAAGCGCTCATGCTCTCCGGCCTCTGCTTCGAGCATGGCTTCAGCGGCCTCGGCGACAGCGCCCTTGACGGTCCCCAAAGTCATTTCGGCGGGGGCGAGCAGGGATTCGAGTTCGGTGTGCAACTCATGAT
Source organism: Occallatibacter sp. (assembly GCA_049508975.1). Lineage (GTDB taxonomy): Bacteria > Acidobacteriota > Terriglobia > Terriglobales > Acidobacteriaceae > Telmatobacter. The sequence goes on along the minus strand of JBELAI010000024.1, from coordinate 46,072 downwards.
CGTCGCCGCAGGCCCGCTGGATCCACGCCGCGCGGGAATCGGCGTCCACTTCAAGAGCCTGGTGGAAGAGAACCTCGAGGCGCTGCCAGCGGACAGTTTCAGGACCAGCTGCGGCACGGGGCGCAGTTTCAGGCGCTGGAACCGTTTCCGGCTCGCGGGCAGCTTCGGGGCCGGCCTGCGGATTCAATGGCTCTGCTCCGCGGCGGGTTGCGCTCCTGCCCTGGACTGCGACCGGTCTGCGGTCAGTTCCCGCTGGAGGAATGCCTTGGCGAGTTTGAGTTCGCGATGCAGGGTGGCGGCGCTGATGCCCACTGCCTGTGCGGCTTCGTCGTAGGTGAGACCGCCGAAGACAATGAGCTCGATGATGGTGGCTTTGCGCTTGTCGCGCAGCGCGAGACGTTCCAGCGCTTCATTGACTTCGAGGAGATTGCTGTGGCCGGGCGCTGTGAATTCAAAGGCTGTGTCGAGCTGGACGCGCTCCATCTGTCCGCCGCGCTTGTCGCGGTTGCGGTTCTTTGCGTAGTCGATGAGAATCCTGCGCATGACCTGGGCGGCAATGGCGTAAAAATGGGAGCGGTCGTTCCAGTCGACGTCGGCGCCGACGAGGCGCAAATAACTTTCGTGGACGATGTCTGTGGTGTGCAGGGTGTGCTCCCGGCGCTCGGAGGAGAGACGGCGGGAGGCGAGCCGGTAGAGCTCGTCGTAGACCACTGGAATGAGCTCATCGAACGCGGCTTTGTTGCCGCCGTGCGAAAGGTGCAGAAGCTGCGTAATTGCGGCTGGCGACTTGGCCGCCTGGGCTGGGGGTCTCTCCATGCGCATCTCCGTTCCCGCTGCCTCCGATTCTACGGGCGACTTTAGTTGCAGGCAATGACTGAAATCGCGACGCGAAATTTGCGAGAGATTTCTGCGCGCCGATGAGGGAATTCTTGCGGGGATATCGCTTAGACCAACAGAGGCCATTCCGGCTCAACTCATTTTCACCAGGAGAATTCGATGACAAACTTTGTTCGCATCTACGTCGCAGCCTGCGCTTTGCTTGCGCTCACCGTCGCTGTCGGTTGTGTGGGCTGCGGTGGGCATGCCACCCCAACAACCGCGTCCGCGACCCCGACTACGACCACGACTCCGCCCGTTCTGGACAAGGCCCTTTGGGTAGCCAACGGGGCAAACGTTGTCGAGTTCGTTCCCTCGCAGCTTGCCGCGGGCACGGCGGACCCGGCGCCGCAGGAAGCCATCAACTCCACCGTATTTGGAGCGCCGCAAGGGGTTACGTTCGATGCGGGTGGCGACCTGTGGGTGATCGACGGAGGGACAGTGGCCGCAGGCGGCACGATTCCACCCGCGCTTTACGAGTTCAGCAACGCTCAGCTGGAAGCGCTGGACACGGTGAACAATCCCGCACCCAACGTGACAATCAAGTCCACGAGTTTCACCTTCCCGCAGCAGGCGGTATTTGACAGTGCCGGCAACCTATGGGTCTCAGACAACGGATCGAACGCGGTATTTGTATTCACTCCCGCGCAGCTTGGCGCCACGAATCTGACCGCTACGCCGAACATCTCCATCACTTCGTCGGTTGCGTTCAGCGGGCCGCTGGGCATTGCCTTCGACGCGAGCGGCGACCTGTTTATTGCGAATAACGGGGGCACGAGCATTGAGCGGTTCGACGCTTCCATTTTGCCCACATCGGCGGGTGCACACACGCTGACGCCGAGCGCCGTGATCTCCGACGACGGCAAGGGGTCGTTGCAGGCGCCGTGGGCCCTGGCGTTCGACGCGGCAGGAGACCTTTGGTCTTCCAACGCGAACGCGCCGAACACGCTGGTGGAGTTTACGCCTTCGCAGCTGGCAACCACTGGGACGCCGACACCGGCCATCACGCTGTCCAGCGTTGCGTTCGACACCAACCAGACGCTGGTGGCGCCCAACGGCATTGCCTTCGACAACCTGGGCGATCTGGCGGCAGCCAGCTCCGCAGCTCCATTCGGGATTGCGGACTTCGCCCAGCGCCAATTGGTTCCAACTACCGCAGCGGGGCCGACGCCAACTACGTTCCTGGTGGGAACGACGACCACGCTGAATGCTCCGGCGGGCGTGGTTTTTGGTCCGGTGATCAAGTAAGGGTGTGGCGCGGCGGCGCGGCCTGAAGGAAATCCAGTGGCGGGCGGGAGGCACGATTCCCGCCTGCTACTGCAGTTAAATCACGGACGACACCGGCTTCACTGCGCTTAAATCGGCCCAGGCTTGCTGTGCGTATTGCCAGCATACGACCAGCACAAATCCGAATCGAAATTCTTCCAGTTGAGATTCAAGGGCGGACGCCCCTGGCCCGTAGAACCGCGGGCGCTCGCTCTTCTATCATCGTTGCGATCAAGGATGAGTGGTTGCTCTAGCAGAAAGATCTTCGAGGGCTTCCGCAGCCTGACGACGAATTGTCGCGTCGGCATCAATTTCCAACCCTTTGCACGGACCGGTCGGCAATCGGACTCGCCATGGTTCACGCAGATCAGGCAGAAGCGGACGCTAATCTCACTGCCGCATCGCAAGCGCTCGCTCATCTTCATGGCTCGATCGGACCGAATCATCCCGACACACAGAGCGCATTCCGGCTGGCACAGTGAAGTCGGAGAAATGGATTATTCGTGAGTTCCGATAGCCATATTTGCACGTCATGTAGACTTACTAGGGAGGATTTTAAATGAGCACGAAACAGCTAATAGCTGAAATCGAGCGCGGCATTAAAGCTTTGCAGAAGGCACACGCCTTGTGTTTGAAAGCTGAGACCGTTGCACCGAAAACTAAGGCAACCGCGGCTAAGACAGCCAAGGAAACAAAGTTGCCCGCGAAGAAGACCGCTAAGGGTGGTGTGAGCGATGAGAGTCGCGCCAAGATGGCTGCTGCTCAGCAAAAGCGCTGGGCTAAGGTGAGGCGGGAAAAGAAGAAGGCAGCCAAAGCTGCTCTGGTCGTTCCCGCGGCAGTGTAACACGCTCACATTTACCCACATGAGGGCTCCGAGGCTAAAAGTCTCGGGGCTTTTAAGTTTTTTGTGGCGGACTTGCCTGATTGGAGAAGAGCGTCCTGCGCTACCGGATTGCGTTGCTCGAATCTATCGCCAATCGCGGTTCTGTTGCGGAACCGTTCGTGCGCGAAACGTCTGTGTTTATGACGGTAAGAGTTAGCTTCGAGCGAACGGGAGTCATGCCCGCGCAGCGAAAGCGCGACCAAGAGCCAAATTCCATCCTTCTGTAAAGGCCACAGATAGCGGAGCCTGCGGCACAAAAAGGTCGAACCCGTGATACCCGCCAGGGACGAGGTGCAGTTCCGTGGACACACCTGCCTGCAGAAGTCGGCGCCCAAACTCCACGTCCTCGTTAGCGAATAGGTCGATGGATCCAACACCAATCCATGCAGGAGGCAGCCCGCCAAGATTCTCAACCCGTGCTGGAACAGAGCCAGCCGGAGGCTGCGTGGATCGAGCTATAGATCCAGCCGGTCTGCCCAGAAGTGACGTCCAGGCGAATCGATTGGCTGCAGCGGTCCAAATGTAGTGTCCGATATACGGTGGTACAGGCACGGTCGAACCTGTGCGGTCATCCAGACTGGGATAAAGCAATACCTGGAGACAGATTGGAACTTCTCCTCTGTCGCGCGCTGCGATGGCTAAAGCCGCGGCGTGTGTTCCGCCGGCGCTCTCGCCTTTGATCGCGATCCGGTTGCGGTCGATCCCTAGTTCCGCCGCATTGTTATACATCCAAAGCAGGGCCGTGTAGTTGTCTTCCAGAGAACCCGGGAATGGGGTTTCGGGCGCGAGGCGGTAATCCACGGCGATGGCTACACAATCGTGATTCGCCGCCAACTCTTGAATGTCCCGCCGACTATCGGCCGCAGATCCTGCTATAAATCCGCCACCGTGGATATGCAGCACGGCCGGCTTGGAAGGTCCGGCTGTAACACCGGTTATATACAGCGGGACTTCGGGCGCGCCTTTTGGTCCAGGAATCATTCGTTTGACAACCGCCGGAGCGGGCAGGAGTGGCCGCGCAAGCCCCTTCGCTCCCTCTCGGAACTGTGGCAGTATCGCGGCCGTCCACTCCATGGGGGGTAAATCTGGCATCGACTGCAAGAGGGCGCGAAATTGAGGGTTAACGAGCTGCATCGGGTCTACCGGGGATGCAACGAACCTCTCCTGCCCCCCAACAGGCTGGGCCACCGACGAACGGGTGACGGCAGTTGCGGCCATCAGCCCAATGCCCTGGCGAATCAGTTCACGTCGACTTGTCATATGGCACTCTCTCTCGTTTTGCTCATCGTTGCTGCTGTCGCTTTCCACACGGCTTCTACCGCGTCGCTCGCCTTCACTATAACGACGAACGACCAGACCGGATTTCGACAAGCCGGCCCGAAAATTTGTTCTTTTCGGTTCTGAGGCGGCGACGGGCCTGGCAATCCAACCCGCATGAAGCGTTTTTGGTAATTCGGAATTCAGACTTAGAGCTTCTGGACTCGCCCACAGGCAGGTGGTCAGTTTCGCTTCCTATCCCGCATATAAAGTTCTTCAGGCAACATGGCCCGAAGGCCAAGGGGCATTCATCCTTGCTGCTCTGTGGTGTATCCTCATTGCTTGCAAATGTCAGCAATAGACAGGGGGGCGTCATGGGACCATTGTTGGCCCAAGGTGGGCATATGAAGCGGACCGTTGGCGAGAGTTGCCGCAAGATTGCTTTGGAATTCTACCGAACCATCAGACTCGCCTTTCTGCTGTCGCCCGTTGCCCTGGCTGTGTACGCCCAACCGGCGCCTCCGGTGCAACAACTCGTGTTTCGTCCTTACCACGCAAGCGGCCTGTACGATGTTGGCGATACGGTCGGCTGGATTGTTTCTCCGGGCCCTGCGACGCTGACGTATGCATATAAATGGACCATTCGGCGTAATAACAAAGATGTCCTCAGAGAAGGCAAGCTCGACCTGAGTTCCGGGAAGGACAAGATTGAAATCGTCGGCGACCAGCCCGAGATGATCTATGTCGCCATTGAGCCCTACGCAAACCTCTTGGGAGACAACACGGTGAAGGATCCTGGCGCGTCGGCTGCGACGAACGCCGGCCCCGCCGCCACATCCGCGTTCGTCGGCGGCAACACGGGCCGCAACAACGGCCTTTACGCCGTTGGGGCCGCAGTTACCCCCGGCGGACTCGGTCTCTCGACGCCGCGGCCGCCAGACTTCGATGCATTCTGGGAAGCGAAACTGGCCGCACAAGCCAAGGTTTCCATCAACCCGAGCGTAACAGCGATCCAGCCCGACATGCCCGGCATCGAGGAGAGTACGTTTGCTCTCGAGGCAATGGGATCGAAGGTACACGGTTATGTTGCGAAGCCTGCCAGGCCAGGAAAATTTCCCGCGATCATTCAACTGCAGTATGCGGGTATTTACGCGCTCGATCCTCACTGGGCTGCGCAACGTGCCTCAGATGGCTGGCTGGTGATCAATGTTGACGCCCACGACAAGCCGCCCTCCGACCCTTCCGGAGACATTCCAAAGTCATACGTAGCGGTGGGCAACACGGACCGCGAGAAATCCTACTTTTTGAACATGTACCTTCGCGATTCACGTGCTCTCGATTACCTGCTCACGCGGCCGGACTGGGATGGGAAAACAATTGTGTTGACAGGCGGAAGCCAGGGAGGCCAGCAGAGTTTCGCGCTCGCGGGTCTGCGCCCGGAGAAGATCACGGCGGTGCTGGTCTGCGTTCCTGCCGGCGCGGATACAAACGGCGATCTGCATGGCCGCAAGAGCGGCTTTCCCAATTGGCCTTCGGACAATCCCAAGGCAATGGAGACCGCCCTCTATTTCGACCCCGTCAACTTCGCCTCGCGCATCAAGGCTCCGGTGATGGCGGGCATGGGGTTCATCGATACCGTTTCTCCGCCCGCGGGAATTTGGACCGCCCTGAACCAGATTCCGGGTCCAACGGAACCATTGCCGCTTATCGAATCGGAGCACGACAACTTCACGCCTGACAAAGGGAGAAGTTGCCCCGCACGAACGCAGCAGATACTCGATAGCCTTCGCGCGGGGGCGAAATACAACCCCACGGTCCTGAAGTAATCAGCTGTGCGCAATCCGTACTACGGACTTGAAAGCGCTGCTTGGATTCAGATGATCACGGCGCTACGACACCTGCGTCGGCGGTTGGGCATCCGTCTCGGCCTTGGCGCGCAATCCCGTATGCTGCTGTGGCTGATCCCGCGCGAGAGCCTGCTTCTATTGGTCATAGGCCTCGCCATCGGCCGCCGCATAGCTACCCGCAAGGCGCACCACCAAGATAAACCGCATACAAGCATTGCGCGCAGAATGATTCATGGTGGACTTGGACATCAGCAGTCTCAAGGTTCGAATCAATCCCCGCGCGATAGCTGGGTGCGTTGATGCCAAATTCCTAAGTCACGCTTTTGAACTGAGCCGCGAGTCTTTTCATCGCTGCATTCTCGCGGACAATTTCACCAGTCTCTCGACGGTGCAAAGCTATTTCTGCGGCGATTGCGCGACCGAGAATTCGCTGATCGATATTGCCAAACGCCCCAGGCAAGAGGCTTCCCAACCAGCCGACCCAGGCCGGGGTATGAGAGTTGCCGACAATGATGCCGGGGCGAAATATAGCGAGGCGGGCAAAGCCGACATTACGCACCGTGTCTTCCTTCATGCCCATGACTCGCGCATAGCGAAACCGGCTACGGGCTGTGCTTCCTACGGCGGAAAGTAGGCAAAACTGGGCGATTCCGGCGTCATGGCAGCCGCGCGCAAAGGCTCCCACGACGCCGACCTCGAGTCGTAGCAATTCTTCTTCGCTCCAACGCATCGATCCTGAGCCGACACCCGCACAGCTCACGGCGCTGACGGGACCCTGGCTTAAAACTTCGCGGGCAAGAACGGCAGTGCGTTCGGCAAAGTCAGCTGCGCCGGTATCAAGAACAACGTTGCGCACCCGCAGTCGCGACGCAATTGGCTTTCTGGTGATCATCACCACTTCCCGGCATTCCGAAGATGCGAGCAGTTCCGCGACAGCCGCACCGCCGACTTGTCCAGTACCGCCAAGGATAATTGCTGCGAAACTCTGCTTCACAAATAGGACCTCTTCTGATGTAAGGATGCGACAGCCCCGTTCAACCAAGGGAAGCATACCTTGTCCCGATTCTAAATTGAAGCAGTGTGGCCACGCAGTACGGCCTATCTTCTGAGGCGAAGCCTATTGAACTGAACATGACGATTGATCCAACGATCTTCGCCATGCCTAAAGCCGGAGCGTAGTCCGGTTACAGCATGCGGCGCCAATCGCCTGAACGATGTAAAACCGCAAAACTCGCAATTGAATTGAGATCAATCTGGGATCGCCGTTTCCAGATTCCCTTGAGCGGCGATGGCGCTCCCAGGGCTCCAGGCGGTTCGTTCACGCCGGACCCGATGCAGGTAGAGATAAATCACGGGTGTGACATAGAGAGTCAGGGACTGCGAGAGCAGAAGCCCTCCGACTACCGCAATGCCGAGCGGGCGCCGTGCTTCTCCGCCCGCTCCCGTACCGAGGGCGATAGGGACCGCTCCAAGCAGAGCCGCCATAGTCGTCATCATGATGGGACGAAATCGCTGCATGCACCCTTGCAACACGGCGGCCTCGGGCTCCAGGTGCGCCTCGCGCTCAGCCTGAAGCGCGAAGTCGACGATCATGATTGCGTTCTTCTTGACGATTCCGATCAGCAGGAGCACGCCGAGAAACGAGTAGAGGTTGAGGTCCTGGCCAAAGAGCAGCAACATTAGCAGCGCGCCAATCGCTGCCGATGGCAAACCCGAGAGAATGGTCAGAGGATGGATGAAGCTTTCATAGAGCACGCCGAGAACCAGATAGATCACCATGACCGCGATCACAAGAAGAACGCCCAGACCTTTGAGAGAACTCTGGAACTGAGCCGCCGTTCCCTGGAAGGAGAACGTCAGCGTCGCCGGCATTCCGATCTCCGCAGCGGCGCGCCGAATGAGTTCTGTCGCGGAATCGAGTGAGACGCCGCGCTCGAGATCGAATTGGAACGTCACTGCCGGGAACTGTCCGACGTGGTTGACGCTCAGCGGGGCCACTGTTTGCGAGAGTCGCGTGACGCCGGAGAGCGGAACGAGCCGGCCCGTGCTCGATCTCAGGTAGAGATTTCCCAGTGCTTCCGGATCGCGCTGCTCCCGCTTCAGGACTTCAAGGATCACATCGTACTGCTGGGAAGCGACCGTGACGGTGCTGGCGCGGCGATTGCCGTACGCGTCGTAGAGGGTGTTGGCGATGTTCTCGGGATCCACGCCAAGCGACATTGCGAGATCGCGCCGTATATCGACGTTGATCCGCGGTGCGCTCAGTTCCAAATCGGTCGAGACATTCGCCAGCTCCGGCAGTGACTGTAGCTTGGCCTTCAATTGTGGCGCCCATCGATACAGCTCCTCAGGATCGGGCCCCTGCAGAGCCGCCGAATATTGAGAACGGCTTTCATTCTGTCCCAGGCTCAGAAAACTCCCTTGGCGAAGATAGACATTGAGGCCGGGAATGCGATTGAGCTTCTTCTGGAGGTCCGCCATGATGACCTGCACATTGGGCCGATTCCGATCTTCGACCAGGTTCACATGAAACCAGCCGAAGCTCTGTGATTCCGTTCCCGACAGATTGCTCTCCATCCACGGCATCTTCGCCAGGACGGAATTGACTTGCTCGCCGTAGGCGATCATCTGGGCAAACGAGTTATTCTGCGCCGCCTCCAGCGTGCCGCTGAAATAACCGACGTCAACCGGTGGCATGAAGCTCTTCGGCATCTCGACGAACAGGACGATCGTGAGCGCGGTCATCGCCACGCTCACGCCGATGGTGGCGCGCCGGTGGTGAAGGACAACTTCGAGTGAGCGTCGATAGCCGCGTTCCATGGCTGCATACATGCGCTCTGTTCGCAGCTGAAACCGGTTCTGAATGTTTTCGCGCGAGCCCAGGAACCGGCTGCATAACATGGGTGTCAGCGTGAGTGCCGTCAAGCAGGAAAGCAGAATCGAAACTGAAATCGTGACGGCGAACTCGCGCAGCAACCGGCCCAGCACTCCATTGAGAAACAGGATCGGAAGAAAGACGGCGACCAGGGAAACTGTCATTGAGACGATCGTGAAGCCCACCTCGTTTGCGCCGTCGAGTGCCGCTTGCAATTTCGACTTGCCCATCTCGCGATGGCGCACGATGTTCTCGATCATTACAATGGCGTCGTCGACCACAAAACCGACGGACAGCGTGATGCCCATCATGGAGAACAAGTCCACGGAGTAGCCCAGCAGCCGCATGGCAATAAACGAGCCGAGGATCGACACCGGAATGGTCGCACTCGCAATCAGTGTCGACGACGCCGTACCGAGGAACGCAAAGATCACCAGCACCACGAGAACCACAGTGAGGATGAGGGTCCTGTCGACTTCCGCGATGGAGTCGCGAACCATCTCCGCGGTATCAGCGACCTTTCCGAAGGAAACCCCTGGCGGCATTGAGGAGCCCAGCGAGCGAATTACTTCTTTCACGTGATCGGCCACTTCCACAGTGTTGGCGCCCGGTTGCTTCCGCACGGCGAGAATGACGCTTGGCCGTCCATTGATCCAGAAAGTGCTCTTGTCGTCTCGAGAGCTGTTGGAAACGTCCGCGACCTGATTCAGCCGCAAAGGGAGGCCGCCCCTGTAAGCGACAATCAACTGCGAGAACTCCGCCGCAGTCGTAAGCTGGCTGTTTGCCTGCAACGAATAGTCACGCGCATCGCCATACAGGGTACCTGAAGGAAGATTGGCGCTGTTGGTGGCGAGAGCGCTGCGAATCTGCTCCAGATCCACGCCATATGCAGCCAGCTTTTCCGGATCGACCTGCACCCGAATCGCTGGCTGCGAAGGCCCCCACACCGGCACCTGCGAAACGCCGCTCACCATGGCAATACGTTTTGCGAACACCTGATCGGCATACTTCGCGAAATCGTCGAGCGCCATGGTCGTCGAAGACATTTCCAGCCACAGTATGGGATCGGCCGCCGGATTCACTTTCGAATAGGAAGGAGGGGAGGGCATGCTCGCCGGCAGTTCGCCCGCAGCTCGCGCAATCGCCGCCTGCACATCCTGCGCGGCGGCATCGATACTGCGGTTCAGATCAAATTGCAGCACGATATTTGTTTGCCCGGTCTGGCTCGTCGAGGTCATATTCGCGATTCCCGGGATCATAGAGAATTCGCTCTCGAGCGGCGTGGCCACGGTGGAAGCCATCACGTCCGGGTTAGCGCCGGCCAGTCCTGCGTTCACGCGGATGGTGGGATATTCGACTTCCGGCAGATTGCTGACCGGCAGCGAGAAATAGCAGAGAACACCGAATCCTGCGATCGCCGCGATCATAAGCGTCGTCGCCGTTGCACGCCGAATAAAGAAGTGAGTCAATTGCATGGGCGCACTCTCAAAGGTGGGCTGTCTTAACAGAGTTGTCGCGGGTCATTCCATACCCTTGCCGGTGCTGCTGTTCCTCGATTCGCGACCGTCGTTCAGCAGCGATACATGCGCTCCCGCAGTAAGCCGCAACTGCCCCTCGGTTACGACCAGGTCGCCGGGACGAACACCGCTGCCAATCACAGCCAACTCCGGCCCGTTCTCCTGGAGATACGTGCGGGTCACGGTTACAGGTGTCATGTTGGCTACGCCGGAGCGCACCAGCCAGGCATATTTGCCATTGATGCCATCCTCGACAGAGCTATTGGGAATCACCGTTCGCGAAGCGTCGACGCGCAAACGCAGACGTACGTGAACAAATTCGCCAGGCCAAAGCGCACCATCCGTATTCGGAAAAACCGCTTTGAGCCGAATGGTTCCTGTCGTCGCATCCACCGTGTTGTCGATGAACGCCAGCCGGCCTTCCTCCAACCCTCCTCCGCCATGGCTTGCTTCCACCGTCAATGTGCCCTGTGCGTTCAGTCGCCGCACGTCGGACAACACCTGCTCTGGAACGCCAAAGGTTACATCGATCGGCGTCATCTGCAGCAGCGTCACCAGCGTTGTGCCGTTGTCGGCGACGATGTTTCCGGCTTTCACCGCTACCGCGCCGACGCGCCCCGCAATGGGAGCCACCACATTTGCCTGGCTCAACTGCAACTGCGTCGTGTCCAGACGCGCCTGATCCGCTTTTCTTGCTGCATCCGCGGCGGCAACGGCTGCCTCGTCGGAGTGCAAACTCGCGCTCGCGGTGTCGCGCGCCGTCGTCAGTTCGTCGACGCGCTGGCCGGAAATCACGCCGAGGTTCCCCAGCTTCTCGGCGACGACGGCCTCCGACTGGCTCTGGCGTTGGGACGCCGCGTCCCGCGCCACGATGGCGCGCGCCTGCTCCTCCATTGCCGCGTCGCGGGCCAGCTCCGCTCGCTGTTCGGCGGCCTGTCGTTCCAGCGCGGCGCGATCGATGGTGAACAGCAACTGTCCCTTTGCGACGGTGTCCCCTTCCGTAAAGTCCACCCGCTCCACTTGCCCGGCGATGCGCGACTTCACCTCGACGCTGTGCACCGACTCCGCATTCCCCACGGCCGCAATATCCAGCGGCACATCCTGCACAACCGCACTGACGGCGCGCACTGGGATGTCGTCGGTTCCGGGAGCATTGGTCTTCGCTGCAACAGGGGAACAGGACGTCACTCCGAGCGACGCTCCCGTCAGCAGTAGAATCATTCCAGTTTTGGCTCGCAGGCTCACATCCACCTCTCCGCCAGCGTCTACAGAACGCGGGCTCCGGTATATCGATATGCAGGCAGCACCGTAATATTTGCAGGGAAGCGCCGGACTGCGCGCGATAGAGTACAGTCTGACTCCGCGAGCTTCTCAAGCGGGTCCGTCATACCCTCGCAAGCCGGCGGCGATGTGGGGTGGTTCCCTGCACAATTCGCGGCGTTCCCTGCAAACTCGTGGAAGCAATTCCATTCCCGCATGGATAATGGAGAGTCAGGGTTTAAATCAGGACCACGAAAGGATGAAGATGAGCAGCCTCGCATCCGGCTCGCAATTGCTCAAGGTACCCATTAATTCTTCCGCACCTGCGCCCCCGGCGGCCGCACTCGCACCCACTTTGGCGTCGCGGCTCAATGGCTATCTGACCGTCCTTTCGGTGACTACCGCCCTAGCGCTTGTAACGGCCATCGAATGCGGGTCGGTCACCCACATCCCTTCCCTTGTCTACGGCGCTGTGCTCTGGGGTTGGTGGGCCCTGATCTCCGTTGCCGTCTGGAAGCTCGCGGCGCGATTCACCCCGCTGTCGAACCTCTCCTTCAGAACAATCTCCATCCACCTGTCCATCGCGTCGCTTCTCGGCTTGGCCCATCTCTATCTCTTGTGGAGTGTAGGTTTCGTTTCGGTCGGTTGGGCGTATAGCCAGTACGCGCATATGATGCGGATGTACCTTCTCAACTGGAATCGCTTCGGCATCGAGATCCTCCTTTACGGTTTCGTCATCGGCATCGTCGGCGCGCTGCAATATCGCATGCGCGCGCAGAAGGACGCGCTGCACGCACTCGAGTTGCAGCAGCAACTCTCCGCGGCCCACTTGCACGCCCTGCAGATGCAACTGGAGCCGCACTTCCTCTTTAACACCCTCAACGCCATTACCACGCTGGTCGAGCTCGGACGTCAGAAGCAGGCTGCGGAAATGCTTCGGCATCTCAATGCCATCCTCAAAAGCACGCTGCAGCGGAACTCACCGGAGAAAGTTCCTTTGTCGCAGGAACTGCAGATCGTCGAAGACTATCTTGCCATCGAGCAGGTCCGCTTTGCCGATCGACTGCGCCTCGACATCCGCGTTGACCCCACCGCGCTCGACGGCCTTGTACCCTGCTTCCTCCTTCAACCCATCGTGGAGAACGCCATCCGCCACGGCATCGCGCAATGCGAATACGACGGCGTGCTTGAGGCGTCCGCGGTCCGTGAAGGATCTTCACTTCGGCTGCTCGTCCGCGATACCGGCCCCGGCCTCGGAAAAACTCAGACAAACGGCTCCGGCATCGGGCTCCGCAACACGCGCGAACGCCTGGTCCACTTCTACCGCAATAATTTCTCGATGAAAGCCGGGCCGCTCGCCTCCGGGGGCTTCGAAGTGGCCATTACGATTCCGTACGAATCCACGCCTCGATGATACTCAGAACCCTCATCGCGGATGACGAGCCGCTCGCCCGCGAACGGCTCCGCTTCCTGCTGTCTCACGACGAAGAAATCCAGATTGTCTCCGAATGCCGCAGCGGACGGGAAATTCTCGCGGCACTGAAAGACTCGCAGATCGACTTGCTTTTTCTCGATATACAAATGCCCGGGCGCAGCGGTTTTGATGTCATCGAACAGGCAGGGCCCACCAGGATGCCGATCACCGTTTTCGTCACTGCTCACAATCACTATGCGGTCCGCGCCTTCGAGGTCCACGCGCTCGACTATCTCACCAAGCCAGTCGATGCGGACAGAATGCAGGCGACGCTTGCTCATGTCAAAGAGCGCTTCGCTTCGCAGAGAGCCTTACTGACCCAGGAGCAGCTGAAGGCCGTGTTGACGACCCTCGAGACTGACGGGCCGCCGCGGCAGAAATACCCAATTCGGCTTTTGGTTCCGAACGGCACAAAGGATTCCTTTGTGAATGTCGGCGACATCGACTGGATCGAAGCGGCCGACTACTATTCCTGTCTGCACGTAGGAACCAGGAAACTGATGCTGCGCGAGACCATCAAGCAACTGGCCAGCACACTCGATCCCTTGAACTTCGTTCGTATTCACCGTTCGGTCATCGTCAACGTTGCCCGCGTAAGCGAGATTTTTCGCGAGGGCCGCGGTGAAGGCGCGGTGATCCTGATCGACGGCCAGCGCCTCCGAATGAGCCGCATCGGATGGCAAGCCCTGCTGGAGGCCAGCCGCAAACAATGCAGCGGCTGAGCCTGCGGAATGCCTCAGGCCGGAGCGACAAGGCGGCCTCTGTGCTGTGCCGGTGTCGATGCCGAGACTACTCTAACTTGTTAACTCGCTATCTCCGCGCCAGCGGAGGCTAACCTGCCTTCTTCACCAAAAACATCGCCACTAACTCTACTGCACCGTGAGGCTCGCCGTAACCGAGTGCGACAACGGACCCGCCGCCGCCGTGATGGTGATGGAAGAGGTGTGCGGAGTGAGAGTAATCCCGCCGCATCCCGTCAATTCCACTGCAAGAGCTGCACCGATCAGGCCCAGCAGCACCAGCCTGTTCCAGCCATGAGCGGCCTTGCGCAGCATTCCCGCAAAGGGTAGCAGGATCAGCCCCAACGCCATGGGCAGTGCTCCGCCACCAAACGGTCTGCGCGAAGAGTGCATCGCCCCCAGATTCGGTGTCGTTACCTGAAGGACAACAGGTGTAGCGCCCGAGTTTGCCGGAACAGTAGCCGGATTAAAGACGCCCGTGACCCTGAACGGAAGCCCGGATACACTCATTGTCAACGCTTCCGGAAAAGTCGTGCCGCCTTCAGGCGTAATCGTGAGGTTATAGGTCGTCACCGTGCCCGCGGTTACGCTGTTCGATTCAGCAAGCTTGAAGTCCTGGATCGTCTCTGACACCGCTCCGCTGACCGCCGGCCCATAACTCGAGTCGCCGGAATACGCTGCGGTAACCAAGTGATTCCCGCCGGACAGCGTCGTTACGGTGTATGCCGCCGATCCCGCTGTCACGGTGCCCACTCCAATCTGGGTGGTCCCGTCGTAAAAGGCGATCGTGCCGGTTGGCGGAGTTGCAAACGCAGAAATGGTTGCTGTGAAAGTGACCGGGTTCAACGCAAATGCTGGATTGAGCGAGGCCGTCAACCCAAGGCTGGGTGTCACCGGAAGAACCGTCAGTGTTACGGTCGCCGTCCCGGTCGTGTAATCGGTCGTGTCCGTCGGCGCAAAAGTTACTGAAAGCGTGTGCTGCCCCACCCCCAGAACCGTTCCCGCGACAGGGGAATAGACGAAGCTACCCGGCAAAGCTGAACTGGCATCGAATTGGATCCCGCTCAGCGGGGTCCCGTAGAGGATCGGTGCCGGCGTCGCCCACACGATCGTCGGTGGTTGCTGGAAGATCACCGAATCCGATGCGGTCACACTATTCGAGAAATTCGGGCTCGATACTGTCGCGGTCAGTTTCGCCGGCGTTGCAATCCCTCCCGTCGGATACGCCGGAACACTCACTGTCAAGGTGACCGCATCGCTCGTGCCTGCGGCAATGCCAACCGTCCGCGTACAAGTCAGGGTGCCAACAGCGCAGTTCCAATCGCCGCTTGCGTCTGTCAGGCCTGTCGCCGTTAGTCCCGAAGGCAGCGTCAGGGTCAGAACGGCGGTACTGTTGATGGGCGTTGTCGAGCTGGTGTTAACGACATTAACCGTTAACTCGATGCCTGTTTCGTTTTGATTCACGATCAGCGGGCTCGGTTTGAATTTGATGGAAAGCGTGGGCACCACCACCGGCGTCACGAATGACGATAGATCGAACAGGGCATACTCAAGCATCTCCTCCTGCGGCGTCATTTTATTGGAGCCTGGGGGCAAAGCCGAACCCGGGCACTCGCTCGGATACACTTGCCCGGTGTCGTTTCCGTTGGGGAGATTCTCTAGATCCACTACGTGGTATTCGTTGTACAACACACGTCCGCACTGGTTTGCCGCAGGTGCGCCCACCGGCGCATTGAAGGTGATTTGCATGATCGCGCTATCGGAGTTCATCGTCGCCCATGATTGAGTCGGCGGAATCACCGCGCTGATATCGTTGCGCAGGGTAGAAAGCTCAACTTGCCCGTATGTAATCGAAGCGCTCGCATTCAGCAGCCATTGCGCGAGCGCCGCCCCGTCTGTAAAGCCGGTGTCGATGGTGGCGGCTCCCGGGTCGGGAAAAGGATATGCAAGATTATGGTCCCAATCCACAACCGGCGGGAAATCCGAATCGAATGGCGGATTGGGGTCAAGCCACACATAACCGTAATGAGTTCCAAAAACCCGGCCGCCGGTGTTCGCGTAGTTCAGCAGGTTGGTCGCTCCGGCAGGGGTCGCTTGACCGTCCGGACCTCCCTGGCACGGAAACATCAACACGTCGTAGCCGTTCATTGTTGCCGGGCTGTTCATCAGAGCGGTTTGAGACGGCGTCGATGCATTGATAACAGCGCCACCAGTCGCCTGACCGGTCCCGCTGCCCTGGTATAGATGAATGCGCCCACCGGGATTGACCGTATCTTTGTCGTCGGTAAACTCCGTGTCTGCGATGCCCATATCGCGGAAGACGCACTCCATCCCATCGACGCCGCCTGTAGAAATTGCAATCAGCGGAATGTCGCCCTGCGTATGATTCGATGGCATGTCCAGTTCGATTCCTGCCAGCGCATTCGTCCCGACGGTTTCTGTGAACTGCCGCCGCCATTTGCCGGCCTGGATCACCACGTTATAGGTTGCGTTCACCGGCACGTTGTTCAGCGTGAAAGTGCCGTTCACGGCAGTATTGGTGTAGCTCACCACGCCGCCGCCTGGCACCGAAGTCGACGACGTCAGGCATTGCACACCAGCCGCGAGCGGCGCAATCGTCCCCGTCGTCGCATAGACGAGCACTCCGGGCAGCGGCAGTCCGCCATTCGCGATAGTCCTTGGATCGTAAACCGTGCCGCTGATCGTCGTGGTTTGCGCGAACGCCTGCATCGCCGGCACAGGCAACACAAGCAGCAGCGCCGCAAACACGCCATTGAAGTTGAAACGGAGAGGAAAAATTGAGCAGCCCGAGATGAATGATTGGACCATGGCGAAGATTTCTCTCTTCCACACATGCTCGCCTCGATCGTCGAATCGCGATGCGCCCAGCAATGGCCCCCGCCGGCTCTTATCAGCTGCAGTTTCTCCGGCAGATCGGAGGCCAATCACAATTCAACCGCGAAGGCGCTTTTCGACGATAAAGACCTTCATGCGTCCTTCTGAACGTCGGAAAACTCACGTCAATAATACACATGTCATGACATCGATAGCGTCGCAGGTCAATTCCAAAGCCACGAAGAGCCGTATATCCCAATTCGCAGCTGTTCCCCGTCTGGATTCACGCAGACGTCCGCCGACACTCCAAAACATCCCGGTTGAAAACTTCGGAAAAGTGCTCTGCCCGCGAAGACAGGACCATGCCATCCATTGGGAGGATGTTGAGGAAGACTTAACTGCTCGGCAATCGATTCTCCTTCGCCTGGTTTTCGCTCCCGACACGATCTTCTTGATTCGGAAAAATTTAGGGTTTGACAGCGGGGAACCGACCCGCTATCATCCGGGCAAGAATTCGAAACTCCCCGGTTTTGTATTCCTATAGCTACGGACGGGAGATCCCTGAGGTCTCCATAGAGTTAATTTGTTCACTGCCATTTCAGAGGAAAATCACATGTTAAATTATCCTTTCGATCTGCAAGGTTCAAGACTTTATCACTGCTTCCAGCGCATTGGCCGCAATTATCTACTGCGTCTCCTGATCACGTCGGTGGCATTCAGCAGCGGGAACATCGGCAATTTATGTTCCCAGGCACTCTCATCGTCAGCAGCAGGAGTCAAGAATGAGTCAGTTCCGCTTCCTCACGCACTTAATCAGAATGTAACATTTGCGCACTCCGAACTTACCTTTGAGCCTAACCTGGGGCAGGATAGTTCGAACGCTCGTTTCATCTCCAAGGGGCAAGGCTACGTACTCCGCCTGGAACCCGACAAAGCGTCGATTGCATTTCTCAGTCACGCGCGCGGCAGTGCGTTGTCGACTTCGGATTCATCGACGATTGCGCTGGAGTTGCTGGCCTCCGATGCGAATGCTGCAATGATTGCGCAAGAGAGAAAGCAAGGAACACAGAGTTTTTTCCCGAAGGGCAGCCCAAAGAGTTGGATCACAAATATACCTGGCTATGGCCGCGTGAATTACAAGGAAGTCTATCCAGGAGTTGACCTTTCGTTCTATGGCAACGCCGGCCGGCTTGAATACGACTTTCTTCTGCAACCAAACGCGGATCCTGGGAAGATTAAACTCGCGACCAAAGGAGCGGAAAGCTCGCGCATCGATAAAGAAGGAAATTTGCTTCTCTCTTCTCACGGAGCGGCAATTACTCTGTTGAAGCCTGTAGCATATCAGCCATCGCCCGATGGGTTGACCCGGCAACCAGTAGAAGTTCGGTATCAAATCCGGCGAGCCGGCACACCCGAATCAAACACGGACGTCGTTGGCTTCGCTGTTGGACACTACGATAGGCAAAGGCCGCTGGTGATTGACCCGGTGATGGTTTACGGGCTCGATATTCCGGGCACACCAGGGTATTCCTCGCCACCCTATTATTTTGCCAATACCAATATTTCTGCCATGACCGCAGATGCAGCGGGCAACACTTATGTTGCAGCCTCGGTGGGAAACAGCTACGCGAGCACGAATATTTTGAAGTTCGACCCCACCGGAAAGCTATTGTTCAACGTTTCACTCGGGTCAACGAATACTTCCATAGAACCCAATGCCATTGCGGTGGATACAACAGGAGATATCTATGTAGCCGGCAATGCGGGAGTAGGGCTGCCCACGACTTCAGGCGCTTTTCAAGGTACTGGGGCGACCAACGGTGATAATACCGGCTTTCTGACCGTGATCAAATCGGATGCGTCGTCACTGATCTATTCAAGCTATCTCGGCGGAAGCTCCATAACTAATATCGCAGGGGTAGCCGTTGACTCGTCGGGAAATGCCTATGTGACCGGTTCCACAGAATCTTCGATCTTTCCCACCACACAAGGGAGTTACCAGCCAACTAATCCATTCCCGGGGAGTGGACAATACGCAGGATTCGTCGCCAAGTTCAATCCCAAACTGAGCGGAAGCGCATCGGTTATCTATTCTACCTACCTCGCGGGGAACGGTCCCTCAAAAGGCGACGGCATTGCCGTCGATGCATCGGGCGACGCCTACATCATCGACGATGGAAGCACGGATTTTCCCATAACTGAGGGAGCCTATAACTTCGAAGGCGTAGCCACTAGCGGGGCCTTTGTGGTGAAGCTGAATCCAACGGGGGCTAACCTCGTGTATTCGGCATTCCTCGGGCCTGGTGTTCCGGCAGGCATAGCGCTCGACACAACCGGCGATGTTTACGTAGCCGGTTCGGTTGGCTCAACCAACTTTCCAGTGACCACGGGCGCTTACCAGACCAGCTATGCGGGAGGATTTGCCGCGGAACTGAACAGTGCCGGTTCGGCCCTGGTTTATTCGACATTCCTCAGCGGACCCTCCGGGTTCCAGGGGTCGAATGTCCTGCCCAGCCGTGTGGCAATCGTGCCGGGTTGCGCTTCTTCGTGCGAGGCGTATATTTCAGGCTCTACAACGACGACCGATTTTCCATTGATCAATCCGATTCAATCTTTCCCAGGAATGTACGCGACGCCCGCCGCTCCGAACTCATCCACTTTTGCTTCTGGGTTTGTGGTCGAATTGGCGTCAAATGGGACAGGTGCCATCTATTCAACCTATCTTGGCGGGGCAACTTCAACAACAAACAACGCGCCGGCAGTCGCAGTCGACAGTGCTGGCAATGTATATTTTGCGTCAAACATCGATGGTGCAGATGCTCCGGTCACATTGCCGGCGGTTCAGAATCCCGGAGAAGGTTTCCTGGCGAAGATCGGTCCTGCCAATGCCGGAGCGACTGTGGCGATTCCCGCCGATGTGGTGTATACAACGGCACAACCCGTTGACTCGACCACGTCTGTCGGCGGAACCCTTGAGTTTAGGAACATGGGCAGCGAAGCTGTAACGCTCACACGTCCATTCGTCTTCAGCGCAACAAGTTTTTCAGAGACAGACAACTGCCCGGCATCCATTCCAGCAGGCGGCATCTGCACTATAACGGTGAGCTTTACGCCGGCCTCTTCCGGCCAACAATCTGCGACGCTCACGATTGAAACCAGCGCTCAGAATTCCCCGACAGTTGTGGCGTTGAGCGGTACCGGAATCGATGCCTCAAATCTCGTCCTCTCGGTCACTTCGCTCACTTTCTTAGATCAAGTCATACTTACCAACAGCACCGCCCAGGTGGTCACGTTGACCAACTCCGGCGATGAACCTCTACCTATCACCTCGATCTCGACAGGAACATCTAATTACATCGTCACAAACGGCTGCCCCGCGCAGATTGCGGCAGGAACGAGTTGCCAGGTCAGCGTGGCGTTCTCGCCGAAGCAAATTGGTCTTCTCGATGACTCCCTGCAGATTAAGGCGCCGGGGTATCAAGGCCTGGTAAGTTTGCAGGGTACGGGCGTTCTTGCATCGGCCGGGAATGGAACCCTCTCGTTTTCCTCAACCGCACTTAATTTCGGCAGCGTGGTCCTCAGCCAGGTTAGCCTGACGCAGACGGTCACTCTGATGAACACGGGCAACTCTCCGGTGACCATTAATTCGATTGCCGCGTCGACCAACAATGGCGCTGGAAGCCCGGGGGACTTCAGCCTTGTAACTCCCCCTTTCAGCGATCCCAATACAACCTGCGGGTATCAAAATAACTCCACAACCGGGAGCTTTCAGTACTATGTAGCGCCCTTTGTTCTGGCGCCACAGGCAGCCTGCAGCATCTTGGTTGAGTTTCAGCCTTCAATCTCAGGGCAGGAGGCCGGGACGCTGTCAATTACAGACAGCGCGGTTGGCAGCCCACATACGCTTGGTCTGAGCGGAATCGGCGTCAATTCAGCGCAGTCCCTGACCATCAGCCCGTCGACAATGACATTCGCCGCTCAACCTGTAGGCGATCCCAGCGCCGCGCAGACATTCACGATTACCAATCCTGGAGAGGACTTCGTGGCGATCGACCGCACATTTACCACAGGCGACTTTGCGGTGGTCGACGGGGGCAATTGCGGAGGAACCAAGTTGGGTCCGCAAGCCAGTTGTTCAGTAAGCGTAGCGTTTGAGCCAACGGCAACAGGTACGCGTACCGGAACGTTGACGCTGACGGTTGCATCTTCCGGCACACCGTCGGTTTTCAATCTCACTGGAACGGGAATCCAGGCAACTGGATCACTGGTATTGGGCCAGTCATCTCTCGCATTTGGATCACAGGTTGAAGGCTCCACCAGCGTAAGCGAAGAACTGGTTGTCAGTAACCCTGGGAATTCGCCCGTGACCTTGAACAGCATTGAGGCCAGCGGGGATTTTGCGGTAACTTTGCAGACTGACAGTTCCAACTCCGCTTGTGGAAGTGTTCTGAGCCCCGGCGCCAGTTGCGGCGTAGCGGTCGCTTTCAGTCCCACGCATAGCAGCGGGGCGGAATCAGGATCGCTGATCATCCACAGCAGTGCAGGCACCACCACAGTTCCTCTGACGGGGACTTCCGTGGAGTCGGCCCAGGCCATTCACATTACTCCCACTGTAATCAGCTTTGGCGGCGCCATGGTGGCCTCGACAAGCTCAAATACCGATGCAGTCACCGTGTATATCGACAACACTGGCGGCGCGGCGGTTACCTTCCCAAGTTTGCCAACAATCACGGGTGTTTCGCCGGCCCCCGGCACCGATTTCCAGATTACGACCAACAATTGTTTTACATACATGCCAAGCAATCCGAATGTCACACCAGTGCCGATGCCACCAGGTGCCAGCTGCAGCTTCACGTTGACGTTCATTCCCAGCCTGGTTGCTACTGAGGGCGCGACTTTGTCGCTGGTTGATTCCGCGGGGACGCAAACTATAACTCTGAGCGGCGTGGGAACGGCTGCGGTTCCATCCGTAACTCTCCAACCACCTGTGCTTTCCTTCGACCAGCTGGCGGTGGGTGCTACTACTTCGCTCTTTAACTCGCCACTCATTAACCTTAACAACAATAGTCAACAACCGATCGACATTGCTACCGTGTCGGTGACGGCTGGAAGCGGTGACTTCTCCACCTCTTCGGAATTTGGGACTTGCGCGGGGCAGACAGTTTCACCGGGCACTTACTGCGCTACGACCTTCTATTTTCACCCCACTGCTGCAGGGTACCGAACCGGCACAGCCACATTCACAGACAGCCTGAACAACACCTATACGGCAGCTTTAGCCGGTTATGGCATTCCTGTGGTCGATGCCGCGATTCTGTCTCCGCAGGCGCAGGTATTCCCAAATACGCCTTTGAAGTCTCCGTACAATGGAAGTCAATCGATCGAAGTCGGCCTGACAAATACCGGCAACGTACCCTTGACGATTGAAAACGTGACTGGAACGAACATATCGGATACCGGCGACTTCCCCCTGACTTCTGTTTGCATCGGCCAGATCGTCCAACCTGGAACCACGTGCTCAGAGTCTCCGGGCTTCACGCCGCAAGCCCTGGGCACCCGCACGGGAAGCATTGAATTCTCCGTTACCTATAAAGACGAGACCTCTGCGTCGTTCACGGCCACTCTTTCCGGCGTTGGTGTGGCTAATTCGAATTCGGCCAGCATTTCTCCGCAAACTATGGTATTTCCAGCAACAGTTGCGGGGACGGGTCTATTGAACAATCAAGTCACGCTAATCGTCACCAACACCGGAAATACTCAGTTGACTTTCGGGACTATAAGCGGGGCGGACTTGACAACCACCGCCGGAACGGGAGGCGACTTCGTAGAGCCAATCGACTATTGCAGTGGCACGGTTCTGCCGGTAGGCCAGTCCTGTAATACGACTGTGTATTTTGCACCATTGACGACCGGGCTCAAATCCACCTCGATCCTTGTGCCCATAACCTATACCGGAGGAACGACAGCAACTCTGACTGCTTCACTGAGTGGCCAAGGGGTAGCTGCAGCTCCGATTCTTCAGGTTAGTCCCACAAGTCTGGCCTTCAATCCTGAGGTTGTTGGCACCACGGATTACAGCAATGTGCAGACTGTGGTTCTGAGCAGCACCGGTAATTCGAGCGTGAAGATAACCTCCATTACGGCTAGTTCAAACTTCACTGCCACCTCCAATAACTGCTCGGCATCGATAACATATCAAACCCCCTGCTCCGTCACTGTAGGCTTCACCCCGCTGGCATCCACACCGGCAGGCACTGTGACCGGAACGCTAACCATCGTGGATAACGCACCCGGAAGTCCGCATGTTGTTCAGCTCTCAGGAACGGCGGTCTCGGTTGCCCAGGAGCTTTCCCTCTCGCAAACGACCGTGTCTTTTGGAAACCAGACCGTCTCCACGGTTAGCGCGCCGCAGGTCGTCTATCTCACCGACCTCGGCAGTGGGAATCAGGGTTCGCCTTCATCCCCAGCACCCTCGCGCATCCAGATCAACAGTATTTCTCTGAGCGGAGCCAATGCGAGCGACTTCACCGAAACTCAGACTTGCGGCGGAAATCTGGGATTCACAATCGCAGGCCGCACGGATTGCATTATTACTCTTGCCTTCTCGCCCGGAGCAACTTCCATCGGAGCACGAGTAGCAACCGTAACAATTACTCCAGCACAGGGCGCTCCGCTGGTTATCACGCTGAACGGTACGGGCGTCAGCACCAGTGCCGTTCTCACGTCTCCCAAACCGGGTAGTACGTTGACGGGCTCCAGCGTCAGCTTCACTTGGTCAACCGGGGCCGCGGGCTCGCAGTACGATCTCCACTTGAGCGCCGTCGCGCCTGGGGACTATGAACTCTATGTTTCGGGTCATAAATCGGGCACTTCTGTGACTGTGAACACGCTTCCGACCAACGGAGGAACGATTTATGCGCGGCTCTATACGATTAACAATGGGGTCACGACATACAACGACTACACCTTCACCGCCATGTCGTTGGCCAAGCTCACCTCTCCGGCTCCGAGTTCTACGTTGACGTCCAACAACGTCACGTTCACGTGGTCAGCAGGAACCGCGGGCTCGCAGTACGATCTCCACTTGAGCGCCGTCGCGCCTGGGGACAATGAGCTCTATCTTTCGGGTCATATATCGGCCACTTCAGCGGCCGTGACTGGGCTTCCGACCAACGGAGGAACAATTTATGCACGGCTCTACAC
Organism: Occallatibacter sp.; assembly: GCA_049508975.1. Classification (GTDB taxonomy): domain Bacteria; phylum Acidobacteriota; class Terriglobia; order Terriglobales; family Acidobacteriaceae; genus Telmatobacter. The sequence goes on along the minus strand of JBELAI010000024.1, from coordinate 22,039 downwards.
GATTCTGAACGGGGTCACGTACTACAACGACTACACCTACACCGCCTTGTCGTTAGCCAAGCTCACCTCTCCGGCTCCGAGTTCAACGTTGACGTCCAGCAGCGTAGTCTTTACCTGGTTAGCAGGGACCGCGGGCTCGCAGTACGATCTCCACCTGAGCGCGGTCGCAGCGGGGGGCTACGACCTATATACTTCGGGTCATGTAACAGGCACATCTGTGACTGTGAATGGACTTCCGACCAACGGAGGAACGATTTATGCGCGCCTCTATACGATTCTCAATGGGGTCACGTACTACAACGACTACACCTACACCGCGACGTCGGTGACGTCAGCCAAGCTTACGTCCCCGACTCCGAGTTCAACGTTGACGTCCAACGATGTGACGTTCACGTGGTCAGCCGGAACCGCCGGCTCGCAGTACGATCTCCACCTGAGCGCGGTCGCGGCGGGGGGCTATGAACTTTATACATCGGGGCATGTAACAGGCACATCTGTGACTGTGAATGGACTTCCGACCAACGGAGGAACGATTTATGCGCGCCTCTATACGATTCTCAATGGAGTCACGGTCTACAACGACTACACCTACACCGCGGCGACGGTGACGTTAGCCGTACTCACCTCCCCGACTCCGAGTTCAACGTTTACGTCCAGCAGCGTAGTGTTTACCTGGTCAGCCGGGTCCGCGGGCTCGCAGTACGATCTCCACCTGAGCGGGGTCGCTCCAGGGGGCTACGACCTTTATTTATCGGGTCATGTAACAGGCACATCTGTGACTGTAAATGCGCTTCCGACCAACGGAGAAACTGTTTATGCGCGGCTCTATACGATTCTCAACGGAGTCACGGTCTACAACGATTACACCTACAAGGCAAAATGACGGACGGTTGAATCACTCCTGATTCGCTTCGTCCTCCAGATCGGTCCATGTAAAGCGGCGCGAGTTGGGGTATCGGTTGTAGACGATATCCGCAATTCGCCCGCACGCTTTGCCCAGATTCCCGCCGGAGCCCGGTTGTGGTTCGCCAAAATAGCGATGCTCTAAAATCAAAGAATTGGCAGATCCGCCCCGACTTGGTATGCCGCGCGTATGCGCTTTGGGCTCGGCGGCCGGTTGGCTTTTTGCGTTAGGCGCAACGCGCGCGCTGGCGACATGGGCTGAACTTGAGATGAATCTGGCGCCGGATTGGAAAGTGCTGCTATTTGCCGTTGTTCTAAGATACCGGCCCTACCTTGAAACCCGGCAGCTGGCTTCAGGCACCATCAAACTCGTCTGGGTGCTGTACGCCGCCTCGCCTACGAAGCCGCCGACTGCGGCCTTCTCAGTTCCGACCTTGCGGCCGGTATTGGCCGTGTCAAAGGCGTCAAGAGGCTGGGCGCGCGCCTTGGAAACTGGCTGACGGTCGAACAAAGCCGCACACTCTGGCAAGCGCATGAAGGAAAAGCGGGATCGGGCTCTCCTCGCCTTGCTCCTGGCCTGCGGTCTGAGAAGGCATGAGGCCGTCAGCCTGAGACCGGACCATATCCAGAAGCGAGAAGATCACTGGTCCATAGTCGATCTGTTGGGAAATGGAGGCCACATCCGAACGGTTCCAATTCCCGACTGGATCGTTTCGAAATTGAATGCATGCTAGCCGTTCCGAGTAAGTCGTTGATAATACGTTGTTAATTGTTCTACGAACCAAAGGGTTGGGAGATCGAATCTCTCCGGGTGCACCATTTAAACTGAATAGAATTAGCCATAAGCACCACAGCAGTTTCCTAATGTGCTCTGGACCGAGCTCTGCCGGCAGTGCCATTTCCCCCGTTCGGGCGCAATTGAGAATTCGCGAGGGGAATAAACTCTGCCACCTGAAAATCCGCAGAGTAAGCTGTGAATAGGGCGCGGGAAGATGACAAAGAACGGCAAAAATGCAGCCTACGGCAGCAATCGCAGGCGTCGTCCGTCGCTGGGGTGGCGACTATTTGCGCGCAGGAAGGACCTCCTGCTTGCCGTCAATGCCATGGGCTGGCTGCTGCTCGCCTGGCTCGCGATTGACCTGCTTCCCTTCAAACTTTATCGCAACATGATGCGGCACGTGGCGCGAAAGCCAGAGATGGGCTTGGCCCCCGCTGCGGAGTTCACAAAACGGGTAGCGTGGGCGGTAAGAGCGGCCGCTCGTCGAGTGCCCTGGAGAGCGGTTTGCTTTCATCAAGGAATTGCTGCCCAGCAGATGCTTTGCCGCGCCGGAGTTCCCGCGGAACTTCACTACGGCGTAGCCAAGACTGCCAACGGTGTAGCCAAGATGGCCAACAGGGGATTCGAGGCTCATGTCTGGGTGACGTCGTACGGGAAGATGGTTGTGGGTGGAGAAACACGGGATCGATTCACAGTGCTCGGCATTTTCGCGGGAGGTGATGCGCCGGTGCCTGGCGCGACTCTCAACGCGCGGGAAACGCTCCCCCCGCATTGATCCGCCCCGTCTCTCTCTTCCGATCAATCCTTGACTGCCAACGAATTTTGCCGAAGTGAGGAATACAGGCTACCGTCTTCCAAAGTGCGCATGAATCGGCCAAAACTTATGCCGCGCATGAGCTTTTGTGTGTACTGGTGCCGCACATCCCCATTCGCCCAATCGGCACTGGACCATTCTTCCACCAGTTTGTTCAGGGCAGGCATTTCGAGATACCTGTTGGCCAGGTCGCTGGCTTGTAGCCGCCTGAATTCCGCCACGATTTCGGTACGGTTGTTCGCCATTAGAACATCCGCATCCGCCGACTGCAATCCGATACGGCGTTCCAGGCGAATCTTGTCGGGAAGCTTGCCCATCATGGCGCCGCGAATGAGCGATCGTGGAAGGCCTCCGCGGCAGAATTCTTCCTCGGGAACCGAGATGCAGAACTCTACCAGCCGGCGGTCGGCCATGGGGTCAGAGTACTGCAGACCGAAGCAGCGCTTTGAGGCGGCAACCATTGCGCCTCCTTGTCCTCGCTGCAGATTTTTCAGGCGGAAGAGCTGTGGTGTATCCGGAGCATTCCCCGGGTCTTCACTTTCGGTCGAAAGCCCGGTTGTGCGGAAGAAATCCCGGCTAACGGGCGACATATGATACAGATTTTGCCCGGATTCTCCGTTCATTTCTCTTGCACGCAATCGGCGGAGAGGGCTCAGCGCGAAATTCCGAACGGCATTCCTGAACCAAACTTGAGCAGGGCTATTTCCCAGAGACTGGCGGACGCTATCCCGGAAGCTATATCCAAGCCTCCGCCGGCCCATTGCCAGCCGAAACCAGTCGAGCATCCTTCCCCCTGCCAACATCTTCCGGAGCGCGTACTGGCCCTTGTAACTGGCCGTCAGGTTCCCCATTGAGCCGCAGAGTAAAGTCTGAATTCCCATTCGCTGCGCTTCCGCCAGAATGCCGACAATCCACGTCGCATTGGGAGCATTCAGGATCGGACATTGATGTTCCCGCGAACAATAGTCCAGCGCTTCAAAGAACGGAGTGGTGTGGTTGGAGATCGGGACATGTTTCAGATTGGCATGCAGTTGCGCGACACTCGCAGCATGTTCCCTTTCGTCGCCAAAATGTCTGCTATCGATATTGCTGGCGAGGGGGCCGGCGGGAACTGCCGTAAATGCAGTCGCTGTCCGACCATCCTCGGCAAGGATGCTTGCGGCAAGCGCGCTCACAGAAGAGCTGTCGAGGCCGCCGCTCATGTGCGTGCCAATGTTTTGACCAGGGAGTATTCTGCACCGGACCGCCTGTTGCATGTGATGGAGCAACCCCTCGGTATATTCGCGGGGATCGGCTAAATGCAACGAAGGGATGTTCTCCGGATGCCAGTAGCGATGCAGGCGGAGTCGCGAGTCCTTGAGCTCCAGTACGTGACCTGCAGGCACGTTTTGTATGCCCTTGTAGAGCGTTCCTTCTCCTGAATTGGGGTCCAGGGCGAGCCAATTCGCTGCCTGAGCGTCGTTGGGTGCAATTGGAATCTCAGGGCATGCGATCAGGCTGCCAATCTCCGTCGCAAAACGAAAGGAGCGGTCGCCCTGCCAGTAGTGGACACCGTAACTCCCGAGCGGATCGCATCCGAGCATCAGGCGGCGCTGCCCTGCATCCCATATCGCGAAGACGTATTCGCCGATGATGTGAGCCGGGAACTCTTCCTGAAAGCGAAGCCACGCCTGGAGCATGAGAGAGGCGTCTGAAACGGAGGTATCGTGTAGATTCAGCTCGATGAGCAGGCTGGCGCGATCGTGGATATGGCCTTCGAACAGGAGTCGAGTTGGGGGAGAGATGGTCTTGGCGCTGGTTGCGTCCCCGCAAATGCCAAGGCTGAGACCTTCGAGATCCCATATACGCGGCTCAGGAGCGGAAGCGCTGCAAACGCGCCCATAGACAGCCGTAAGACTGCGAGCAACATCTCCGGAGGCACCGATTCGACCTGCAATTCCCATTCATGTAAGCTCAATTCGATTATCCTGTTCTTGCATTGTAAATAGTCTCTCGTGTCCTGGAGAGACGCAACCCCTTCATTAAAGTGGGCCCCTCTAAGCTGCTAAGACGGGATTTCTGAGGAAGGACCCATGCCGTTCCCGCTAAAGCCCTCGGCGTCTTTCGCATCGAAACAATGCAAAACAGGGGCGTGCCACTCCGGTTGATCCTGTATCTGCTCCAACTCTTTCACTTCATCCTGACCGGCCATTGCACTTCCTCAAAATGATGAATTTTAACGGGACCTTCAATATCGATATATGATCGGTGGAGGCCTGTCAACCTGAATCTAGTTGTGGCGAACCTCTACCGCTCGCCCGACGCCAATCAGACCCCAAATCGAAACGGAATTCAGGATGGCTGATACCCCAACCGCTCCATCACGTCGCCATGGTCGGTCCCAATCTTCTTCAGCAGGTGAAGCGGAAGGACTTCTTTCCCTTCCCCCGCGCGGCCCTCGCGGAAGAATCGTGCGGCCATCGGCGGTTTCTCTCTGAACCCTTTTTCGTTCTCCTGTCGGCGAAGGTTTGAAAACTCAGCGGCAGCAGCGGCCTTTCGAGACGCCTCTGCACCTTCCCCTTCTTTCAGCCCGAGAAAGCCAGTCACCCTGGAAAGCTCACAGGCCGAATCGGCCAGCATATCCTCGTATCGCACCAGGAGCAGCGGCATGTTTGCTCCATCCAGCCAACTGGTCACATGTTGGCTCCAACTGCCGAGTGGCTGATCCAACTGCGCATCCAATTTCTTCACACTTCTGGCCATCGTCGTTGCCGAATCTCCCATGATGCAAACGCTTTTCTCAAGGCTCACTTGCATGTGATGCGCAAGCGAGACGGCCACATCGCGCGGGTCGCGCACGATATAAACCGCACCTCGGCTCACCTCCGGAGGAAAGACCGCTTCGCCATTCGAGGTGCGCCAACAGCGGTCATGCACCTTGCGCAGAATCAGCGACTCCTTTGATGCATGCGCCAATGCTCGATGCAGCGCCGGCCTTGCTTCATCGATCTCCGCCAGGGTGAGGTCGCTGGATTCGATACCAAAGTGTTCTTCAAATTCCACTCGGTTCAGAATGTTTGCATCCGGAGATTCGTTGATGTCAATCAGCGTTCCGCCCTTGCGCATGCTATGCAGCATGATGCGCAACCAGGTGTTTCCCGACTTGGGATACGACGCCAGCCAGCCGATGAGCGCTCCGTCCCTGGGATCGTTGCCGGCCCGACTCATGCTTCCTCCCGGAATGCTTTCAGAATGAGGTCGGTGCATTGCTCCAGGTGGTCCAAGACTTTTGTGCGCCTCAAAGAAAACCTCGAAGCGTTACGGGCGAGTGCCGTGAGGCCGCTGAACTCCGTGGCCGCATTGCCCCAAAGCTGACCTATCTTGCGCTGGTAGACGAGTGAGTCTGGCGGAAACAGCGAGTCCAGTCCATGCACACGTTCCAGCATAGGATCGGCCACTGTATCGTTGAGCCGAATGCGCACCAGAAGATGAAGAGGCCATGCCCGGGCGTCGGCAGCGGGCAGTATGGCAGCATGTTTTCCATGCTCTAGGCGGGTCGAGAGGCGCTGCTCCGGAGGAATTTCAAAACGGTCCAACACGTCTGGCCAGAGCCGCGCCCGCATAGACCCCGCCACCACCGTGAGACCGTTGATGGAAGCATGGAGGACACATAGATCGTCGCCAAGCAGCCGGGCTCCCCGTCTGACAAGCGATGCAGCGATGGCCGATTTGCCGCTCGCTGAAGTGCCGCTGATTGAAATCGCACGGCCGTCGAGTACAACACAACTGCCATGCAGCGGAAGCAATCCGCGCTGGTGCAGAACCAGTCCCGCAACAGTGCCTATTAGAAAGGCTTCAACTTCGAAGAGTTCGGCGCCGGGGGACATCTGGATCACAATCTGGCTGCGGTCAGGAAGCCAGAATCGCGCAACCGTGGCGACGTTGACCAGTGCGCTTTTGTCTCTACCGATCTGGACAAATGGGCTCGACCAAATAGGATCCGCAAGAGAAGCATGAACTTCGCCAAATCTTATCGTGATATCCGGTGTGCCTTCCGAATCCATTGCAGGCCACAACGGGATCGATGGAAGTTCGAAAGATGAACTCAGGCGAAGTCCAAAGAAGAAATAGTCCTGCGGAACAACTTCGTCGATCATTCGGACTTCCCTGGTTCGGCTGCCGCGAGAGCGAGGCCACGCACCACTGCAACCACTTTTGCGGCGCTCTCCTGTGCAGTCTCGACATCCGTGTGGCAGCGCAACTCCGGCGCAAGTGGCGGCTCGTAGGGGTCGTCGACCCCGGCGATATGCTGCACTTCTCCAGAGCGCATCCTGCGGTACAAGCCATTTGGGTCGCGTTCTTCGCAAACCGCCAGGGGAGCGTCGACATGGACTTCAGCGAACGCGCCGATCTGGGGACGGGCCTCGTCACGAGCGGCCCGGTAAGGCGAAACCGCAGCGACCAGCACGACCACTCCATGACGGGTCAGCAGGCTCGCGACATAAGCGATGCGGCGAATGTTCTCGTCGCGATCGGCCTTGGTAAACCCGAGATCGCGATTGAGATGCCTGCGCAGATTGTCGGCATCGAGCACTTCAGTTCGCACACCAAGAGCGGTCAACTCCGCAGCAACGGTTCTGGCCAGTGTGCTCTTGCCCGCAGCGCTCAGGCCGGTAAACCAAACTGCCAATCCTGCGGGGGTAGGCCAACTGGATGCGCATGCCGCATGGATTTCTTCCGAGGTGGCCGCGCTCATCCTTCTACGACCGTAACCAATTCCTGCTCCAGCAGCTGGTTCAACAAGACGAGCACATCCGCGGTAACAGTCTCAAGATCGCACCTGTACTTCACCGCCAGGGACTTACACAGCGAACCGACAGAGACTGGCTGTTCCAGAGTGCGCCAGATTTCGCTGCCGATATCGTCGAGGCTATAGTAACGGCCCAGTTCAAAGTTCATCAGCACCACCTCGCCGCCGACTTCTGAGGCCAATTGCTTGCCGCTCCACGTAATTCTGTCGCTTGAATATACGAGTTGCTTAGTTGATGACATATCACTTTCTCCGTGCTTTGCAAAAGTTAGATGGGGCCGGTTTTCCAAAGTCCAATAACGATAAGCATCAACATCAGACCTCTAAAGAAACAGAACTGGCCGGAACTCGGTGCGCAGCCTCCAGCATAGCAATCGTTGCATCCATGCGTGCAAAGTCCAGGCTCCTGCAAAGCCGTCGTATGGAGACCACCGATGCAATCCGCGACGTGGATGCAAATAACGCCGGACCGCGCCCGAGAAGAAAACCCGCACGGCATCGAAAGATCTGGTTTTGCAGCATGGCAAGTCGCCTTAATCCTGGCACCTCGGCAATTGACTCCGACTCCCCGAGAGGAGCCTTCTCAAGAAAATAGATGGCGGCCAGCGGCACAGGCTTTACGCAGAATGAACGGACCGGTTCAAAGCGAAAGTGATGTTTACCTAGAAGACTGGGCGATTCCCTCTCCGGCTCAACACCAAAGATCGCGCGGTGTGCGGCAGATTTCAGCTTGACACGAGGAAAGGCCGGCCAGACGACCCACCCTCCGTCGCCTTCCGATAGGACGCAGACATCGTCTGCCAGCAGTGTGTATCCGCGAACGGCGAACGTCGCCGCCAGCGCGGATTTTCCAGCTCCTGAGTTGCCAGAGAAGATCACAGCGCTCTCTCCCAACCGAAGACATGAACCATGCAAAGGAAAAACTCCGCGCTGGTGGCAGAGGAAACCAAGGACCGTTCCAAACAGGTAGTTGCGCAGTTCAAGAGAGTCGGGATCGACAAGAAGGTCAATCACAATTTCCCGACCCTCGCGGACCAAAAACGTAGCAATGCCGGGAATCTCAATTCTGCAATGGCCTGCTCCATTCAGGGTGAATCTCCCGTGAGACGTCGTGGCTCCTGTAAACGGAGGAACCTGTCCCAAGCCGATCTGCACATCAACCGCAGCCTCAGTCGCAGGCCAAGGAAGCAATTCCATCAACGGAATTTCAGACCGCACGCGCCAGCCGCAAAGGAAAGAATCGGATTGGATTGACATGCGGCGCCCTTTCCCGCGATTTCGGCGAAAACCCGAAGTGGCGATTCGTCAGTATATCGCAGAGTTCAATGGTAAACCGGCCCCGCAGCTAAGGCTTTCTTCAAGCAACCCTAACTGATAATCTTGGACGAGCTCGCCGCTCCATGGAATCCAGGGGAGACCGTCGATGCACGAGAATTCGTGGCTTGAAGGCACCAGTCCCGCATTTCGCTTGATGATTGCCACTTCATGGCTCGCTCCGCCCCGCTGGCAGGACATGCAGGAGAAGGCCATCCGCGAAGCCCTCTGCGCCAAATTGGATTGGCGGGAGTTTCTCCGTTTAGTCGACCGTCACCGCACGCCGGCTTTGAGTTGGGCCTCCCTCAAGCGTGTGCCTGGCCTGGATGTTCCGGATCCTGTAAAACAAGGGTTGCAAAAACGCAGCGACACTTGCCGGATGCATGCCATTCGGCATTCTCTGCAATTGGCAGCAGTGCTGAAGGCCTTCAATCGCGCCGGAAATCCCGCAATGCCATTCAAGGGACCGACCCTCTCCCTGGATTTGTACGGCGACCTGGGACTTCGCCATTCACGAGACCTGGATCTGGCGGTGATGCAGGAGGACATTCCCAGGGCGCAAGACTGCTTGGAGAGTCTAGGATGGCGAATGAAATCAAATTGGTTTGCCTTGAGTCCCCGCCAGTGGGAAAGGTTTCTGCACCAGGAACACAGTCTTGATTTTGTATATTCCAATGGACACGGTCAACTTGAATTGCATTGGCACAACCAGTGGGATCGCCCAGGAGCGGTTCGCATCCGATGGGACAAGAGCCTCCCGTCTGCCTGGCAAGGTTTCTCCTTCCATGCCATGAATCCCATCGACAGGACGCTTTATCTTTGCAGTCATGGAGCTAATCATGCCTGGTTTCGCGTCAAGTGGTTAGGGGACCTGGCGCGTGTGGTCGCTGATGCCGAAGTAGATTGGCCCGCTACGCTGGACGAGTCCCACGGATTGGGTCAGAGCATTGCCCTCCTGGCCAGCCTTCGTCTGGTCCAAGAGTTGTATGGACTACCCGAGCCTGATCTCCCAGGGAATCCGTGGAAGGATCTGCCATCCGCTTTGGTCATCAGTTCCCTGGGCGATCTGAGCGATCCCCGAGAGCCGGCTACGCTGGGCACTCTTGGCAAGCTCAGGGCGCGAATTCGCAAGAATCGCCGCGATCGAATGCTTCGGGTTCACAAAAACTGGATGGACGCTTTGAGCGAACTTGCATACTCCCGCGAGGATTTCAGAATGCTTCGTCTACCGGATCGTCTCTTCTGGGTCTATGTGCCGCTGCGTCCGATTCTCTGGGTCTGGCGGGCGGTATGGCGCGTCTGACTTATTCCGATCAATTTCGCCGGACCGTCTCGCAGTTGCGGCGTGGTCTTCGTACCGACTTGAAAGCTCCACGTGTTATAGGCCGCCCCTGAAGGTTGCGCAAGTTGCCAGACAAGAAACCTCGCTCCGTTTTGCTCAACAAATGCTTCGACTTTGCGGACGCCACGGGGGTCGCTTATGTGGAGCGTAAGGGAAGCTGCTTGCCCAATGGACGGCAATGGCGAGGGCAAGTCCAATACAGGCCTTGCCGACCTTACCAGGAGGATGGCAATCGGCAACAACACGGCAATCGCGATCACGGCAGCTAGGGCTCTTCGCATAACTAATTGTAGGCCGGCCTCTGAAGCGATCGCCGAGTTGGACTAAATCGCCTCTGTCGAGCGACGCATGATTCAGTCTGGGTTGTGATTCCCGGAGGAATGAGTCTCCTGCCCTGTTGTAGGGCGTTGTTGCGCGGGATGACATTGAAATCACCTACCCGATCAGCATTGCATAAATATATTGCCAGTGATTCAAGTTGTGCAATATAGTTTTGCAATGCTGGAAATTGGGTAAATTTTGGAGGGTCAGTAAGGTTAGTTTCGTTGCAAAGACGTTCGAGTTCGCGCCGTTTCCCCGTGTTGATCCGACTTGGTGATGATCGAGGCCGATTATCGATTCTAGACCCTGCGGCGTTTTTCAGGAGCCATCCCGACAATCGCGCAAAAATCGGCTGTCAATGAGCGCGTTGATTTGAAAGCTCAATTGAATTAAATTGTGGGTTTGTCCGTGATTTGGGCGTTGTACACGTTCTTCTTCGTTGTCGAGACTGCCACGATTTACTCGTAGCGTAACGCCTCCAGAGGATCGACTTTCCCCGCGCGCCGCGCCGGCGCCAAGCACGCCAAGAGCCCAACTCCCACGAATAAAACTCCCACAACGATGAATGTCGCAGGATCGCTGGGCTGCACTTCGAACAGGAAAGATCGCAACACTCGCGACAAAACCACCGCCAGGGCTGTACCGGCGAGCACACCTCCGGCAATTAACCGGAATCCTTCTCCGAAGATTAGCCTGCGAATGTCCTTTTGCTGCGCGCCCACCGCACTGCGGATGGCTAGCTCTCGGCGCCGCGAGGCCACGGACAGCGAAATCACGCTGTAGATTCCCACCAGCGTCAACACGCTTCCCAGCACCGAAAACCCCGTCAGCAAGTGCATCGCGAAGGTCCGCGATGCCAGTGATTCGTCGCGAATCTGCTCCAGCGTCTTCACGTTCTCGATGGCCGCCGTCGGATCCACTGCACGCAGTTCGCGCTCGACCGCAACCACCACCGTGCGCGGATCTGCCGTTGTCCGTACCACCAGATGCTTTGAGAACGCCTGTGCCTGCCATAGCGGCAGATAGACCTCCGGCGATGGCTCTTGTGTTAGATCGTCGGTCCGCCCGTTCGCGATCTCGCCGACGATCTGGATGCCCGGTTTATCTCGGCCGTCAAACCAGATTTTCCGTCCAACTGAGTTGCTATTGGGAAAATATCGATGCGTAAATGCCTGGTTCACGATGGCCACATTCGGCGCTTTATTATCGTCCGTCGATCGAAATTCCCGTCCGTCGGTCAGCGGAAACCCCATCAACTTGAAATAGTCAGGCGTCGCTGCGCGCATCGGCAGCGCTATTTTGTCGCTCTCTTTTGCTGCGGGCGGCTGGCCCTCAATGTCCATCGTCGCAGGCCAATTATTTCCAGTGAGTGGAACACCCCAGGCGAATGCAGCGTACTGGACGCCAGGAATCGCGGCAACGCGCTCCAACGCCTGCCGGTGAAAAGGACCCCAATTAGACTGGCTTTGCACCTCTGTGACGCTCATCGTCAGTATCCGGCTGGTGTTATATCCCGACGGCACCTCGGCGATTTTTACCATGGTGCGAATCAGCAGGCCCGCGCCCACGAGCAACGCCAACGTCAGCGCAGTCTGCAGCATCGTAACCCCACGCAGCAGGCGCCGCTCTCCGATTCCTGCCGTTCCTTTCGGCCCCGCATCTTTCAGCACCTCCATCGGATTCAAGCGAAAGGCGCGCAGCGCCGGAATTGCTCCTGCAATGAATGCCGCTAGCACCGCCAACCCGAGCCCCCACCCCAAAACTGCCCAGCCTGCTGTTACTCCATCGAGGCGCGGAACGGCATGTCCGGCAATCACCTTGAACAAATTTACGGCGAAAATCGCTAGCCCAACTCCCAAAGTCCCGCCGAGTATCGCCAGGATCAGGCCTTCCGTCAAAACCTGTCGCAGAAGGCCAAGGCGGCCCATGCCCATTGCAATCCGCACAGCATATTCCTGCTGACGTTGCAGTCCGCGCACGAGCAGCAAAGCTGCGGCGTTACCGCAAGCAATCAGCAGCACCAGCGCGGAGGCGCCCAGCAGCGGCAACAGGATCCGTCTGCCATCCCGGTTCATTTCGTCCGTTAACGGCTCAAGCTGGGGTGAGAATCCTTCAAAATGCTTCTCTGCGCTCGCCTCTCTTGCCGTTAGTGCGGCCAGTTCCTGCTGGCCGTGCTGCGGAGTAACTCCATCCCGCAGCCGGCCGACCACGTACCAACCGGGGTCCTTTAGATTCTTCGGGTCCGGATCCGCGGGCACCCACAGATCCACTGTCGCGTTGACGTCGTAATTCGGCTCCTTCGCCGCCCCCGGCGACGGCAAGAATCGCACACCCGGCTCCATCACGCCGATCACAACCGGCGACGAATCCCAGCGGCTGATGCGCACCGTCTTCCCGATAATCTGCTTATCGCCGCCGAGCGCACGTTGCCAGAACTCATATCCCAGCAAAATCGACTTCACATGCCCTTGCCCGAAATCCGAATCGTCAAAACCGTGTCCTAACGCAGTCTTCAAACCCATGACTCGAAAATACTCTTTGCTTACCTCCATGCCCTGCATGGACTGGCTACCGTCATTGCGAACCAAGAAATTGAAGGTCCAGCCGTACCCCGCAATTCCCTGAAACGATCCCACTTTTTCGTTCCATTCCATCCACTGCTGCGCTGCCCAGCCTCGCGGGCTGTCCATCTTTTGGCCGTCAGTGCGCACGGATGGAATCAGCATGAGTTGTTGCGGCTTCTGATACGGGGGCGGGGTGAGCAACACGCCCTGAATCAAGCTGAAGACCGCAGACGTCGCCCCAATTCCCAGGGCCAGCGTCAGCGCCGCGATCGCCGTAAATGCCGGGCTCTTCCATAGCATGCGGAGGCCGTAACGGAGATCCAGGAAGAGATTTGGGAAAAACAGGAGTGTGCGCGATTCTCGATGGCGCTGACGCAGCAATGTTGTGTTGCCAAACTGACAGCGAGCCGCTGAATAGGCATCTTTAGAGTCCATTCCCTGCCGAATGAATTGCTCCGTCAACAATTGAAGATGCATCTGCGTTTCCAGGTCAAATTCGGAATCAGCATGCTTCTGTCCGAAAAGGCCGCGTATTCTGGACACAAGTCGAAAAATCCACGTAGTCATCGCTACTTCTCCGCCTCCAAACGCAAAACACGACCGATCACGCCAGAAATCCGCTCCCAGTTTTCAGTTTCGACCGCAAGTTGTTTCCGTCCCTGCCTGGTAATCGAGTAAAACCTTGCCCTGCGGTTGTTCTCCGATGTTCCCCACTCTGATTCGATCCATCCCTGCTGTTGCAGCCTCAGCAGCGAGGTATACACAGTGCCCTCATTCAGCTTGAGAACATCCTCGCTCACCTGCTCGATGCGACGTGCAATCCCGAATCCATGCAACGGACCCAGCGCGTGGAGGGTCTTCAGGATCATCATGTCCAGCGTGCCCTGCAGAACTTCAGATTTATCGGCGCTCAACATCGCTCCTTTTGGCTATTGCAAAGAAGATATCACGACTCATTTGGAATGTCCAAAGGTAAATTACATTCGAAGCGCCTGCAGATTTATTTCATGCTTCTTTCGGCGCTGGTTTAGAAGCCCTTGGGGACGCCGAACGCACCGCAGCAAATTTATGAGACATTCGCCGCCAGAAGCACCTTACTCCCAGGTCGGTATTTGATCCTCTCAGGAGTCGATTTACGGATAATCGCCAGTGCACTTACCGACACGGATTATTCCTCAAATGTCGGCATGGCGACTGGGATATCGGATTCTCCGCGGGGCTGACGCCTACCGTCGCAATGAGCTAAGTCGCTGGCGCGACGGCCGCTGCGTCGTGGGCTGTCCTCGGGCATGGTTGGCTGTGTAAGCCTCGGGTCACAGGAGGTTCACCGTGACCCATCTTCTGCAGTTGATGCTGGATGAACTCCAGCGTCGCAACTACTCCCCAAGCACTGTTCGTTGCTACATCCACGCGGTGAAGGATTTTTTCGAAATACTTCCATCGCTCGCCCGAGCGCCTGGGCCCGACCCATATTCGCGAGTACCAGGTGCACCTGTTTCGCGATCGCAAGTTATCGCCATCTGGTCCCGTATAAAGAAACTTGGCATAGCATAACTGAATTGCTCAAATGTATCGCTAATCGCCGGTCTGTTGCAGAATCGTTCCTACGCTCAATTCCGAAGAACTGCATAGAATTTCAGCTTTTCAGGTACGGGACGTCTGATTCGGCTGATTTGTGAATGTCCTTTATCGTTATTGCGCTGCAGTTAAATCCCGGATTTTTAGTTGAACGGCCACTTTACTGCAGTTTTACATTGATCGAGTGACCTTCGCATCTGGGTTCCCAAGACGCCCCGTTCGAGGCCATGATCCGAACGTGCCTGGCCTGGCACATTGATCGTTCGTTTTCCTGCTGTGTGATCCAGAATCTATGGCATTCTTATCCTCACGGCTGGTGAAGAAAAAGAAGCGCATTCAGAACAATACCTAACGATTACGAGTGTTCACGCTATCGAAGTCCGGCAGAAGCAGCGGCGAGGCTCTTTGCTAACAACGTTCTTGAGCTGGGACAGAAATTTGGGACGATACTGCCAAAACGGAACAGGCCGATGACGCCGAACGTCGGTTTCGCGAAGTCACGGCTCAAATCGACGCGAGTCAAATTGTGGTCGGCCATGCCGTTCAGCAAGTTAATGAGAGGCGCGCTTGTGTATCAAACCGCTCCTGAATATCGCATTCCGGCGAGTTCTCGCGCCCCGGTAGCCAGAAAGGATGCCGCTGATCACGACTCCAATCGCAACGATGGCACATCGTCCACGGATGAAGTTGAGAGGTGAATGATCGATGTCGCCTGCAGCTTAGCGACGAGAGCGGCGAGACGGGGTTTTGGTAGACACATCAGTGGAATGTCAGAGATTTGAAGTCAAATCCGATTGAACTAGAGAGGCCAGAACTCCGTTTCACACTGGGTCGAGGCTTCGATCAGTGAGGCTTAGGGTTGGGGAGTTACAGATAATGTCACGCAAGACGACGCTGTACATCGATATCGACGACACGATCATCGCACAGGTCTTGCCCCGGTCAGGCTTTGATCTGCGGCCATGTGTGATGACGCAGTTGGCAGTTCTGGCCAGGATGTACGACTGCTGCTGGCTCACAACCTGGCCCTATACAGAACCGAAACGAACCAAGGCACGCCATGACCGAATGTCCATCGTAACAATGATGAGGTGCTTGTACGGAACTGATATCAACGAGCAATTTCGATACGCCGAGTGGGATCGAAATCACGACGATGGTAAAGCCGAGTTTGTGCTCCGGCCGGGAGCACCTACAGATTGGTATTGGTTAGAAAACCCTCTTTTCCAAACTGAATACGAGGCGTTGGAATCCGCGGGAAAGTTGGACCGCTACATTTCGGTGGAGCCGAAGGGTCCATGGGGTTTCGTAAATGCTGTGAATGAACTGTTTCACCGCTCAGGAAAGTCAGCTAACGAGATCAAGCGCGTTGGAGGTCGACCGGAGTGGTTCGACAAGGCCGTGATCGCCGCAGAACAGCATCCAGCCAACGGTGCAAGTCAGAACACGGAGAGCGATCGCTTGGGCGAATGAACCTCGAGGCAGATACAACAGATGGCAAGTGAAAACCTAGAATATGTTGCTGGTCATTGCAAATACTACCAGGATGAGATCGAGAATACGATTCGCCTGATGAAAATCGAGGGAGGAACTCTCGATGACTGCATTGCGGAGTTGAATATACTGGCGGACTTTATCTATGCACAGGCGGACGCATTAAGAGATGCCTGGCCAAATCTGCTTAAGGACACGGTCTGCGAACAATGGGAGCAGAGACAGAGTGAAAACCGGACTAGCGGCGTTCCAATGCGTAATAGCGATGATTAGTCCTTCAATCACGCGGGAGAGGTGCACAAGATCACCTACCGTTACGGCTAGTTTCATCAGTTGCGATGCGATGCCACGAAATCTAAGAGCTCTCCGAACAACTCGACAATGGGTTGATGGTGGAGTCTCTCGAAGTCCGAAAAAAGCAGGCAGGGAGAGCGAACGCACTTTCTGACGCTTCGAGTAGCAAGCAAGTTGCGCGAATCCGTCCACGACCTCACCGTGAAAGGGTCGGAATGCACAGGATCGGTCTGCTGTCGCGACCTCCGGAATTAGAAGGGGGATCACCGATCACTTTGCGCATGTCTTCTGGTATCAGTTTCCTTTCATCGAAGTTCCCCCACACTGCGACTTGATTTCCACCGAAACCACGACTTCACATGCCTGAGTCACAATCGGACATGGAATGGCTATAAACGGGTATAAATGGATATTTTCTTCGCCTTTCAGCGTGAATCGGGTGGAAATGGGTGAAAATGGATATCAGCTATGCACGCTATCAAGAACATCACTATCACCCCGGAGATCCTCAAACTCATCGCCGATATTGACGAATTCAAGGGGCGATGGAAGGTCATCGAAACCCTGGCTCCGGAGAAGCTGACGAGCTTGCGGCGGATTGCCACAATTGAAAGCGTAGGCTCGTCCACGCGCATCGAGGGCGCCAAGCTCAGCGATGCGGAGGTGGAAAAGCTGCTCTCCGGCCTGCGGAGCGAGTCCTTCGCCAGCCGCGACGAGGAAGAAGTGGCGGGCTATGCCGACGCGATGGACATGATCTTCGACGGCTATGAGGCCATCACAACCACGGAGAACCACATCAGGCAGCTGCACGGCGTGCTGCTCAGATATAGCGCCAAGGACCAGGACCATCGTGGCGAATACAAGAAGGTACCTAACCTCGTCGAGGCCTTCGGACCAGACGGCAAGAGTCTGGGCGTCGTATTTGAGACCGCGACTCCGTTTGAAACACCCGGCTGGATGAAGGAAATTGTCCACTGGTTCAACCACTCTGTTGAGGAGGAGAACCATCACCCCCTGATCCTGATCGGGATTGTCATTGTCGTCTTCCTGGCGATTCACCCGTTCAAGGACGGCAATGGCAGGCTCTCACGTGTGCTGACAACGTTGCTGCTGATGCGTGCAGGCTACAGTTACGTCCCCTACAGCTCGATGGAAAGCGTCATCGAGCGAAACAAGGACAGCTATTACCTTGCGCTCCGCCGTACTCAGCAAACCATCCGCAAGGAGGAACAGAACTGGGAGTCCTGGCTGGTGTTCTTCCTCAAAACAATGGTCAAGCAGAAAGACAATCTCGCCGCGAAGGTGAAGGAAGAGCAAGCGCTTCGAGCAACTTTGCCGGCGCTTTCTCGCCAGATTCTAGAGCTGGTGAAAACGCGCGGCGAAATTACCGTTAAGGAAATCGAGGTTTCAACGGGCGCCAACCGCAACACGATCAAGGTGCATTTGAAAAAGCTCGCCGAGCAGCACTACCTGGCGCAGGTGGGCAACGGACGAGGCGCGCGCTACATGATCGAGTAGGCCAGCCGGACACCCCTTTACCCGATCTTCATCGCCCAAATCTATCGCCAATCGCCGTTTGTTGCGCAACCGTTCGTGTCTGTGGCGATTCCCGGTGTGATTGCAACTTGGCGAAGGTCCAAGTGCAACGCCGATCCTGAATCCAGGGGCATTTCAGGGGGCACAGAAGCCAATGGGTTTGAATACTTGTCGATTTGTCTACAAAATCGCAGCCGAATACTACGCGCCGCGAACATTGTGCAATCGAGCGGCCGCTTACGAGTTGTGCGAAAGGTTCTGCAATCCAGAGTTCACGTCGTCCGGCAGGAACTGCGGAAGCCCGAATTCGTGAAAGAGGTGGGGATTTAAGAAAAGGGTGATCGCAGAAATCGAGTCGTTCTCGAGCGTGAGCACATGAATGGAGTGCGCATTCCAGCGTTTGTTTGAGCCGGAGAACTCATAAATGGCAAATGCCGGCTGCCCATTGGCGGACGTCGGTACCAAATGAAGGCCACCACATGTCTTCCATGCCGCAGCAAAGAATGTCCCGATGACCTCGCGCCTGGTAAACCACTGCAACCAGGGCGGCATGACGGCGGTTGCATCTTCCTTGAGCACAGCCACGAAACCGTCCACATCGTGTCCTTCCCAAGCCTGCAGATAGCGCCCGAGGAGCTGTTGCTGCACGGGAGTTGTCTGGGACTCAAGCGGCGGCCGACGGTCAGAGTAGCGATGCGAGAGCGTCTCGCGCGCCCGCTGCAAGGCACTGTTGATGGATGCCGTGGAACTTGCTAGCAGAGAGGCTGCTTCAGCAGATGCCCAGCCAAGGACATCGCAGAGCATGAGCGCAGCGCGCTGGCGCGGCGGCAACTGCTGAATGGCAGCGACAAAGGCGAGCTGTACTGACTCCCGCGCAGTGTAGCGTGCCTCAGGATTCGGCGCGGCGTCGGCGAGGCCCTCGAGGTTTACGTCCGGATACGGTTCGAGCCAGGGCACGTCAAGCGCAGGGCCACCTTCCATCTTCGGAGGGCCGGCGGGGCCAAGCTGGTTGGGCAGATATCGCTGCTGGTGCTTGCGGCCTTCTAGCGCATTCAAGCAGGCGTTGGTGGCAATGCGGTAAAGCCAGGCGCGAAACGATCCGCGTTCATCGGAGCTGCCGGCCTCGAACTTCGAAAAACTGCGCCAGGCACGCAGCCAGGTTTCCTGCACAAGGTCGTCGGCATCGTGCAGCGAACCCAGCATGCGGTAGCAATGCAATTTGATTTCCCGGCGGAACGGCTCGGCGAGCCGTTCGAATGCCCGGTTTTCCTCGATATTGGCAGATTCGATCGCCATTGCGTTCGATTGTAAGCTTTCGGTACAAAATAGAGGTACCGATGAACGCGGTTCAGCGCCTGGCGGTTCCGAGGTCGTCAGAATACCCGGCCTCTATGCGGCGTCACTGGGCGATGGGTCGTCCGCCCGGCCAAGCTGGTTGCCAGGTAGGCGAGCCGCTGTTGGTCCGCGTGTAAGTGCACGGTTGAGGCCAGCCGGTGGGCGAGTCCTCCCACGACTCTTGTCGCCCGTAGTCGGTCAGGTCGAGCAAGTGATAGTTGTTATCCATCACTTCGACGCCGCGTGAAGTGGTCCAATAAGTCTCAAAGACTTTGGATCCCCGTCGCAAATAGAAACGATGTGCATCCTGCCGATCCGCCGTCCAACACCGGTCCCTGCAGGCCAATCAGCGTGATGGCGGGGTCCACCTCGACCATCGGCAGCCGGCGACGGGTCGCCGCGATGGCGTCACCCTCGTGGGTATGCGCTTTCTCTCTTAACCGCAATGCGTAGAGTTGGTCCTGAAAGGTGCTCCGGTCGACGATGCTGGGAGCTGCAAGTTCATCTCTCATGATGTTTGTCATGCTCGTCTCCTCTGCTGCACAGATTTTTGGGTGGAGTTGTCGCGCTCAGGAGCAGGTACATCCTTTCTCCTCTGCTTCGCGCCGTCTTGCGGCGGCTCCTTGAGGGTCGTTGATGATATCGAGCCACAGCGGGTGGACCGAGGTCTCGGCGTCGTAGTTGTCGTGCCAGTTCCACCACTTGTATGGCGGGGTCTGAGGGTAACCCTCGGGCGAGTCCTCCCAGGTCTCCCGGCGGCCGAGCGCTGTCATATCGAGGTAGCTCCAAGTGGTCCCCATCGCCTCGTCGCCGCGGCTGTTGATCAAATATGTGCGGAACACCTTGTCGCCGTCGCGGATGAATGCGTTGTGGCCGTGCCACTGGTCCACGCCGAAGTCCACGTCGAAGCTGTCGGTGACGGTGTACCACGGCATCTCCCAGCCCATTCGCGCCTTGAGACGCGCGATGTCCGCCTGCGGGGCACGCGAAGCCCACGCGAGCGTGGTATCGCGTGCGTTCAGATGGGACAAATGAGCGACCTGGTCGGCCCCCAGGGAACAACCGCGGCAGGCGTGCTCGGGCCAGCCGAAGACCCCGGGTTCGAAGAAGGCGCGATAAATGATCAACTGACGGCGCCCCTCGAATAAATCGAGAAGGCTTGCCTTGCCGTTGGGTCCGTCAAACTCGTACGCCTTCTCGACGGCCATCCACGGCATGCGCCGGCGTTCGGCGGCCATCGCATCACGGGCGTGCATCACGGCCTTCTCTTTCACGAGGAGCTGCTGCCGCGCGGCGTCCCACTCCTGCTGCGATACGATCGGTGGCGCGTTGATCGGAAGATGAGCTTTCCCGGGTTCCTGGTCTCTCTCTTTGGTTGTTGTCATCTTATTTCTCCTTTGCTTTTTGATTCTGGCCGAGACGATTCACTCTGAAAAAGTTTCTGAGCTTGCCAATGCACACCGCCAGAACTCCTCCCGTTGATCCGGCTCCGGCGGCCATAGCTGCTGCGTTCGCAATGCACACTGGGCACATAGTTCCTTCCTCTGAACTTCTACCGCGCTTCAACATCCCTTTGATGCTGGCTATCAAGTTCGCTGAATCTCTCTAAACTCTTTTCGCCTGATCCTTCAGGTTTGGGGACCCCTTGCCGGTTGCGATCAGGTTCTTCAAGCTGCCGCGGATGTATGAGCCCCAGGCGTCGGAGCAGATGTTGTAGCACTCATAGGCTGGGACAAGCCCTTCGTGCGTGAAGTGGATCGTGGTCTTGTCGTCCTTTTTCGCGATGTCGAAGACAACCTTGGTGCCCTTCCACTCGGTCTTGTCCTCGGTGAAGTTGAAGTAGTTATCAGTGACGAGCCAGGCGACTCGCGTGTCGGGCACGAACTCCACCAACTTCATGGTGCACGTGTGAACGTTTTGGTAGTGGTACCTGAATTCATCTCCAACCTTGGCGGTGCCGCCTTCAATCTCTTCTGACCACCATCCGCTCACGTTCCGGATGGAATCGAATGCTTCTTTCGGCGATTGGTCGACGGAAATGTTTGCCGTGTAGTTTTGATTCGACATGGTTCCTCCTCGATTTTGAAGATTCGGTTGAATGCTCGCCTTGCGCCGGCGCATGCACACGTGTGGATCCTCTCTGCTGCCTTACGCAAAAGCGTCAGGTTGATCCTCACCCGTAGCAATCAGGTTGCGCAGATTGCCGTCGACGAGCGCGCCCCAGGCGCTTGAGCAGCCGCCGTAGCACTCGAATGCGGGAACTAGGCCCACATGCGTAAAACGCAGCTCGGTCTTGCCGCCCTTCTTGGCGATTTCAAAGACAATTTCAGTCCCGATCCACTCAGTCTTGTCTTTGACAAAGGTCAGTTCGGCGTCGGTGACATGCCACACAACTTTCTTGCCTAAAACGAATTCCGTTATTTGCTGTGTGGACTTGTGCATATTCTGGTAGCGGTAAGTGAATTCGGCGCCTGGCCTGCCGGTATCGCCGATGACTTCTCCCGACCACCAGCCGCGAACGTTGTTGATGGCGGCGAAGGCCTCTTCGGGAGTCTGGTCAACTGTAAACGAAGTTGTGAAACTATCCTTATTCATGATTCGGTCCTCCATTCCTTTTTTGTTGCCTGTGTGTATTGCGTGGTGCGCAGCGCTCCTAAAGCGCCACGCTCTGCGGCACGAAGCCCGCGTACTGCTTCTCGAACGCCTTGGCTACGCCATTGCGCCAGCCGTCGGCGATTGAACGGGACATGGGATCGGGAAAGATGTCCTCCTCGCCGTTCTCCACTCCCTCGAAGATGCCCTGTGCGGCGGACTCGGGCGATGCTTTCGGGATATCGAAACGGCGGTTCATATCGGTATCGACCGGACCCAGGAAGACGCCGTGGACCGTCACCCCCTCACTTGCCACGAGCGCCCTCAGGGATTGCGTCATGCTCAGCGCGGCCGCCTTCGAAATCGAGTAGCTGGGCGTAAGAGG
>JBELAI010000239.1:0-8580 GCA_049508975.1 Occallatibacter sp. | reverse complement strand
ACAACAGGCCTTCCAAGTTTAGCCGCGCAATAATCTCTTCTGCGAGCGCCTCCGCCTTGGCTTCAAGTTCCGCGGGTATGCCTGCCGGAAGCACGCTCCATGCCAGAATTTGATTCTCATGATGGTTGCAGGCGGGGGGATAACTGCGGACTTCGCCCGAGGGATTGCGCGCGGCCATTACACTGATTTCGAAGTCCAGATCGAGCGCCTGCTCGGCAACGCAGGGGTTCCCACCAAGGCTCAGCCACGCATCATGAATCGATTCCACTGTTGCCGGTCCATCGAATCCGATCCGCGCCTGCCCGCGCCCGTCATAACCTCCGCGTCCGATCTTCAGAAACACACGTCCGCCCAAAGCGGGAATGGCTTCCTGCAGTTCCGCTTCGCTCTGCACCACGCGAAAGGGACCAAGCGGAAAGCCAGCGTCGGCGAGCCATGTCTTTTGCAAGGACTTGTCCTGGATGATGCGGATAGGTTCCACGCCGGGGCGCAGCGGAGCGATTTGAGCCACTTCAGCGAGGGCATCGACGCCTATCTGCTCAATCTCGAGTGTCACTGCGTCTGCGCCGGTCGCAAGCATACGCGCCGCTCTCCTGTCATCCCAGAGGCCCACGATCGTCTGGTCGGCGATGAAGCTGGCCGGGCAAGCGGACTCAGGATCCATCACGCGCACACGATAACCCATTGTCCGCGCGGCCATGGCCGTCATGCGCCCCAATTGACCGCCGCCCAGAATGGCCAGCAGTCCGCCAGGACGAACGATTGCGCTTTGCCTGTATTCGACAGAATCAGGAAGACGGCTCAAGCTTGTAGCTCCTGATCGAGTTTCTGCCCGAGTACTTCCTGAGTACGAGCCAGACGCCACGCAGCCAGCCGCTGATAGAGTGCCGCGTCCGTCGTCGCTAGAATTTCCGCCGCCAGCAATGCGGCGTTTGCGGCTCCCGGTTTTCCGATTGCCAGCGTACCCACGGGAACGCCCTTCGGCATCTGCACAATGGAAAGCAACGAGTCCAGGCCATTGAGTGGCGTAGCCGCCACCGGTACGCCCAGCACAGGCACAAGCGTTTTTGCAGCCAGCATCCCGGGCAAGTGCGCCGCACCGCCCGCTCCGGCAATGATCACGCGCAATCCGCGCCCTCGAGCCGTTTCCGCGTAGTTGAACAACAAATCCGGCGTGCGATGCGCACTCACAATGCGCGCCTCGTGCGGAATCTCCAACGCACAAAGAATCTCCACAGCCGCAACGAGCACCTCAAAGTCGCTCTTGCTTCCCATGACAACGCCCACCACAGGCTGTTCGCTCATAAGGCTGATTATACGAGTGATCGGTCTATGCGCTGAAGTCTAAGTCGCAATCGCCGGTGTTTCTTGAGCTTTTCAATCAGTTACGCCGCCAAGCTTCCAAGGCCACTTCAACAACAGCAAACAGTACGCTTACAGCCGCCAGAAAACCCTTGGCTCGCTGCCAATTCTGCTCGTGCCGCTCCATGCGACGCTCCAACTCGGCAATGCGGCCACCATTCCCATCGCCCATCAGGTTGGTGATCTGCGTCTTCAGCACGCTCAGATCGCTAAGCACCTGCGCTTCGAATTCATTCATCATCCACATTCGTTGAACTCCGTCTGCTAGTCAATTAGGGGCAAGTTTTCTTCACGACCCCAGGGGCAGGTTGATAAATAACACTGTCGAAAACTCCGAATAGTTAGGCGGTGTAGACCCGTCATAAATCCGGATGTAGAACCTGTCATTGGCAGTCTCACGGGAAAATGTCATGTTAGGTAAAGTCGCGCGCACTACCAGGCCCGGATCCTCACCGGGCATGAAGGCAAAATCTCTTCGCCGTATTTCAAACCCGCCTCCAGATGGCGGAGTTATGCCCACACTTATCGAAACCGTACTTCCATTC
This sequence comes from Occallatibacter sp., assembly GCA_049508975.1. GTDB lineage: Bacteria > Acidobacteriota > Terriglobia > Terriglobales > Acidobacteriaceae > Telmatobacter. The sequence goes on along the minus strand of JBELAI010000239.1, from coordinate 6,673 downwards.
AGCGTAGTCACGCTTAGGCTCGTCAGATCGGCAGGGAAAGTGGGCGCAATCGCCGCCGGCAACCACGCGTCGGCAGGCACGGCTTTGCTTGTCTTGATGGCCAGATCGTCCGCCCAATCGTTGGCAAACTGAATCGCAAACTCCACCAGGTCCGGATAACTCGCGGTGTAAGTCACTTTCACAGTCCGTACGATAACCTGCGCATTCAAGCTTGTCGAAGGAGCATTCAGAAGCAATGCATCCCCGGGCCAGACGTCACTGGCAAAGCTGCACCTGTTTCCGCTATAGGTGCCGCTCCAAAGTGCGCTGACTCCGGCCGCCGCCTGCTCGATCGCGAGCGCCGCATTCCGGCAGTCGGCCGAACTGCGCGCGGGAGGACTGGTAACTGAGCCAATCCAACAAGCCACAGATGGCGACCCGGCCTGAGTCAGCGCCTGCTGGCTTGCAGCATTCACTGCTCGTCCCACCGACCTGCCGATTGTGCGGTAATTCACCGCGATTTGCTCCCCGGCCACGGGCGCATATCCCGCATAAAACACAACCTTACCAGCGCGTTCCAGATGACATTCAGCTGCCTCAGCTGTGGTGCCGACCCTCCGCGTATAGGGCCCTCCGCTTGGAGGAGTGCTGACCACCCATCCCGAACCAAGATTGGTCAGGTTGAGTGCGCGCATGGTTCCAATCAGGTTCATGCTGCTCGCTGCCACTACCGCGCATGCAAATGGCAAGCTCGCGAGGGCGCCGTCGTACAGCGTCACCGGCATGCCACCTACGCCGTTGACAAACTCCTGAATCTCAAGTTGTACCTTGCCGGAACTCAGGCTTGACTGCCCCCCCTCGCTAATTGGTCCACCATCCCCGAATGAACGGTAAATGGCTAACACTCGCTGACTGTCTGCGCAATGTACCCTGGCGCGAAGAGTATATTGGTTGGCCGGATTTACTGGATAGGACGACCCGGCAATTGTTCCCTGAATGATAGGTTGCAACGTAACTGCTCCCGAGCCCTGTTGCGCCGCCGCCTGAAATCCGGCAACGCATGCCGACTGTGTATCGAGGCCCAGAAAGAATCCGGCAAGAACTCCAGTGCTGCCGGGCGACAAACTGACGCCCACCGCCTCCAGGAGCAAGGTCCCGCCCATCTCTATTGGATCGATCCAGCTCAGAACAGTCGCACCGTCGAATCCATTTCCACCGTCCATCACCAGGCCGCCGGAGCCCAGGCGCAAGTATCCATCGCTCCCCGAATTATTCCAAACGGATTCATTGATGTCGGCCTGATTGAAGAGCTCGTTGATGATTGTGGTCTTGGACGCCGCAGGAAAAAACGGATCGGCAGAAAGATAGAACTGGATCGTAACTCCATCGCCCAAAAAGTATTCGGTTACATAGGCGACGGGTTCGTGTTCCCCACAAACCGTAACATCGTTTGCCAGGGCACGCTGAATGCTTGACGATAATGACAGGCTCGCCAAATTGAGGCTACCGTCTGTTTCGTTGAGCGGATGTACCGTGTTTTGTACGCTGGAAATCGTCAGAGCACCATTGACCGCACGATACGCAGCCCTCGCCTGGCTCGCCAGCTGTCCCGCGCTCTTGCTCCACGAAGCGCCTTGCTCTGGAACAAAGCTGCTCACCGGCACATTCAACGAAAGCCCTTGTGTTGAAATGGCATTCGATCCAGCATGGGATACCAAGGCGGTCAGCAACTGCCCTGCTGTTTCGCCCGTTGCGCCAGTGCTGGGCGGCATTAGCAACTGATCCAGCAGTAACTCGTCGCTGACTGCCTTGATGGCAATACGGTAGCGCGGACCCTCCATCGCCAGGCCAACATATTCAGGCAACGGACTTACCGCGATATAGCCTGTAAAATATAGCGTCCCATCGTCTCCAGTTATGAAGAGGGACTGGTTGCGGATGGGAGTTGCCATGCTCCCGTTAGCCGGCAAGCTCAGCCATAACTGGCAAATCGATGGCTCGTTCAATTTGCGCTCGATGGTCAGCGGCCGTGCCGCATCGAGGGCCACGGTATAGTCCTGCCCTTGGATCGTAATCTTCATGGTCGCTCTCTGGCTCGATAACTCCCGGGATTGTTTGTCTCGCTAAACAAGCGAATTGGGCGCGGGCAGGAAGCTTCGATAGCAAAGCACCCGTTCTCCATCTAGAGGATCAATGACGGGGAGCGCGAGAAACTGTCCTTTGAGCAGCACCCTTGCCTGTCCGCCCGGATTTTTGCTATTTAACGAAATCGCGGTTTCTTCCGCGCCGCTCATCGTCTGCAGCCGTGGATAGTGGAAAAAGACTCTTTCTCCCTGGCTTCCCTGCATCACAAACAGCGCCGACCATTCCTGAAAAAAGCTGCCGCCCTCGCGGTCAACAAACCCCGTAACTGCCTGCAGCTTGGCGCCCGCCGCCGGCGCACCGCCGGGCAGTGGCTCTGCAAGTGTCAGGCCCGTGGAGTTGACCTGGGATACCAATGCAACATTGAACGTGATGCGCCGAATATAGTCCACATCCGTGAGCGCCTGTCGCACAAATGCGCCCGACATCGGGGTGCCCACGAACCCTGTTTGCCCGCTGTAGTCTGCATCCAGCGCGACGATTGAGCCCGGAATGAATTTCGCCGCATCTGTTGCAGCCAACATAATCGACGATGCTGTGGACCCGCTCTGCACGCTCACCGCCCCGGCCGCCTGCGCTCCATCTCCCGAAGCGACAGCCCCGCTCGCCGCAGCCAGCAGATTCATATGTTGTGAACCCGTTGCCAGCGCCATGGTCAGTTTTGTCCAGCTCAGAAATTGCAGGCTTACCTGCGCCTGGAGCGTCTCGCGCACCTGCTCAAGTGTTGAAGCCGGAATGCCGGATAACACGGCGGAAGTCTTGCTTCCGGACTTGCGGTTAAAGTCCTGAATCCACCCCAGACTTATCCATGGGGCCGGCGGATTGTTCAAACTAAATCCGCCCTGTTCGCTCGGATCGAAAAGCGTCGGCGTCGCCGTTGTCCTATTCACCGGTGCAAGATAAGCTCTAACTCGCCGTGCAACCGGAGCGGGAGCCGCATACCATGTAGACATCGTTTATTCCCCCTGCTCCTGAAGGCTGTAAACCATGACTTTTCCAGATCTGCTTAACTGATCCCGCTGAGTCACGATTGATGTAATTGCCGGTTCGTCCCAAAACACTTGCGTGAGCATCGTTAATGGCGGTGATGCAGTGTAATTCAGCTTGGGCGTGTAGAAAGGCTGAAGAATAGCCAGCAGTTCCTCGTCCATTGCGCTGAGCGATCTACCGCGGTCCAGACCGCCAAAACTCTGTGTGCCGCAAGTCTGATACAGAATCTCGCACTCTTGCGCCGCCATTGCGGAAGCGAGATCCGTGTCAACTCCCAGTGCTAGCCAACGAAGCACGAACACATCCCCCGGAAGTTCGCTGAATGGAGCTTCGGCCTCCTCCACAACGATTCCCGGACGAACTGTGCCGCGTAGAAGGATCGTCCGCTCCGGATTGATCGCCATTAACCGCGTGCGCAAAGCCATATAAAACGAATCTTTCGCATTCTGCATCGAGTGCTGCTCCTTCAACCAATAGAAAGATGCCACCGAACTTCCCGGATAACGCAACAAAGAAAACAGACAAGCTGGAACTGCCGTCATTCCGCCGTTCCCTGTTTCATAATGGCTGCTGGCGCGCTTCGCGCAAGAGCAACCTGTAGAGATACACCTGGCCGAAGGCCTCGTTGGCGGCAATCGACTCAATGATGTAATCCTGCCCACCCACGGAAACCGCCAGCGTCATTGAGAAAAGAGATTGAGCCGAAGAAAGGTCCAATGCACTTACCTGCTGCTCCACGCCGGTGGCTGATACAAGTAACTCCCACTTTGACTCTCCGCCTTCTTTCCATGTCGGCCGGACTTTTCGCATGACCACCGGACTTACTAAGACATTGGCAAAGGTCGTTGCGACCAACCCTAACTCCGACGCGTTTGTGTCTGTGCTCAAACCTGTCACCCGCAAGAGAGCGGTTGTTCCTGTCAAACTTCTCAGCAGGGCATCGGCCAACATCTGGGGGGCTCCCGCTGGATTTCGCGGCGTCGTATCGCTCATCGCTCACCCCAGCCTGTTCGCAACATACGGATTCAGCCAAGCCTGCACTGTTTCGTCCACCAGCGAACTCGAGAAGTACTGCATCTGCATGGTGTCGATTTTGGTCTTGCTGGCATTCAACGCCGGCGTTGATTGCGCGTTGCGCACGATTTGCGCACACGCTGCCTTCACGTCGTCGCCGATTGTCGCAAGCCCCGCCGTGTAGGTCACAGCGACTTCGTTGTATGGCAACCCCAGGACGTTCCAAGGCAGCGTCAACTCCCCTGTATTCGGATCGAAGTCCACAGAATTTGGATCGATGCCCGTCCACTGGCCGGGCAAGGAAAACGCCCAGACAATCTCGAACATCGGCTCGGCCAGGATTTCTCCGCGGCGGGGCTTTGCATACCTGCCTTCTACACCCACAATCGGTGAAGTGGCCGGGCCAAGAGGAGCCAATGGCAGATAACTCAGTAATACCGTCTGCGATCCACTGGTGAGCCGCAGTCGTTCTGTGTACTGAATTACATTCAGGTCCGGTCGCCTGCAGTAGCTATTGATCAACGCCGTAGCCGTGGTGACCCAATCCGTCGTGGTTCCAACCGGCAATCCGTAATTCGGGTAATCTGTTGGCTCCAGATATGCCATAACCCACCTTTCCCTTTATTGCCCTCTGGGCGAACGCGAGGCATGTGTTCATAACTCGCGTCCGCCCCTGGATGACTGCACTTCTAACTACCGGTCGACGAGCACCTGGTAGTGCGCATAGTTGGCGCCCTTCACTACAGGAGCGCCGAACTTCACTGCCACATACTGGTAGGTCATCGAGTTCGGCAATCCCAATTGGAAGATGCGTGGAGCGGGATCGCCCAACCAGTGGTACTCGATCAAGTCCTCGGTTACGATGTAAGCCGGCAGCACCGCTGAGCCCGAACCTGGAGTTCCCGTATAACTCAGGCTCCAGTCCGGAATGAGCGGCAGGTCGCCTGCCTGCGTCGAAAGCATCTTCACTCTGATTCCACCGGTGATGTTGTCCGTGTTCAACACCACGTTGAACTCCGTTTTCATCTCGCGGTCGATCAAATCGAGCAGCACCGGGTTTGCGTAAATCGCCGTCGGCCTCACATAGAAGCCGTTGTTGGCAACCATCTGCGCTACTGCCGACTTGATTCCGTCCACGATGGAAGCCGTGGTTCCAATACTTGTTGTAAGTCCTCCGGAAACGATCTGCGGAATGACCCCCATGTACTGCGTCGTTGTGGGTGTGCTCAAACTGGTGTCATTGCCGTTCCACAAAGCAACGTCGTGGGCCACCATGACACCGCTCACCGTATCTACCAGGTCCTTGGCCTGCAAATAGGCGAATTGTTTCTGCTGATCTCCTAACTCGATATCGAACAGGTTGTAGTTGATCTGCGAAACGATCGCCTTCAACGGCACGCTCCGCTCCACACGTGTTGGATTCACAACAGGAGGCACCATACTGCGCGGATTGACAAACCCGGCCGTGCCCGGATTCGGCAGCGCCGTCTCCTCGAAAAACCGCGAAGGGTGGCCCGTTGCCGGAACCTGCTTGATGCGTTGCCCAAAGGGGCTCGAACGGCGGCAGATATCGAAGATTTCGGTCTGATACAGCGGAACTTCGATTGCGCCCGGCCCAATATAATCTGCTGCCGCGTGAATGTCTGCAAAGGTTGCGTTCATAGGCTTATTCCGCCCCCTCCATGGGGCCGTGCGTAGCCGCTAGCTTTCAGCTTCTAGCTGCCAGCTTGTTACCGCCAGATTCTGGCTTTGGTTGTTTGGTTCGCGCGAGGCGCTGTGCAATCCGCGCTCCTGTTGAGTGGTGTCCCTTCCGAAAGATCGCCGGACGAACAAGGGAAGCTAGCAGCTAGTAGCTAGCAGCTGCTTCTACACGATTGCTCCTGCACGCAGCAATTGAGTCTTCACTGCAATGCGTTGTTCCAGGCTCAATCCAGCCAACGCAGCGTCAAGAGCTCTGACGTCTACCGGTCCATCCGCGATCCCGTGCTTGGCGAGCATCTCTGAGGTGACCGCCGGCAAAGTACGGCGCATCGGATTTACTACTGTTGCCGATGCCGATGCCTTCAGTTCGCCCAATTCCTTCTCCATCACCGCCAGCTTTTCCGCAAGCTCGACTTCCCGGCGGCTCTGCTCAACTGTTGCTGAAATCCGCTCGACTTCGCCGCTCAACGCCCCCTGCCGCTCTTCCAGCCAGTTCAAGGTTCTCTCCAGCAGGGTCGTCGCAGCCTCAAGCCTGTCTGCAAGGTCCTTCTGTTCAATTTCCATATCATTCCTTTCTGCCTTGTTGTGAACATCGTCTGCATTGACGCTATCTTGCAAACAGAAAAGGCCCCGCTATTACGGAGCCTTTCTGTTAACTCGATAACTCACTCGTTATGGCGATCTAACTCGCCATGCGAAAGCTTGTCGCCCGGTAGGCTGCCTTCTCCCTCAGAAGGATCGCCGCTCCGGTGAAGGTCACGCGGGTCAACTTCCATACCTCGGCCCGCAAATCCTCAACCCGCGCGTCGGCCAGTTCATAGCCCATCCCCATAGCCTCGGGCGAGTG
>JBELAI010000238.1:0-8624 GCA_049508975.1 Occallatibacter sp. | reverse complement strand
GCACGGCCCACACGGCTGCGGCTGGTGCGGATGAGCCTGCTTTGCGTTCTCCTGGCGCTGATTCCGTTTGGAGTGTGGACGGCGCGAAATTGGCGGGTCTTCCATGTGTTTATGCCGCTTGCGCCGCGCTATGCGACCGATCCTGGTGAGGCTACCAATCCCGGCTGGCAGCGATGGATGAAAACCTGGTGCCTGGATTTTGTTTCCACCTACGACATTTACTGGAATGTGCCCAACGGTCCATTCGATTTGACGAAGCTCCCAGCGCGCGCCTTCGACTCACCGGAGCAATACGCCAAGACGCAAGCCCTTGTTGCCGCATACAACGACAACGGGCAGGATCTGTCGCCGGAAATCGACGCGGGATTTACGCGCTTGGCCGAGGAGCGGGTAAAGGCCCATCCGCTGCGGTACTATGTGTGGCTGCCTCTTGGCCGCATGGCGGACATGTGGCTCCGTCCGCGCGTCGAAAACCTCAACATCGACCTCGACTGGTGGGTATATTCGCACCACTATTCCGAGACTCGATTCAGCTGGGCCTACGCGGGGTTGAATGCGGCGTATCTGCTGCTTGCCCTGGTGGGATTGTGCTTCCGGCCAAAGTACTGGCCGTGGATGGTGACTTACCTGCTGCTGCGCAGTGCCCTGCTCACCACGATCGAAGCTCCTGAGGCGCGTTATACATTGGAGTGTTTTCCCATGGTGTTTGCGCTGGCCGGGATTGGGATTTATGGAGGCTATGGAAAGCTCCGGAAAAACATCCTGCGCCGCGGCGGCCTACCAGGCCAACAACTCGTCGTCTGATGATGAGGAGAGAAAGCTTACCGGGGCGTCGGATGGTTGGGGGCAGTCGCCGAACGTCTGGATCGATTCGGGACCGGCGGCGCGGCCCCATTGCAGCGCCTGTTCCGCCTCGCGCAATACCACGATGGGCGAACGGCCATGGCTCGCGGCAATTCCAAAGCAGGCCGAAAGCCGGATGACATCGCTACCTGTGTGGAACGGGGTGCAAAACACGTCTACCCGAATCCGCTCCGCAAGCATCTGGGCGTTTTCCGCGCTGCAGCCGGGAAGAACCAGCAGGAACTCATCCATACCGGGGCGGCCCAGTTGGTCGTAGCTGCGCAGCAGGCGGGTGATGCGGCCGGCCACCTGGCAGAGCAGGTCGTCGCAGGCTTCGTTGCCAAGGCGCGAGTTCCAATGGCCAAAGTCGTCAATGTCAAGCAGGACCAGGCTGAGCGCGCTGTTCATGCGCTGCACCCGATCGGTCTCACGGAAGAGCATGGCAAGGATGGCTTCACGGTTGTAGACGCCGGTCAGACGATCCATCTGGCGATTCATGAGTTGCGCTTCGCGCAGGGTCTCGAGCTCGTCCGCATTCTGGCGATTACGCAATAACATCTCAATGCGGATGCGCCAATACGGAATCTCCGACGTGCGGAGGATCAGGTCGTCAATGACACCTTCGGCGAGGCGGTCAATCCAATTCTGAGTAACTGTGTCCGAAATCAGGACAATCGAAAGACTCCTGGCATTTTCATCGACACGGGCTGCGGCCAACACGCGGTCGATGTTCATGCGCGGGTCCATGCCGGGCAGGTTTGCGTCGAGCAGGGCAATCGTTTGGATCTGGGCGGCGGCTATGCGGTCCATCGCAGCCTCCAGAGTCAAAACGACTTCAACGGTGGCGCCAGTCGTGAGCAGGATGGGTTCTAGGGCGGACAGGATGGCAGGATCGGGCGAGGCAAGCAGGAAGGCAGTCGGGGCTTTGTCTAGCATCCAGGAAACCTCTGTAAATGGATGCATCGGCTGCGGTTAGAAATTGTGAAGGATTCTTAATGACTTTCCCATAGGAATCGGATGCCGAAGGTAATGAATCGGAGAACGGAAACTCTCTTAAATGATGAATTTCGGCGAAGCGGACCTGTTCCGGATTGGCTAGCCCAAGAATCGTGGCAGCCCACCCTAGCCACAAAAACAAGAACGCGGCGAGGATGGGGCGCCCTCAGTCAATTGGGGAATCGCAGCAGGAGCGAATAAAACCGCCTCGCCTTAGTCGACGAATTCGACTCTCGGGGCGATGGGGATGATGCCGCGTTCGTGGCCAAGTTCGAGGAGCTTTTGGATAGCCTTGCGGCCGTCGGGGCCGTAGTCGAGGGTGCGATCGTTCACATACATGCTGACGAAGCGGTTGGCCAGGCGGGCATCCAGATCGCGGGCGAACTGCATGGCGTAGTCGAGTGCCGCCTCGCGATTGTCCAGCGCATGCTGAATGCTGTCGCGCACAGCCTTGGTCACAATGCGGAGCGTGGCGGGCCCCAGGGAGCGGCGAATCGCATTGCCGCCGAGGGGCAGCACCAGACCGGTGGTTTCGCGCCACCAGGCGCCCAGATCGAGCACCTTGTAGAGGCCATTTGAAGAGTACGTGAGCTGGCCTTCGTGGATAATCAGGCCGGCGTCGAAGTTGCCGGCCAGAATCTCAGGGATGATCTGGTCGAAGGGGACGGTTACGGTCTCCAAAGCCGGATTGAAGATCTTGAGCGCCAGGTAGGCGGTGGTGAGTGTGCCGGGGACGGCGATCTTGATTTTGCGCAGGTCATCGGTGGCCAGCGGCTTGAGGGAAACGATCATGGGGCCGTAGCCCTCGCCCACGCTGCCGCCGCAGTTCATCAGGGCATAGTTGTCCTGCAGGTAGGGATAGGCGTGGAAGCTGATGGCTGTGACGTCGTAGAAGGCTTCTTCGCGGGCGCGGCGGTTGAGGGTCTCGATGTCGCAGAGGGTGTGATTGAAGCGATAGCCGGGGACGCGGACTTTGTTGGTGGCCAGGCCGTAGAACATGAATGCGTCGTCGGAGTCGGGACTATGTGCGATGGAAATATCTATCAAAGCGGGGGCGGCAACACCGGATATCTGTGTACTCACGGTTGGCAACTATCCTTTCGGGAAAGGTGGAGCAATTTCATTCAGATGCGGAGAGGCGAATGTCGGGCTAAACGGTACGGCGTCGCAGACGAACCCAACCGGTGGCTATTCCGGCGGCGGCAGCAACCTTCAGCGCGTCTCCGGGCACGAAGGGTATTACGGCCACCGTCAATGTAGACGATATTGAGGCGTGGGTGAGCACGGCGAGCCAAAGAGCGCCGCAAAGAAGAATAACAAAGCTGCCGGCTGCTGCGCTGAGGAAAGCAGGCGCGAAACCGCGGCTCGCCCTACGAATCATAAGGGCGATCAAGCCCGCGGCCAGCGGATAGGAAAGCAGATATCCGCCTGTAGGCCCGAGGAGATGTGCGAGCCCAGGAACGGCAGGCGTGGGCGAGAAGACGGGCAGCCCAATCGCTCCTTCAACCAGGTAGGTGGCAAGGGTGAGTGCGGCCAGGCGCGGGCTGAGAAGCAGTCCGAGCACCAGCACGGCGAAAGGCGCCAAGGAGAGCGGTACCGGCGTGAAGAAGAGCGGCACGGCAAGGTGGGCGCAGACGGCGACCAGGGCGCTTCCGGCCAGAACGATGCCGGCGGAACGCAACCAGGTTGAAACGTGGGCGGGAGCGACTGCGACAACCGTCGTGGGGGGCATCTGAATAGATAATTCTTTGAATTCTTGGTTCACTGGAACTCCTTCAGAGTTCAAATTTCCTGGTCAATTTCCTCGACCGAATCAGCAGCCTCTTTGTGGGCCTTGTTTAAAACCAGTCCTGCGCCGGGATTGCTGTGGAGCCGTGATCGCTGCAGCCAGATGTGACGCGCCACTCCGGCGGCGGCTAAAAGGAGGGCCGCAAGAGAACCGAGAAGAGCAATCATCATCCAGCGCATAGCACCAAATTGCGGTTCTCCAGTAGCCGTGCCCTCAACACGTACTGCACAGGGTGACTTTTGGACGCAAAGCGCCTCACTCTGTCAGCCGTCTGGGACGGACAACAACTGGATTACCGCTAAGGGGCAGGATACCAGACGGGGCGGTTTCAGGAACCGGGTTCGGGCTGGCGAAGGCTGGAGGTCAGCCAGTCGATGTACGGCTGGCTGGCGGCTTCCACCCCGAGGACAACGAACTCCGGAGTCTGGTAGCTGTGCAGCTCGCGGAGGCGGGATTCAAGTGCGGCCAGCTGCGCAGGGCCGGTCTTAAGCAGGAGCAGGGTCTCGGTGGCGAACTCGACCTCCCCTTGCCAGTGATAGATGGACTGGACTGCGGGAATGAGGGTTGCACAGGCGACAAAGCGTTCTTCGACCAGCGTGCGGGCCAGTCGCGATGCTTCGCCGGGGCTGGCGCAAGTGGTAAGAACGATGCGGACTGGCGGTGCGTCGGGCATCACTTGGAATTTCGACGCTGGAGTTGCGGATGCAATGCTTCAATCACTGCACTCGGGTTTCTGGCGATCACGATAAGGAAGGCCCTCGCTGAAGACTCAGGAGTCCGTCTTCCGCCCTCCCAGTGCTTTACCGCATCCAGGCTGAATCCGAAAGTCGAAGAAAAGCGGGCCTGCGTCATTTTGAGGCGTTTTCTGATACCCTTCACATCGACTTCGGCGGGTAAATTTACTTGGTAGCCAGCTTTCCCCCCGGCCAGAAAGGCATCAACCTCGTCCAGTCCATTCATCATGTCTTCAAACATGGTCGCCATCTCTGTGTATCAATTTGTACTCCATTGGACACCCTTGGTCAAGGTTTGAGATGCGGCGGTTCCGGGTCTCAAAAGTTGCATCGGCACCCCGGAATCTGAGGATTAGTTACAAAATCGCATTGTCACTATATGAGGGGCCAGGAACCAGCTATTGCTCCGTAGCGGGAAGGCGACGGAGCATGATTTCTTTGACACGCTCGGGTGTGATGCCGTGGTGATATTCCTGCGCCAGGGGATGATCGCAGGGTTCAAGCATGAAATGCGGACGCGAGCCTGGTTCCTGGATATGGGCGTGCATTTTCAAGCTGAGGGTATCGGGGTAATCAGGAATCTTTGTGCTCAGCCATGAAAACATTGACGGTGACTCGGCGCGCTCGATGTCAGCTTCCATTTTGAGGAGCTTCTCAAAGTTCTCGCGGCTGAGTGAACCCCAAACGCCCCAGCGGAACGTCTCCGCGGCACCGATGATGGGCAGGTAAAGAAGACCGCGGACGAAGAAATACTCATTGTCGATTGCGCAGTAATCTTTGTCGAGAAACGAGTTGCTAGTCATCTCGAGGTCTCCTGATGGAAGGAGTGGCCAGCGCTTTCCATTCTCCTGCTTGTTGCTCCAGTAAAAGGGCTGGGAAAAGCTAAGGTCCAGTAATGGGCCAGTGTGCCATTCATCGCAACTGCCGCATTGCCAGCGCAGATTGGCAAGGTCGTCGAGGGTCACAGAGGGTCGCGTATTTCGAATGCGGGCGCGTTCATAACAGCCGGAACAAAGGAGAGTGATCTTGGTCAGCTTCTGAGCCTCATCACTCCAACCTTTGTGAGCGGCGCAAATGATTTCGCAGTTATCGCACCATGCGTCTGGGAACGGATTTCTCTTGGAGGGCTTGCGACGGTTAAACCCAAGACCTGACTCGGATTCGTCGGTCAGGTGGACGCAAACATAAGTCTTTTGGGTTTCTCCGTGCGTATTGCAATGGACTGTGTCGGGCACTTGAGTATCTTCGCGGACAGGTCTCGGCGAGTCAAGATGGAATCCCCACCTGGGCTGCTCAGAATGAAAGAATTCATGGGGAAAGCTGATTTGTGCCGATGAGTGAAACCGGCGTTGCGGGTCGGTTGTATCTTCTTGAACTTGCTGAGCGCATCTGACCAAATGCAGTATGATCATTGCGGTCCGCCGCAATGCGGCGCAGGTGGAGAGAGAACGATGACGACAGCGATCAAGTTTGGCACCTCCGGGTGGAGGTCGATTGTAGCGGACGAGTTTACCGTGGCCAATATCCGCCTAGCGGTGGCGGGGATTGCCGCCTATGTGGAAACGCAGCCCAAGCCCCATCGCGTTCTGGTGGGTCGCGATCCGCGCTTTCTGGGCGAGAGCTTTGTGGACATAGCGGCCCGCGTGCTGGCCGGCGCTGGAGTAACCCCGATTGTGATTCCCGACGCCGCGCCCACCCCGGCCATCGCCTATGCGGTGCGGGAACTGAAGACCTCGGGAGCTATCAACTTTACCGCTTCGCACAATCCTCCCGAGTACAACGGGATCAAATTCTCCACGCACGACGGAGCACCGGCGCTACCGGAGGTAACTAAACAGATTGAGGCCGCGATCGTCTCGCTGCAAACTACCGGCACGGCAATTCCGCAGGCAAGCGCTCCCGCGGGGGGATTTGAGACAGCCGATGTGAAGCCGGCGTTCCTGAAGCGGCTGGATGAATTGGTGGACTTGAAGGCGATTGCCAAGTCGGGAATCAAGGTGGTCTATGACCCATTCTGGGGCGCGGGCCGCGGCTACATGTCCGACCTGCTGCGGCAAGCCGGCGTGGCTGTGGAGACCGTTCACGATTTTCGCGATGTTCTGTTTGGCGGGCACGCGCCAGAGCCGTCCGACGAGCTGTTGGGCGACTGCAAGAAAAAGATGAAGGAGATTGGCGCCGCGCTGGGCTTGGCGACCGATGGCGACGCGGACCGGTTCGGCATCGTGGACGGCGACGGGACATTCATCCAACCCAACTACGTAATCGCCTTGCTGTTCGACTACCTGGTCGAGACGCGCGGCTGGAAGAATGGCGTGGCCAAGAGCGTGGCCACTACCAATTTGATCAATGCGCTGGCGGATTACCACAAAGTCCCGCTCTTTGAGACGCCGGTCGGCTTCAAGTACATTGGCGAACTGATTATTGCGGACAAGATTGCGATTGGCGGCGAGGAGTCGGCGGGGCTGACGATTCGCGGCCACGTTCCAGAAAAAGACGGAGTGATTGCCGGCCTGCTTGTCGCCGAGATGGTGGCGGTACGCGGCAAGAGCCTGGGCCTGCAGTTGCGGGAGCTGTTTGCCAAGGTTGGTTCCTTCTATCCGGTTCGGGAGAACTTCCACTTGACCCCGGAGGTGAAGGCCGCGTTCACTGAGAAGATGAAGGCCGATCCCACCGAGTTGGGGGGGCGCAAGGTAAGCGCGGTGGTCAGGACCGACGGTCTGAAGGTGATTCTCGAAGACGGGTCGTGGGTTTGCTATCGGCTGAGCGGCACCGAGCCGGTAGTGCGCGCCTACACGGAAGCGCGCAATGAACAGGACATGGAAGCATTGAAAGCGGCCGCGGAGAAGTTTGTGCTGTCGTAAATGCAGGGATCAGAGGTCAGGGTTAGGGACTGGGAAACCGGGGGTTAGGCACTAGCGGACGAGGACTCAGGGACTGGGAACCGGCAGCGTACTGTGTCAGGGTATGACTTCAGTCGTGCCGCAAGTGACTGAAAAGAACCCGGGCTTTAGCCCCTGAGGTCGAACAAGGTCTTTGGATTGAGGCTGGAATGGCGAACGAGCAGGCGCAGGGCGAAAAAGGGACGGCTGAGACGATTGCCGTTCCGTTCGACAAGCGGGTGTGGGACTGGATGCAGCGGGCGTGGCGGCCGGCGGGTACGGTTGTGGCCGTGGGGCTGGCACTGCTGCTGATGTGGCACGTGGTAAATGGCAAGAACGGGCTAACGGTGTGGCATCAGAAGCGGGCGGAAGACCAGCAGTTGCAAAAAGAGATTCAGCGATTGGATCAGGAAAACGCGCGCCTGCGCGAGCATGTGGAGCGGCTGAAATCGGACCCGGACGCGATCGAGCACGAGGCGCGTGAGAAGCTGCACTATGCCAAGCCGAATGAAGTGATCGTGGCGTTGCCTGCGGAGACGAAAGAGCAGGCGCCGGCGAGCAAGTAAGCCGAGGGCTTGGTTGGTGATTGGTCTCCCAGCACCCGGCTGTACCCTATTCTCTATTCCCTGTTTCTAAAAATCCACATGCGCGCGGACAGATCCGACCCACGCCGGCCCACGGTCGCGGTTGTAACCGGGATTATCGATATGCTGCACATCGAGCGAGTAACTCATCCCACGCCAGAAATGCCATGTGTAATAGCTCTCCACAATGTTTTCGCGGCCGTAGTTAAGGTCGCCGTCGCCGAGCAGAAAGCCCAGGCCACCTAGCTTCAGGTACTCCTGGTGGTCTGCCTTGATGGCATTCGACACAAATGCAATGGCAACCTTGTCCACGGGGCGATGCCAGCGGGTTCCAGTATAGTCGGCGCCCAGCTCGACGGTCTGATCGACCTCGGTGTATGCGAATGATTCGTGCTGGCCCTCGTTCCAACCGAAGCGGCCAAAGACGCGCAGGTTCTCAGTCACTTCCTGCTCTGTGTTGTAGCCGAAGCCGTATTTCAGGGCGCTGAAATGCCGGTGGAGGACGATTGACGGCACGGTAATGCCGTATTTCGCGGTGTCGGCACCGCTAAGGAAATCCTCGATTGCCTCGCGATAGGTCCCCATATGGGCGCGGTTGCCATAGAACAGCAGACGAGTTACACCCTTGCGATCCTTAACCAGGCTGTGGCGCAATTCGAACTCGCCATTCTGGCCGTGGGCACGGCTGAATGCCCAATCCATATCGATGCCGTTGGCCACCGTAGGCATGGCGAGGATTCCATAGCGGATGCTCCATGCGCGATCGTCATACTCGGCAATTCCGCCCACTGTGTATCCG
>JBELAI010000237.1:0-8785 GCA_049508975.1 Occallatibacter sp. | reverse complement strand
CCTGAACAGAAGTGCGAGGCCCTGCTTTCCCAGTCTCGCCCCAGCAACCCCGTCACATCGGATTCCTTCAATGTCCAGCCGCACATCCCCACTCCTGTTATTCCTGCTGGCACTATCGTTGTGTTGCCTGCGTGCAACATGCCAGACGAGTTTGCAAGTGCCCATGAGCGGTTTGGACCTCGGGGGATTGTTCGGCGCGACGTTTCCGTTCTCTTTTGTGCTTCCCCTGGGCATACAAAAAGATGATTGGCAGTCGTCGGTATCGTCGATATGCTCGGAATACTCGGGTCTATCTGAGTGCATTTATGAACCGGATAGAGCAGCTGTGAGACTCCCGTCTGTTCCAGTCTGAAGGAACTCACAGCTCGCGGATACCGGGGCAAGGGAAACAGCACCGGGCTAGGGTGAGCTTCAACAACCATCCATTCATAGAACTCGAGGTTACGACGATGAGCGATCGAATGAGAGAAAGATCAATGCTTGAACACCCTACGCGAAGAAACTTTCTGAGTCTGAGTTCGGTAGCTCTCGCGAGTGCCGCCCTCACCGGGCTTGCGGCGAACGCACAAGAAAAAGCCAGCACACAGAAAGCAGAGCACGACCACTCTTCAAGCGATCCGGGCCAGGAGAACAAGACGCTTCTTGGCGAGAATCCTAACTCCAATAACCCTCCACCAACCGACCATGGCGATGTAGGGCCGGTCTGGTACTCGTTCGACCTAGTCAAGAGGCGTGTTGAAGAGGGCGGCTGGACGCACGAAGTCACCCAACGTGAACTCCCATCGTCGAAAGATATAGCCGGCGTAAACATGCGCTTGACTGCCGGGAGCTATCGCGAGATGCACTGGCATACCGCGGACGAATGGGCCTATGTTCTCTATGGCAACGCCCGCGTCACGGTCATGAATCCTGACGGCACCATGTTCATTGGCGACGTTGAAGAGGGCGATCTGTGGATCTTCCCCGCCGGTTTCCCTCACTCGATCCAGGGACTTGGCCCCGACGGCACGGAGTTTCTATTGGTATTTAACCAAGGCCTGTTTTCAGAAGATGGCACCATGCTCCTGTCCGAGTGGATCGCTCACACGCCGCCGGAAGTACTGGCGAAGAATACGGGCCTCGACGCTAGCGTCTTCTCGAAGACTCCGGGCGCTCCGCTCTACATTTTTCTTGGCACAGAGCCCGGCTCTCTGGAACAGGACAAAGCCGAAATCGGTGGTGAAAAGGTGGCCGCGCAGTACCAGTACACTTTCCACTTGAAATCCATGGAGCCAACGAAGACTAGCAAGGGCGGGTCTGTGCGTATCGTGGACTCGCGCAATTTCCCGGTCTCAAAGCACATCGCCGCGGCGCTGGTCACGGTGAAACCCGGGGGCATGCGCGAGCTCCACTGGCATCCCCACGCCAGCGAATGGCAGTTTTACATCGCGGGCAAGGCACGGATGACTGTTTTCTATCCAGTGGACAATGCACGCACAATGGACTTCAACGCGAACGATATTGGCTACATTCCCTCAAGCGCGCCGCATTATATCGAGAACACTGGAGATACGGATCTGATCTTCCTCGAGACATTCGCTGCGGAAGAGTTCATGGACGTCTCTTTGAACCAGTGGCTACGGCGTGTACCCAGCGAGATGCTCAAGGCACACTTGAACATCGATAAGGAACTGGCTCTCACAATCCCTGCCGAGAAGCTGGAAGTTATCTAGCGGTCAGCTCTATCGAAACAGGCGTGAACTGGGAGCCGACCGGCTCACGCCGACAATCCACACTAGCGACGATAACCGAAACGAGAAGTTTTTATGGAGGAACAAAAAGATGGGAGAAATGTTAACGCCAACACACCTCATGGTCGTCGCAGCAGTAGCGATTGTTTTGTTCGGCGGCAAGAAACTTCCCGAACTAGGAAGAGGGCTGGGCGATGGGCTTCGGGGACTCCGGGATGGAATGAAGGGCTTGACCAAAGACCTGAACAACACCGAGGGCGCGTCGGCCTCAGCCGTCGAATCCGAAACGTCAACGCACTAAACTGACGCTCGAAAACTGCTGCCGTCGCAATTCACCGCTTTGGACGACCAAATGGGATGAGACCCACCATGGAGCGCAGATGACACGAATGACAGACACCGCCCGCGCAATAGTGCTGGCTATTGGTTGTTTAGGTCTGGCTGTATTTTGCGCGATGCGGCTGAACGGAATCGAAACCTCGGGCGCTCAGAAGGCGTCCATGGATCGAGCGCAACAAGGACAGATGCCGTCGGATTTCGAACAGGAAGTTGCACGAGTCGGCGCAGAGATGGATCGGACAGAGGAAGACACATTGCGGCGGATGAGTGAAACCACGCTGGACCGGGAGGGACAGATTCGAACTCTCGGCAAACTGCTTCTGTTCGATAAGCACCTCTCGGTCAAGGAGAACGAGGCGTGTAGTTTCTGCCATACGCCGGAGACTGGCTTCACCGGCCCGATACAGTCCCTCAATCTGTCTACCGTTTCTTATCCGGGCTCGGTCAGAACGCGATTTAGCCAAAGGAAGCCGCAGAGTTATATGTATGCGGCATTTGCGCCGGTCCTACACTACAACTCGCTCCAGGGCGATTTTGTAGGAGGGAATTTCTGGGACATGCGCGCCAGCGGCTACCGCTTGCAGAGTCCCAGCGCCGAGCAAGCACAGGGACCACCGACGAATCCCGTGGAAATGGGATTGCCCGACTCGGCATGCCTGGCCTACCGGCTGTCGAAGGCTCCCTATCGCAAACTGTTCGAGCAGGTGTCGGGCGCCGACTCGTTTGCGATCGCGTGGCCGACGGACGTCGAGCGCGTCTGCTCGACGCCTGGCCCGCCCTTGGACAGCGATCCATATCCCGTGCATCTGAGCGCAGCGGACCGCCAACGCACAGATCGCGTTTACGACGGCTTCGGACTTGCAGCGGCGGCGTATGAAGCTTCGCCGGAAATAAGCCCGTTCTCTTCGAAGTATGACTTCGTGCAAGCGGGAAAAGCGGCGTTCACAACGGAGGAAACAAGGGGATATGCGCTTTTCCGGGGAAAGGCGCGATGCAACGAATGTCATCGCGACGGCGGCCCCAGTGAAGAACCGTTGTTCACCGATTTCACCGCCAGCAATCTAGGAGTGCCAGGGAACCCCGCGGTTCGATTCTACTTCGAAGCAGCGCCTGACAAGAGTGGCTACAGTGCAAATCCGCAAGGGGCGTCGTACACGGATGAAGGTGTTGGATACTTTCTGCGCAAGCTGAAAAGCCTGAGCGGTCAACTCAACCCGAATTCCAAATGGATCGCGCTTGCTCCGAAATTTGACGGGAAATTCCAAGTGCCGACGCTGCGCAATGTCGACATGCGACCGAATCCGCAATTCGTGAAGGCATACATGCACAATGGCTATTTCAAAAGCCTCAAGGAAGTCGTTCATTTTTACAATACGCGCGACGTTCTCCCGGCCTGCACACCCGGTGATCCTGGTGAAAAGACCACTTGCTGGCCGCCGGCCGAATGTCCAACCAATGTCAACAAGAGGCAACTCGGCGACCTGAAGCTCACGGTGGAGGAAGAAAACGATCTCGTTGCTTTCATGAAGACGTTGACCGACAACTACAGTGGCAACTATCAGTGGCAATGGGGGGATAACCGCAAATCGCCGGGCCCAAAGGAATTCAGATGGAAGAATAAAGCGAGTCAGGGAAAGCCAGAAGAAATCGCATCAACCCATTCGAAGTAGTCTGGTGCGCCCGCGGCAAAGAAAAATCTGAGACATGAACTATTTAGCCTTGCAGCATTGAGCGAATTTCTCCCGCTGGTTCGATTAGATTTCACCGGTAGTGCCGCAAATACAAGGCACAAGGTTCCTAGCGCCTTTGCCGACAGACTTGTCTCGATATTTCGATGCAGATTCACATGCGCTACAAAGGGAAAGCAGCGTTTGTTTCAAATGAGGTTCGAAAGAGAACTACAATTGCCCATGAGAGGGGTGAGGAATAGTGATTGGCGCTATCCAGCTTAAGCGGGTGTACGACCCATTGGGTAATGAAGATGGATCTCATTTTCTGGTTGAGCGCTTGTGGCCGAGAGGCATAAAGAAATCTGCACTCGCAAATGCTCAATGGATCAAGGACGTTGCGCCGAGCACAGAACTGCGCGAGTGGTTTCATCATGACCCCGGGCGCTGGGAAGAATTCCGCAAGCGCTACTTTGCCGAACTGAAGAGCCGGCCGGATGCGCTTCAGCCGATTCTCGATGCAGCGCGTAAGGGCGAAGTGACGCTCCTCTATAGCTCCCGTGACACAGAACACAACAACGCGATCGCACTAAAGGAATATCTCGAACACCATTTGCATCTCGCAACAGCGAGCACGCACTGAGTGGAGATACGGCGTCGGCGCATTGAGACGGCGGCTGTGGCCTTTATGTGAGTTGCGCATTATGGGCATGTTTGCTGGCGGATTCCTTGCACTACGGATTCCGATTGTTCTGGTCTTCCTGGTCTGGTCACGGCCTTTTGCGCGGGATGCGGATTTCACGGCGGCCAAACATCTTCGCATCCAGCGAAAAGGCGCCGGGACCCACCAAAACCAGCGCGGCTGAGATCACCGCAAAATCGAGAGCTGGGAGGGCGTTGCTGTGTCCATTGCTCGCCAACAGCGAACCTGAACCAATCGTCAGATAGACGATGGTTATCAGCCCACATCCGATCGGTGTGAGAAAGCCGATAAGCACAGTGATCGCAAGCAGCATCGACAAAGTGCCGACCGCCAAATGGACAGGCGCGTTTGTGTTGCCTAGCATTCCAATCGCCTGAGAAAACGTGCTGAGTCCTAGCAAAAACCTCAGAAAAATGAGGCCAACCCCAGGCAACCCATCCGGAAAAGTAGAAAAGAGTCTCTGCAGCGTGTCCTCCACGAGCGCGAACGCGCTTGCCAACACGCTAACCGAAATCGCCTTGCGGCGAACCCCCCGAACGAGTCATTTTGTGGCTTGCCTGTTTACAGGTGGATGATGCCCCTTCGAATCCCGATCGCCACCGCTTCCGTGCGATCACTCGCGTCAAGTTTTCCCAAGATGTGCTTTATATGTCCTTTGACTGTCTCTTCGGAAATGAACAGGAGGGTTGCGATTTCGGAGTTTCGCTTTCCTTCAGCGATCTTCTCCAGCACATCCACTTCGCGTTTGGTTAGAGGTTCTTTCCCCATATGTTCCGCCAAATGGATAGCAACGTCGGCCGGTATCTGCTTCCTGCCGCAATGCACGTTGCGTATTACATCGAGCAGTTGTCTTCGAGACAAGCTTTTCAGCAAATAGCCTTGAGCTCCGGCATTCAGCGCGCGCTGAATCTCGGCATCGCCTTCGAACGTCGTCAGGATAATCACGCGCGCATCGGAGAATTCCGTGCGTATCGCAATCATCGCGTCAATGCCGCTGATGTCCGGTAGCTTCAGATCCATCAGTGTCACGTCAGGCCGATGAACCCGATAAGCCTCAATGGCCTCGCGGCCGTTGGAGGCTTCTGCAACAAGTAGCATATCCGCTTCGTTTCGAATGACAGCGCTGATTCCCTCCCTGGTGATGGGATGATCGTCGACGCAGAAGACTCGGATTTGTGTCTGAGTGTTCATTGTTCCTTCATTCCTTCCCATTGTGCCTGGTCTTTGTTTCGAATGCGTTTCTACTAAGCCACGACAACCACTTCGGGAATCGACTCCCAACTCCGTACTCGAATGCGATCGCAGAGGGAACCTTGAGTTCCACCTCGGTGCCTGCGCCAATGCGGCTCCTGAGCTTGAGAATGGCGCCAATTTGCTCGGCACGCTCCTGCATCCCCGATAAGCCCCAGTGTCCTTCGCGGCCAGATTGCAGCACTTCGGGGTCCACGCCCCTACCGTCGTCGCGAACAACAACCCGCAGGTATGTTGCCGCATATTCGATCTCCACTTCAATCCTGTTTGCCTTCGCATGAATAAAGGCATTCATGACCGCCTCGCGGCCAATTCGGTAAACTTCGTCTCGGATCTGTGGCCGGAGAGACCGCGTAACGGTATTAGCGATGACGCGAAAGCTGATGCGTTCATCCGCAGCCACTTCCTGTCGTATGCGTAACAGAGAGATTGCCAGATCTCCGCTGGCAAGATCCTGCATGCGCAAGGCGCGAAGCGCCACCCGCCCCTCTTCGGCAACTTGACTCATCGTCTGTATAGCATGTTTGACCAGCGGCTTCGCAGGTGACTCGTCGGGAATGTGGTCCTCAGCGAGATCCAATTGCATCGAAGCGCCGAATACCCCTTGCATCAGCGTGTCGTGCAAATCGCGCGCAATCCTTTCCCGCTCCGCTACTCGTTCTTCCATACGCACCTGTGCGAGGCCCAATATTTGCCGAACACGCAAAAGGTAGACCGTCGAAATCAGAAGAATGACTACGGCGGAGGCGATCACGCGAAACCAGATTGTCTGGTAAAAATACGGCTGTTGTGTGACGTCAAATACGATACCGGTTCGGTCCCACACTCCATTGCTCGCGCTGGCACGCACATGGAAGGCGTGCCTGCCGTGCGGCAGGTTCGAGTACACCGCAGTGCGCGATCTATCGGCGTCAATCCAGAAAGAATCCACGCCATCCATCCGGTACTGAAGGCGTACTTGCTCAGGAGAGGAAAGATCGACAGCGTCGAGGTGCATCTCCAGATGATGCGTTCCCGGCGGGAGAATTAACTCCGATCCCGCCTGCGCCTTGTCTCTGCCTACCGTAATTGAGCCGACAAACAACTTTGGCGATCTCGTCTCATGCGGCATGTGCGCCAGATCGATCATTGCGAGGCCCTTGACAGTTGCAACCCACAACTTCCCATCCGCTGTGAGCACAATGTTTGGTCTGCCGACACTGCATTGAATGGAAGCCAACCCGTCCGAGCGATCGAATGTCTGGTAATCGAGAGGACCGTCTCGAGTCCAAGCGGCGTTGATCAGGTCGTTGCGCCGGACGCGAGTAATCCCGGCCTTGCCACTGAACCAGAGATCCTGTTCCGGCGATTCAACCATACCCAGAGCCATGAAGTCCTCGTTCGCGCTCACGAGCGTATCCTGCGAGATGAGACTAATTCCTCGCGGAGATTCGAATGAAAACAGGTCGGCTTGAGAGTCCTCCGCAAATCGGACAGTAAAAGGCTTGGCGCCCGACGGGTTCGACGGGAACGGCACAAACCGCTCCCCGGCAAGCCGGCTAACTCCTGCCTGTGTCGCCACCCATAAGGCTCCAGAGCGATCCTCATGAACGCTTAAGATCTGATTACTCGAGAGCCCTTCCGCGATTGTATAGTTCCGAAAATGTCCGTTCTGCATGTGGCTCAGTCCATCCTGCGTGGCGATCCAGAGCGAACCATCGTGCGCGACCGAGATTTGCTGCACAACCTGGCCTGCCAGGCCCTGCGGCGTCGAGTATTGAGTGAACTTCCCTTCATGCATCCGAAATACACCGCCGCCGTATGTGCCAACCCACAAGTCGTAATTCAGGTCCTCGGCCAGGGACCAGACACAGGTATTGAGCAGGCCGTCTTTCTCGGTGTAGATTTTGAAGTGCGTCCCATCGAACTCAGAGAAGCCGCAATTGCCGCCCACCCAGAGCTTGCCGTCGTGAGCCTGCAATACCGCCATCGCAATGTCCACAGGCAGCCCATCGGCAGTTGTGAACATTCGCACCACCCGGCGCCTCAGGTGAACCAGGCCGTTTCCATTTGTGCCGATCCACAGATTGCCGTCGCGGTCGAAGCAGAACGACCGTGGGTTCAGACCGGGGGCGGGCGATTCGAGTTGGTCCCCATTGACGCGAAACAATCCAAGACGACTCGAAAACCATATCGCTCCGTCGCGATCCTGCGCTATTCGAAACACTCCGGAGTTTGCGACATTCGATGGCTGCAGCGGCGGCTGAGCCGTTTCACCGCGACGAAAAAGGCCCGTCCTTGTGCCATACCACATGGTCCCCTTGCGGTCCTGGAATGCCTGGTAAATGTCCTCGTCATGTATCCCCATGCTGGCTGCCAGTCCAGGATGTCGAATGAGCTGTTGGCCATTCCATTCCACAAACTCCTTGCCGCCGATGACCAGCAGATTCTCATTCAGTGCTTCCGAAATTCGGCTCACGCCGTCATTCGCCGTCACCTGCACAAAACTGCGGCCGTCGAAGTGATATAGGCCGTGGTTCGATCCGGCCCACACGTCTCCGCGGCGAGTCTCCGCAAGCGCGACGACCTGACTGCTCTCGCCACCCAGGTGATGAAAGATCAGCAGGGAATGATCGAATCGGTCCAGAGCTGCTTTTGGAATGAGGACCACACCCGCATCGGTTCCAACCCAGAGGTCGCCACGCGATGACTCGAGGAGCGAATGCACAGCGCCCTGCGGGGTCGGCTCACCCGCGCTCAAATCAATTGCCGTAAATTCCCGTCCATCAAAGCGAGCAAGGCCTGACTGTGTCCCGACCCACAACACGCCATTGCCGGTCTGAACAATCGCATCGACAACATTGTCTGGCAAGCCGTTCTCAACCGAGAAATCTGTTCGAACATACTGGTCGGCAAGCTGGCCGGGAGCCGATGTCTGCGCAAGACCGGGCAGAACCACAAACAAGGCGAAGAAGGCCACAAGTTTCAGCCATGTGTGTGACTGCGGAACGGCGCACACAATCCATTGGATCAAGCCAAGGCGAGTCTCTCGTTGCTCGAATCCGATTTTCATAAGCAGCGGCTTGGGGAGGTAATGAACTCAGGTATAAGCCGAC
>JBELAI010000236.1:0-9555 GCA_049508975.1 Occallatibacter sp. | reverse complement strand
GTCCAGAAGGTTCGCCCCGCCGATGACGATGTGGTTGCCGCCGCCTGTGGCTACACGACCGCCATCGTAGTTGAATTTTTCAGCTGTCAACCTGTTGCGGCGAGCTTCTCTGTCGAGCAGAGTATTGATCTGTTCCAGTTCGTCCCAGTTACTCGCGGGCGGCAGGTTTACTTCCAAAACGCCGGGGTCCGGTGTGACGCTGAACGACCGCAACCGCGGATCGGGAGCCGGGGCGTAACCCTCTACCCAAACCGGGACTTCCAGGCACAGGCAGGTATCTTCAACCGCGTTCACCAAGTCGAGATAGTCCGCAAGTTTCGGCGCATAGGGAAGGAACACATGCAGGCGGCCTTCCCGAGCCTGGACGCATAGGGACGGCCGAATCATCACCGGCACTTCATCCGACGCAGGCAAGATAGCGGGCAGCGGATCCGGCGCCGATGCGATCGCGAAGAGATCCATGCGGCGCGCCGGGTGTGCCGGGAGCTTGACCCATTTCTCGAAAGGCGCAGCATCTAACTCGTATTCAATCTCGTCAGGGGCGACCCAGGGGATGGATTCGGTGGGAATACGAAAGCCGATGGGTGAATCGCCAACCGAAAGTAGCATGGGTTCCGGCCGAGGGAACCACAACTGGCTCGACCAGCGCAGTTGTCCTTCCGGCTGCCGGCGGCGAAGGGGCAATATGTAACCGACCGGCTCGCTCGTTTCGCTGTTCGGGTTATAGGCGGGTAGCAGATTTTCAGAACTCACCTGGAGCCGGCGGGTGCGAAGAGCGTCGGACGCTCCGAAACCGTACTCTCGATCTTCGCGCGCGATGAGGCCGATATCCTCCCAGACAGGGACGCCATCGACACGCCAATAGCAACTCAGCGCCCAACGCGGCACGGCTTCGCCGGGGTACCATTTGCCTTGCCCGTAGTGGAGAAATCCGCCGGAAGCCATCCCCTCGCGAAGACCCTGAATGAGCGCCAGACCACGGGTTCTTTTCATCGACCCGGCGGCATCGATATTCCATTGAGGGCTTTCGGGGTCGTCAATGCCTACGTAAGTCGGCTCGCCTCCCATTGTCAGGCGCACATCCTGTTCTTTCAGTTCCTCGTCGACTCCATGCGCGACGTGTGTTATCCGTAACCAATCCTGGTTGGTGAAAGGCTTGGAGGTCCTTCGTGGGTCGTTCAAGCGGCGAATCTCCATGGAATAACTAAACTCTACTTTGGCCGGCTCCGAAGTGCCTCCAATGGGTGCGGCCTGCGAAGCGGTTGGCGTGCAGACCAGAGGGATATGGCCCTCGCCGGCGAGCAGGCCCGAGGTCGGATCCATGCCAATCCAGCCCGCACCAGGCAGGAACGCCTCAGCCCAGGCATGCAAATCAGCCGAATCCGCATCAGGGCCTCCAGACGCGAGATCGTCTGACTGCAACTGAATTAGGTACCCCGAGACAAACCTTGCCGCGATGCCAAGATTTCGGAGACACTGGACGAGCAGCCAAGCAGAATCCCGGCACGACCCGGAGCGTTTTTCAAGAGTTTCCTCGCACGTCTGGACGCCGGGCGCCAGCCTCGTCAAGTAGCCAATCTCGACTCGGAGCTTTCGATTCAAATCAAGCAGAAGACCGATCGTTCCGCTCTTCCGTCCCACAAAACTTTCAAGAAACGAATGAAGCAGCGGTCCAGCCGGATCCACGGATCGATAGGGTTCAAGATCCTTCGCCAGCCCTGGCGTGTATGCGAATGGGTACTCCTCAAATCCCGGCTCAAGAAAGAATGCGAACGGATTGTAAGGAGATAGATCCGCGACGAGGTTCACATCAACCAGAAATTCATCTGTTTTTCCGGAAAAGAGAAGGCGTGCCTGCCGATTGTTGTGCGGGTCCAGTTGCCAGTTAAGAATGTGTTCAGATGGAGAGACTTCCAGGGAATAGCTGAGGATTGGCGTTCGACAGTGCAGTGCGGGACGCAACTGGATTACCTGGGGACCGAGAGATATCGCCTTTTCGTACTGGTACACTGTCCGGTGATTCAGCGCCACTTGTATCCCCATCCGCCCCCTCACCGCCCACACCTGAAATCAGCAATCCGCAGACTTTTGGCAACAAAGACCGCGAAGCTGCCAAACGTCTTGTGGATACCGGGGCGTAAAGATACGGTAGCATATCGACCACCGAAAAGATGCCCATACCGCTACTGCAGGGCATAGCGCTGACAGGGAAGATGGACTGGTTCCCAGTTCAACCCCAATCGGATGTTCCGGACGGAATCCGACGCGGTGGGCTGAACTACCTGCATCCAATTCTGCATCCTAATCGGAGGGGGGAAACCGCTTTTTGTGGTGCGCGATGAAACGATTCATTCAAGCAGCGGTGATCGCCGTTCATTCGATGCTGACTTTCGGCGCCAGCGGTGGACAGCAACCATTCGCGGTCGTCTCAACTGTTGAAGCGCCCTCTATCGCGGGCCGTCGCGTACAGTTGGACGCGGAGCAGAAGCTATTGCCGTGGCCCATGCCGGAGAACGTTGGTTACTCCTACTCGGCCTATTTTCTTTCGCAGTGGACAATTATTTGGGACCAGTACAACCGACAGCGGCTGCCTTACTACTTTTGCTGCTTCGACTTTGACCGTACAACCTTCGAGTTAGTGCCGGACAAACACTGGGCTAACTCGACCGGCTACCTGCGAGCGATGATGACGGGATTCATTGAGCGACTCTATCCCTACACGGGCGATCCGCATACGCTTGAGTTCCTGCAGAGCTTCGTTGACTACGAATTGGAGAACGGATTGACACCGGAAGGATATGCGTGGTCTCAAGTGCCCTATCCATCGGCTAATCCGGGCAGTCCGAGGTACACGGGATGGAGCGAGCATGGGGAAGACTTCATCGAGCCGCATGTGGTGGGAGAAGACGGCTATGCTTATCTTCGGCTTTATGAAATGACGGGCAACACCAGGTATCTTCGAGCTGCCATTCGCTGTGCCGAGGCGCTGGTTAAGAACTACAAGCCTGGCGACGATAAGTTTTCGCCGTGGCCTCTGCGCTGCTACGCTCGCGACGGCAAGGCAGATGGCAATGAGAAGATGTTCCCCTACTCCGCCAATGTCGTCGAGCCGATCATGCTATTTGACGAATTGATCCGGCTGCAGCAGGGCAATGTCGATTCATACAAGAAGGTGCGTGAAGGAGCATGGATGTGGCTGATGCAGTTTCCCATGCAGAACAATGTGTGGGTGGGCTACTTCGAAGATGTTCCGGGCAGCATGGACAATATGAACCAGGTTATTCCTCTTGAGCTTGCACGCTATATTCTCCTGCATCCCGAACTAGACCCGCAGTGGCGCGAGCACGCGAGGAAGCTGATTGAGTGGGTCAAGACGACTCCCAAATGGCCCAAGTACCTTGTCCACGGTGCGTTGATTACGACCGAACAGGGAGATGGAAAGCAGTTCTGCTGCAACCTTCCTAACCAATGCTGCGATAGCCATAGTGCGCGTCTTGCTGCGGTTGAAGCGTTTTACTACGCGCAGACAGGCGATGTGGAGTTCAAACAAGCTGCTTATCGCACCTTTAATTGGGTTACTTATTTCCAGGGCCTGTCGAAAGATGCGCATGCGCCCTTTAGCAATCAGTGGTGGTTCACGGATGAGTTTGCGGACGGCCCGCGCCGAATGATGGACGCCTTCTGGGCGGTGCCGGAATGGGCTCCGGAGGACGAGTCGCATTTGCTCGGCTCGAGCTCCGTCGTGACCAGGATCGCATACGGTGCGGGTCGTGTGACTTACTCAACCTTCGATGCGGCCTCAACCGATGTATTGCGCCTTGATTTTGTTCCGGGATCGATTACGGTGGGCGGGAAGGAGATCGATCGAAACTTTAATGGCGCGCATGAATTAGCGCGCGAAGGCTATTCTTTTGACGAGAAGACGCGTGCGCTCACGATTCGCCATATCACTTCACGAGACGTCGATATTCAGGGTAAATCGGGTAACAAGCAGCCTTCGATCATCACGTTTGACGATCCTCACTTGGCCGCGGGAACTGCTCTTGTTGGCGGGTACCCGAGTGGGGTCATTGATTGGGGTTCGGGCGACTGGCAAATCGGCACCCCCTTCGGCAAGTTTGGAACGTTTACGCTTGCGGTGTCAGACCCGAATCAGCGGCGTGCAGACTTCAAATTCTTCGAGCCTTTTATCTTCGTGGGAATCGACGCCTACAACGACGGAAAAAGCGACGCGACAGTTACTGTAAGTTCGCCCGAGGTTCGAGAAGTCACTTTCAACATCAAGCCAGGAGAACTGCGTCGTTTGCGGACTGGCTGGCGGGACGCAAGCTCGCAGGTCTCCTTCTTGCTGGTCAATGGGGAGGCGCTGCGCTTTGACAACCTGGCCTATTTGCATAGGTGAACCAGGAAATCCTACAGCTGACCCTGGATGCGGACGAACGCCACGGTGGGCAAGGGAGCTGTCTTCGCATTGAACGAGACAGGGTCCGGCGAGATGAGAGGCCACACGAAAAGAAACAGAGTGAGCAATTTAGAACAGCCGGACTGACGGCGCAATCGTGACAATCCAACGCAGTTCTCGTGACGGAGCAAGTCGACCGATGGTTGCTTCCAGTCCGCACGAAATTCCAACGAGCAAGGGCCGTGGTACAGGGCAGCAACATTCAATCTCAGGAGACCGAAATGCGAAGCTTTAACGTTACAAACCTTGCAAGCTGGATGATAAGTGGGATGAAGCCAATGAGGGTTGCCGGAATAACACTGGCGGTTTTGGTGACATTACTGACTGTTTTACCGATTGAAGCGCAATACCGCACCTCCATCCAGGGAACTGTGGCTGACTCAACGGGCGCATTGGTTCCCGGAGCGACCCTTACGCTCAAGAACAAGTCGACCAACGAGACGGTGGTTCGAACGAGCAACGCGGCAGGTATCTTCAATTTCAACGCCCTTCCCGCCGATCACTTCACCCTGGTCGTCACCAGAGATGGTTTCAAGAAAAAAGTTCTCGACGATCTTCAATTGATTCCGGAGCAGGAAAACGCACTGAGCGTTGTACTGGAAATTGGCGCCGAAACGGAGACGGTGACGGTAAATGCCTCAGCTGCGCCCGAGATGGATACAGAAACCGCAAACAATGGCCGGACTATCTCAGAAAATGAAATCCAGCATATGCCGACTTTCCAGCGGGATGTGACCGGCCTCATTCAACTGGCACCGGGAGTTCTGTCCGACGGAGCGCAGAGTGGCGGGGGCGGCGGATTCCAGGCTCCCGGTACCCAAACGGGAGCATCCTCCGGGGGCGGGGGCAATTTAGGGCATTCAAGCAGTATTTTTTCCACGGAGAATGGCGCCTCGGCGAACACCAATGGCCAGCAATTCGAAAACAACGGCTACACCGTGGACGGTATCAGCACGGTGAGCGCCGTTTGGGGTGGAGCGACGGTCCTTACTCCCAGTGAGGACTCGGTCGGCAACGTCAAAATTGTAACCAACGCCTACGACGCTGAAAATGGCCGCTTCTCGGGTGCGATCACCGAAATCACATCGAAGAGCGGAACCAACGATATCCACGGCAGCATCTTTATCCAGGCCTTTCGCCCAGGATTGAATGCGTACCAGCGTTGGAACGGCCCAAATTCGGTCGCGGACGTCGACGCGTCGGGGAATAAACTCACGCCCGAGGCTCGTGGTCTGCAAAGAGATACAGACCGTTACAATCAGATCGGCGGCAGTGTGGGTGGGCCGATTTGGAAAAACAAGGTTTTTGCTTTCTTCAATTACGAGGGACAAAATCAGAACACCCCTGCGACGGGAACAGGGTGGTTCTATGCGGCCTCGGCGCTGACGCCGTTGGCTCCCTCCGGCAGCATTGCCTCAACCTATCTGAATTTCAAGGGGGCAGCCGTTCTTGGTACAGTAATTGCCTCTGCGAACTGTGCGTCTGCCGGACTCAAAGAGGGCGTAAACTGCACTACCATCGCGGGACAGGGCCTGAACATTGGTTCTCCGCTCACAACGGGCCTGGGCAGGCAGGACCTCACCTATGTCAGCAACAACACCCCCGGCGTCGGCAGTGGACTCTCGAATGTCGCCGATATCGCCGACTACAGCACCAGCAATCCGACCAGCACCGATTTCAAGCAGTACAACGGGCGTCTCGATGCCGACGTAACCGGTAAAGATCACGCCAGCTTTGCAATTTACTGGACCCCCTCCACCAAAACGAACTACAACGGCGGACTGGGCTATGACCTCTTCAATCACTCGCAGATTAACGATGCCTTCTCGGTTATCTGGAACCATACCTTCTCGCCGACCTTCCTTAATGAAGCCCGGGCCAATGCCGCAGGGTACCGTTACAACGAACTGGCCAGCAACCCCCAGGCCCCGTTTGGCCTGCCCCAGGCTTATGTCACCGAGATCGGGAGCGTGAGCATCGGCAGCTTGAGCGTGGGTTCCCCTAACCATCTTGACCAATGGACTTACGGCTACAAGGATGTTGCGACCAAGGTTCTGCGTGCGCAGACGATGAAGTTCGGCTTCGATTTAACCCGGCTTTACTATTTGAACGATCCGATCGGTGCGCCGAATTACACCTTCTACAATCTCTGGGACTTCATGAACGACGCCCCGGAGGCGGAAGGCGGTCCTTTCCAGGCAACCACCGGCATTCCCGGAGGATTCCGCAACGACAATCGCGAGAATATGTTCGGCATCTTCTTTCAGGATGACTGGAAGGCAGGTCCCCACCTAACCCTGAGTGCCGGACTGCGCTACTCCTACTTCGGGCCGCTTACGGATAAGGACAACAACCAGGGTGTGCTTTCGTTCGGCAGCGGCGCCAGCCTCTTAACAGGAATAACCATACGAACAGGTATAGGCGCCTGGACAGCACAAAAGTTAAATTTCGGACCGCAGTTCGGCTTCAATTGGAGTCCGGATTCGTTCAAGAGCAAGCTGGTTGTTCGCGGTGGTTTCGGTTTGAACTTTAACCAGGAGCAGATCGCAAACGCCAACAATGACGACAACAACCCGCCAGGAACGAGCTCTGTTCCAGGCGGGAGCTCAGGCCCCACGCAGATCAACCCCAATATCTATTACGCGGTATCGAGCAGCCCAACCAGCATCTTCGGTTACCCGCCAAACCCAAATACGATAACCACGTTTAATTCCGCCGGTCTGCCGACAGGAGGGAGCGCTAACTTGAGCGCCTTGCCGGGACACATGCCCACCCAGTACACGGAACACTTTTCGTTCGACATTGAGTACGATCTGGGTCACTCGCTGATCGCGAACGTCGGCTATACGGGCAGCGTCGGCCGCCATCTCCTGTACAACTACAACGCCAACGCTCTGGGAGTGATTCAAGGCGCTGCGCTGAATCCCCTTGTCAACGGCGTCGGCACTTTTGGCAGCAGCGGTTCGTCGAACAACCACATGATGCTCGCCGGACTTAAGCACCAGTTCTCCCATACCTTCTCTGCCGAAGCGCAGTTCACCTGGGCCCACAGCATGGATACTAACTCCGGCCCGTACTCTGAGGACGCCTATCTTTACCATCCCGCATACTCCTACGGCCGGTCGGATTTCGATATCAACAAATCCTTGAAGGTGTTCGGCGTCTGGCAACCGGTTATCTTTCGCGGCAGCCAGAACTGGGCCGAGAAGGTTGTCGGTGGATGGTCGCTCAGCGGCATCATGACGCTTCATTCAGGCTATGGGTGGACTCCGGTCTTTAATGTAGGGTCTAACTCGATCTACTGCAATAACTGCTACCAGTACACGAACCTGCGTCCCCACTATCTTGGCGGAGGCGGCAGCAGCACCAACAACGACGCCTTCAAGACCGGAAGCAATTTCGCCAATCCAGGCACCGCCGTCACAGACGCGAACAACGATGAGTTCTCCGATAACTACTTCGCAATTCCGAACTACGCCGACGCCATCACGAATAATCCCGGACAGACGTCAACCAACTTCATCCCTCCGCCAGGAATCGATCGCAACACCTTTCCTGGCCCCGGATACAGGGATGTCGATATCACCATTGCCAAGAGCTTCGGTTTTCCCAACATGAAGGTCCTGGGCGAAAACGCGAAGATCGAAATCAAGGCCAACATGCTCAACGTATTTAACCTGTTGAATATCGACCCGTCTACCATCTCGACCAATATCGGAAGCTCGAATCTCGGTCAGGCGTCCGGGGCGCTCGGATCGAGAACCATCGACTTCCAGGCGCGATTCAGCTTCTAAGCGGCGAACTCAGGGACCAGAAACAGGGCGCAAGAGACGCGCCCTGTCTTGTTTGAGAGACTCCGAGGATTAGTGGAAATCTGACTCACGAGAAGAGAGCACTTCGAATGTAGCTTCGCGATCCGCAAGCGAGCTGCCTCCAATCCAAACCGTGTAATGGGTCGCTTCCATTGTTGGCGAGTTCTGGATATCGAAGAATGAGAGTTCATTGAAGCCGAGTTGAAAGCTGATCTGTTTCGATTCGCCGGGAGCGAGCGTAACGCGTTCGAACCTTATGCCGAAGCAGCTCGGCGAGTACAAGCAGGACCGGGCGTGGCAGGAAACATCGAACGGCGCCAACGTGGTGGAATCCGCCGCCTATGCAGCGCCTGGATCTGGTGAGGTCGTCCTCGGCGTGTGGTTGCTCCCGATCAGGCACAGCGTGCACGGCAGTTGGATCACTCGCGGAGAAAGGCCTGAATTGCGCGCCAACAGAAGCTTTACCACCGCCTTGGGGAGAGTCGTTTCCTTCGACTCTGCATTCTATAGCGATGGAATCACCGACAGCTTTGTAGGGGATGTGATGTGCACTTCTTCCTCTTGTTTACCTTCCCAGCTCAATGATGGAATCCATGTTGCCTTCAGAAGTCCAAGGAATTTCAGTATGCGCGGAATGCGTGCGGTTCCGATTCTATTCCGAGTTGAGAGTCTGCAAACGGACCTTTCGAAAAGCGCCACTCACGAGGCGTTGTCAGCGCAAGCGGAACGCTTTCTTCACGAAGTCGATTTTGCTCAAATCAGCAGAACTTTCCAGTAGAGGTACTCGCCGGCTCCAGCAAGAATGTCGGCATCCTGGCTCCTCGCAACCCAGGTATAAGCTTTGAAGAAAATTAAAAAGCCATCGACAATTTCAACCCCTTATCTACGGCGGGTCAGCCGAGCATAATCAAAGATTTCATTGAAAAATAATCGAATTGTCTCACGTAGTTCAACATGGATAGCGAGACGATACTGCTTTCATGCCTGAGTGCGCCGTCAACTGAATTCGGCTATGAGCCGTTGTCGCGGACGGAAAGCATCGGTTCGAAGACCACTGTCTCGCGTTCATAGCGGCGTTGGTGTCGGGCGATCCCAGCGTGCGGATTTCCCGCACCGGGCGCACCTGTTTGCTTAGTGCCAAGGTTGATGGGGCCTTTCTTACTGGGGCTACTTTTACAGTCATTGGTTGCTGGAAAGTTCTTTCCGTTTCCGGACTCGGTAGAATTTTGTTGCTTTTGCAGGTCCGGTACGCTCTAAACTGTGTGAACGCATTGTCGGAGG
>JBELAI010000235.1:0-8885 GCA_049508975.1 Occallatibacter sp. | reverse complement strand
GCTCACCATTTCGGGTTCGTCGCATAGTGGATATCTGCACTCGCCTTTTAAGCGAAGAGACGTGAGTTCAAATCTCACCGGACCCACCAATGCAACCGTCGTCTAACG
Source organism: Occallatibacter sp. (assembly GCA_049508975.1). Lineage (GTDB taxonomy): Bacteria > Acidobacteriota > Terriglobia > Terriglobales > Acidobacteriaceae > Telmatobacter. Next base: position 8,777 of record JBELAI010000235.1, on the reverse strand, counting down.
CACAAGGCATCGACCTTCTAAGTCGAATGATGGGAGTTGAACTCTCCCCGGTTGCTCCAACAACCCGTGGTGAAACTGGAAATCACGATGCTCTCCTAAAGCATAATTCCCGGTTCGAGTCCGGGCGGGTTGACCACAGTTGTTTTGCGCGTGTAGTTCAAGGGAAAGAGCACAAGCCTCCGAAGCTTGAGATGGCAGTTCAAGTCTGCCCATGCGCACCAAGTTTGCGGACGTAGATTAGCGGCTAAATCGGCTGGCCTACACCCAGTTCATCGCAGGTTCGAGTCCTGCCGTCCGCACCAAGTTCGAAGCCGAAATAGCTCAGACGGAAGAGCGCCTGCCCGGTATGCAGGAGGTCAGCGGTTCGATTCCGCTTTTCAGCTCCATTGCGGAGTAGCTTAGTTGGTTCAAAGCACTCGATCGATAATCGAGAGACCAGGAGTTCGATTCTCCTCTCCGCAACCAGTTTCGAGTGCCCTTCATCATGCTCGCCTGATGTTAAATAGTCCAAACCGCTTTTCCAGATCAGAACTCCTTGGGAACGACCATCGGTGTCAACCCAAAATCTATCCCAGTCACATTCACATCGCAGGAGCCCATTCTCGTGCCTGCGTGCCACCGAAAGCCGCCTACTATAGATATGCGATGAGCGGACGGAAGATTGTTCACGTGGACATGGATGCGTTCTACGCCTCTGTTGAGCAGCGGGACAGTCCTGCGCTGCGCGGCAAGCCGGTTGTTGTGGCATGGCTTGGAAAGCGCTCAGTTGTCTGCGCCGCCTCCTACGAGGCTAGGCACTTCGGGGTGCGCTCGGCCATGGCGGCGACGAATGCCCAGCGTCTGTGCCCAGCAGCCGTTTTTGTCCCACCCGACTTCACGCGTTACCGCGCAGTCTCGCGTGCCGTGCGCGAAATCCTCCTGCGTCATACGGATCTAATCGAGCCACTGTCACTCGACGAGGCATATCTCGATGTTACGGAGAACAAGACCGGCCTTGCCACGGCGACGAAAGTGGCGAGCGTCATCCGGCAACAGATTCGGGACGAGCTAAATCTGACCGCCTCTGCTGGCGTGGCTCCCAACAAGTTTCTTGCAAAGATCGCTTCCGACTGGCGCAAGCCGAATGGGCTTTTTGTCATCCAACCGGCCGAGGTTGAAGACTTCCTGACCCCGCTGCCTGTTGGCCGCATTCCTGGAGTTGGCAAGGTCACGGAAGAGAGGCTCGCGAAGTTCGGATTGCGCACGGTCGGAGAACTGCGTAATCACCCTCTCGACGAGTTGCAGAGCTTGTTCGGTCGCTATGGAAACCGGCTGTACGAACTCGCGCGCGGAATTGATGAGAACCCCGTCGTGCCCAACCGGCCTACAAAGTCGGTCTCTGCCGAGGACACGTTTGAGCAGGATGTGCTGCTCACTGAAACTGAACCCATGATCCGGCGTCTTGCGGAAAAAGCATGGCTTGCCTCGCGCAAGGAATCACGAATCGCCCACACCGTAATCCTGAAATTGAAGACGGCCGACTTCCGCCTGTTGACCCGAAGCCACACGCCCTCATCGCCGCCAGCCACTTGCGAAGAGTTGACGCGGATAGCTCTGTCTTTACTTGAAAGAGTTGGCGTCGATTCAAGGCAAAGATTCCGTCTGGTGGGCGTTGGACTCGGCAACTTCCGGGATCAGGCTGCAGACGCGGAGCCCACGCTCTTCCCTCAATAGATAAATATGTTTCTCCATTGTGGAACGACCAGATTCACTTTGGGTTTCAAAATGAATAGAGCCGGGCTGGCTTTCGGCCGGTGATCTCCATCTCTTTCGATCCAGTTAACAAGCCCGTCGAGAGGATCTTCCGGCGAAAGTTCCTCTTGTCCAACGATCTTCCCAAGATCGCCTCATGAAGCATTTGCAGCTTGGTCAAAGTGAATTTCTTCGGCAATAGCTCGAAGCCAACGCTCGTGTATTCCAATTTATTTCTGAGCCTGTTCACGGCATAGTCGATGATCTTGCCGTGGTCGAAGGCGACTACCGGCAATTCGTCAACAGGAAACCACCCGGCTGCCGCCGCGTCCGTCCCCGCAAGCAGCGGAGATTTCCCCGAAGGAGCGAGTGCATAGTACGCCACCGTTACTACTCGCCCTCGAGGATCACGCTTCGGATCGCCGAACGTGTAAAGCTGCTCCAGGTAGAGATTTTCCGTTCCTGTCTCTTCACTAAGCTCACGAAATGCCGCCGCATCGAGGGTCTCGTTGGCGAGCACGAAGCCGCCGGGCAATGCAAATTGACCTTTAAACGGCGCAATGCCCCTTTGGATCAGCAGCACCTTCAGTTTCTGGTCGTCGACCGTGAACACGACGATGTCAACGGTGACCTGAATCTCGTGTTGATGAATGCTCTGCTTCGTCATGAAAGCACCAGTCTGGCCTGCTCCTTGGCTCGATGCACCCGTACTACAGCGCCTGAGTTGAACTCTATCGAATCCGCCTCGATTCCGTCACTGAACACACATCCCCCCGACGGCATCGTGGACTCAAGCAGAAGATCCTGGCCATCGGCAATCCACCCTGTCACCAGTCCTGCGCTGGAGTGCTTGCTGATGAACGGCTCCCGCGCCACGAAGAACAGCCGTGGGTCTTCCCATTGCATGTGGATTGGCTGCGGTGCCTTTCCGCCCATCGCCGTGGCGATTCCCTGGGTCATGTTGAACACCGACGAAATCCAGCCTGTGCTGCCCGCACCTGTCGAAACCAGAACGCCACTTGACGATTGGTGCTCGGACTTCCCCTGCAGAGTGATCTTGTAGCGTGCGGAAATATGACTGCTGGCCCCCAGAAATAGATCGTTGAACGCCAACATACGTTGGCCGTCCTGAAAACGTGCCTCGGCCATCGTCACTTCTCGCATCCGCATTTTCCCGCTCAGCAGCGCACCGACTGCTTCCGCCACTCGCCCCGGAAGAAACGGCAGCAGCACTCCGTCAAACCGGTCCGGGTCAGGATTGACTGCAATGATCGGTTGCCCTTTCACATACTTCGCAGTATTCGCAACCAGCCCGTCCTGACCCAGCGTGACGATCAGATCGTTCTCAGTGAAAAGGACTGTCGGAGCGAGAGAGCGATCCAGAAACTGCACCTTCAGATCGGAGGGCAGCCTCCGTCGCGTCATTTCCATCGCGCGCCGGTAGATTGCGTCTTCTTGCTCGTACTCCCCGAAATTCCCGCCGGCACTCTCGATATAGAACCGAGCTTGTCCAACCGTGTTGAAGCGTTCGACAAGCTCGGCAAGCCGCGTCTTCCGCGTAATCACAAAGACTTTCTCAAACATATTCAGCTCCGCGCTTTTCCAATCAACCCTTGCAGCAGGTCAGGGGAGATGTTCAACTCGCCGATCTTCTGCGCATTTCCAGCCATCTCCTGGAAAGCCATCGCAATCATCTGGCGCGCATCGAATCCACCGGAGGAAATCAGCATCAACTTCTTCCAGTCCACAGTCTCCAGCGCCTTGATCGTCTTGTCGAGCGCATAGGCCCGGCTGTCGGCGTCCTTGCGCTCGTTGGCCACTCTTTGATCAACCAGTTGAGCGCGTTGTTCTTCAATTGCGATATCCGCCGACATCTGTGCCTCGCGGATCTGGCGCTTCTTGTCTTCTACCGCGATCTCGGTATTCAACTCGCTCTCCTTGATTCGGCGTTCCTGTTCGACGGCAGCATTTCTGCGTGCGTAAATCGCCTCATCGGACTTGCGCTGCAGTGCCTCCCGCGCTTCCGCCTCAAGGGCCTTGGCCATCTCCGGCGTCGGTTTCACTGAAATAACGGCCAGGTCCAGAATCTCTACCCCCAGTCCGGCAGTCAATTCGGAGTTCTTCAACGAATCCGCCACCTCCGCTCCTATTGCCGTCGCGCTGGTCAGGACCTCCCGCAACGCCATCCGTTGCGTAACTGCGCGGGCGGCCACTTGCGCGCTCTTCACCAGCCGTTCCTGTAACTTCTCCGGCCCATCTGCAAGGTACTGCCCGTTCTTGGCCAGGCTAAAGTCGAGCAGCGCCGCCACCTTCTTTGAATCGGCGACACGGTAGGTAAGCTGGCCCTGCACCGTCACCGTCTGGAAGTCCGCGGTGCTCTCTTGAAACGCGAACGGTGCATCCGTGCTGCCTAGAGGCACAGACACAATGGTTGCGCTTGGCGCGTAGTAGAAGAATGACAGCCCCGGCCCCTCATGCCGGATCAAGCCCTGGTGGTAGTGCAGTGCGTAGTGTGTTGCTGGGATTTTCACGTAGGAGAGAAGCATCTTGTCACCTCTTTAGTGTCTTACTGACACTATAATGGTGTCTTTATGACACTTTGTCAAGAGAAATCTTTCAGTGCGACCGGCGGAGCCCCTTGAGACCGTTCGTCAGTATCTACAACTGCCTCTTAATGAATATTGAAGTGATGCAGGAAGTTTTTTCTTCAGAGACGGATTCAACTTCAAGATGTAACAACAGTTACCGAAATTAAAGTGCCAGTTATCCTAAGCACGGGTCGGGTTGATAGGGTGAGCTATCGCGTAAGGTATTCCCTAAGGCAGTGTGATGGCTCTAAGTTTGGAGAAAGTGGAAGCTCTGGCACCGGACCAGTCCTCACTGGATGCGGCGCGGAAGCTGCTGAAGCCGAGCGGTTGGCCAGCCGTGGCGTCGAATGACGCGGGGCTCATCTGGGGCGAGTGTCAAGGCTCGGGAGCCACGCCGTATCGCGTGGTGGTTTCAGAAACCGATGCGGGCTACAAGTGCACCTGCCCAAGTCGCAAGTTTCCATGCAAACATTCGCTCGCGCTGATGTGGATGCGGGCGGAAGGGAAGCAGGTATTCGTTGCTGCGCCTGTACCAACATGGGTGAGCGACTGGCTATCTCGCCGGCGAGGACCGGGCGCGGGGGATGATTCAAAAGAATCCAACGCGAAAGCATCCATCGCGGCAACATCAGCGAGTTCGTCGCAGGTGCAAACCGATCCCAAGGCCGAGGCACGTGCAGCGGCGGCGAGGGAACGGAATCGTCAGGAGCGCGAAGCTTCCATTTTGAATGGCCTTGACGATTTGGATGTTTGGATATCAGACCAGGTGGATCGGGGCCTGGCCGGCTTTGCGGCGCAATCCACCCAGGTGTGCCGGCAGATTGCGCAACGCATGGTCGATGCAAAGGCCTCCGGGCTGGCGACTCGCCTGGAGAGCCTGCCGGGACGCTTATTCAGCTTGCCTGAGTCAGCCAGGCCAGCTGCTGCTCTCGAAGAACTGGGTCTGATTCATCTCATGGCGGAGGCATACCGGCGTCAGGAAACCCTCCCTGCTGGACTCAAGGCGGATGTCCGGCAGACGATAGGCTGGCCAGTGACTCGCGAAGCTCTGCTGGCGGATGCGAGCGCCATCCGGGTGCGAGGCGCATGGCGTGTGGTGGCCGCGCTCAGCGAGGTGCAACCGGATCGGCTACGGCGCCTCGAAACATGGCTGTGGCTTGAACGGCTCCCGGAAGGAGCCGAGAACGCCCCGCGGTTTGCTGTTCTTATCGATTTTGTTCCGGTGGCAACCGGAGCCGCTTCGGGCGGGTACAGTGTGGGAGATCGAATAGAGGCCGAGCTGGTTTTTTATCCATCGGCGATGCCGATGCGGGCGCAGATATCGCAATCCCTGAGCGGAGCGCAGGCCAGCGACGCACGATTGGACGTCCCGGAACAAGGTCTGGCAGAAGCTTACAAACTATACGAGCGGGCCTTATGCGTTCAGCCATGGCTCGGCACGTGGCCATTCACCATCCAGAATGCGCGCGTGCGTCGACATGAGTCTCAGCTCTTTCTTTTGGACAGCGAAGAATCATCAACGCCCGTAGCTCTCCCTTTGCGGCCTGCGCAGTTTGCGGATGCCACTCCGCTGCTAAGTCTTGCGAAGCTCGATGCGGTGGGGCTGTGGGATGGTTATCGCTTTACACTTTGCTGGGCGGAGACGGAGCTTGGGCGCTGGGTGAACGCATGAATGCAAAAACGCTGAGAGCTCAAGCCTATCCCGCGCTTCTAGCAGGCACCGCCCGCCAGCCGCTTGCTTTTCGTGGCGATCTTGCCGAGTTGGCGCAGGAGGATGCAGTCAAAGCCACGCTTATTGCTCTGAGCTTGACCGGACAGGCACTGCGCCTCGAACATCCTATCGCTCCGCCTAACTTTGCTGTCGAGCCAGTCGTACATGACCAGAGGCCCATCATGGCCGATCGCATGCGCAGGCCATTGCTGCGGCTTCTGAACAACAGAAAAGCCTCAGATGACCTGGCACTGGCATTGGCATGGGCATTCGGCAAATCGAGAGTAAGACCGCATCCCTTCGACCTGCCGAAAATGGATGCGTTCGTTCGCGCTAATTCCGAGCATCTCGGCCTGACCGCTCAGCAATGGGCTCAACAGCGGGACGATTCTCATCCCGCGCCTCAAGGCTACTTCGACGCCGAAGAAATTGATGAGACTTCGTGGACCAGGGGTACTCCGGGGCTGCGCGCGCGCTTCATCGCCGAGAGGCGAAGGCAGGATGCACATGCGGCGCGGGCCCTGGTCGAAGCGGTCTGGTCGCAGGAGAACGCCGATACACGTGTGCGCCTTCTGATGGCGTTGGAAACCGGTCTGAACGATGGGGATCAGCCATTTCTTGAAAGCATCGGCAAGGATCGTGCTCCACGGGTGCGCGCTCTCGCGCAGAGATTTCTTGCACGGCTGACAGGCAAGCGCGGCGAGCATCCGGCATTGGCCGCGTGCGTAGAAAGGATTCAAAGATCCACGACGGGCCTCCTGAAGAAGCGCGCAGCGCTGGCGCTCGAGATCCCCGCGACTGTGAAGGAGCATGAAGCGAAAGCGTGGATGCGCGAGGTCTTCGCCGAGGTAAGTTTCGAAGAACTTGCGCGTGCTCTTCAATTGACAGAGGCACAGGTAATCGAAGCTGCGGAGAAGGATGCGAACCTGTCGCTGGCGCTTGCCCTGATGGCTCTACAAGACCGGCGCTTCGATTTGCTCGAACAACTCACCAGAGGTCAACTCTCTGACGCATGGGAGCAACTGAGCCAGTGCGGAGGTTTCGACGTCGGCATGATGACTGCTGAAGAGCGCTCGAAACTGGCCTCAATTCTAATTGCGCCATACGGCGGGAAACCACCCGCATCCCTGCCGGCCTGGAGTTGGTTGCACCACGTTCTTGAAGGACATGCGCCTCCGCAACTCATCGAATCGGTGCTGCGCTCGCTTCGATGGCTCACGCAGGTTTTGGAAGAGAACAAACTCGGCTCGGAGTGGATGGAAATCCTCGCCGCCCTATGCCCATCGACCCATCGCGGGCGCTTGCGTGCGTTGATGGCAAGCGTTGATTCTGGCTTGACTCAAACCGCACTGCCGCTGCTCGACATTCTGGATTCACTGGAGAAAACTGGACATCATGAGCAATGAAAGACTTCGTCAGAGTGCTGAAGAGATTTATTCCGAAGAGTTGAAGGCTCTTTCCCATCGCGATGAGCGCCCACGGCCCGAGGGCTGGAAGCTTTCTCCGCAGGCCGTGGTGACATATATTCTTGGCGGCAAAGCTGCGGACGGAACTCCGATTGCTGCAAAGTATGTTGGCAAGCGAAAGCTGATTGAAACCGCTGTTGCCACCCTGGCAACTGACCGCGCGCTGCTTCTGCTGGGATTGCCCGGCACTGCTAAATCCTGGGTCTCGGAACACCTGGCGGCCGCAATCTCCGGCTCATCGCAAAGGCTGATTCAATGCACTGCCGGAACCGATGAAAACCAGATTCGCTATAGCTGGAATTATGCACTGCTGCTGGCCAAAGGGCCTTCAAAAGAAGCACTGGTGAAGACGCCTCTGACTCGCGCGATGGAAGAAGGAACGCTGGTACGTTTTGAAGAGCTGACGCGCATGGGCTCGGATGTGCAGGACACGCTAATCACAGTTCTATCTGAAAAGACGCTTCCGATTCCCGAGCTCGACACAGCGATTGAAGCGCGGCGCGGATTCAACGTGATTGCGACTGCGAACAACCGCGACAAGGGCGTCAACGACTTGTCCTCCGCGCTCAAGCGGCGATTCAACGTCGTAGTGCTGCCTTCGCCGGCTACGCTGGAAGAAGAGACCGGAATTGTGTTGAAGCGTGTGCGCGAGATTGGAACCAACCTAAGCCTGCCGCCCATTCGTCCCGCCGATCAGGAACTTGTTCGCATCGTTACTCTCTTTCGAGAGCTGCGTGAAGGAAAAACGCTCAACGGCAAAACAAAACTGAAAACATCGACGGGATCGCTCTCGACTGCTGAAGCAATTTCAGTGGGTGTAAGCGCTTGGGCATCGGCAGCTCACTTCGGCGACGGAGAAATGGATGCGCAAAGCATGGCCAGCAACCTGGTCGGCGCGGTCGTGAAGGACCCGGTGCAGGATACGATTGCGCTGCAGGAATATCTCGAAACAGTAGTGCGGACACGCGACGGCTGGAGCGATCTTTACAGTGCAATTCGCGAGGTCCTCTAGTCCGCAATGAACGAACGTTTGCATCTGTTGGGCATCAGGCACCACGGGCCGGGCTCCGCCGCGTTGTTGCGGCAGGCGCTCGATGCACTGGACCCTGCTTGCATCCTGGTGGAAGGCCCGCCCGAAGCGGACGCTCTGATTCCCTTCGTTTCGGAGCCGGGCATGAAACCGCCAATTGCGCTGCTCATCTATGCAAGCGATGATCCGAGTGCAGCATCGTTCTTCCCGTTTGCAGAGTTCTCTCCAGAGTGGCAGGCCCTTCGCTGGGC
>JBELAI010000234.1:0-9639 GCA_049508975.1 Occallatibacter sp. | reverse complement strand
GAGATGGCGAAGTTGAATATCGCTTCACAATCTTGCCTGGCGCGATGAACCGTCTCCCGGACTCCTCGTGCCTCCATACGGCGAAAGACGGCGACCAATTCAGGAGCCTTTATCTCGGTGATAGGGTGGTCGCCAAGGAACGGAAAAATATCTCGCTCCAACCGACTCAGAATGCGCGATGCATGTGCCGGTACCCAGACCTCGGCCTGCTTGGCATACCATTCCCGGCCGACCTTCTCAAAGGTTTCCCCGGAACGCTCCACCTGTATCAGCCTGTCCTTCTTGCGCTGGAGGACGGGGTCCACGCCGGTGCTCAGAAGCTTGCGGGCTTCGTCGCAGAGCTGACGCGCATCCTTCAATTTGATGTCCGGGTAGACTCCGACTGCCAGGCGTCTTTCCTTTCCCCCGTAGTGGTACTTCCACCTCCAGTAAGTCCCACCGGTGGGGGAGATTTCGAGGTAAAGGCCGCGCCCGTCAAACAGCCGCTGCTTTTTTCCGGGCTCCGGCCGAAAGCTCCTAATCTTCTGCTCGGTCAGAGGCATGGGGCACCTCCCGGGGAGGGTTGGGGAACCACTCTGGGGGCAACTACCCCAGATTCCCCAAAAGGTTCCCCCAGATGTCCCGGTCGGTCAAAAACGCGGCCGGACCTTCTCGGACGACTTTGTGAAGAAATATATGGATTTAGGATGTTTTGTGGATGTTTTGGTGGTAGCGCTACCGGGAATCGAACCCGGGTTTTAAGATTGAGAATCTCACGTCCTAACCCCTAGACGATAGCGCCTTTCCCCTCAATAATTTGTGAGGATTTGGCTGCGGAGAACCTGCCCTCCAGCCTCCAGGATTAGTATCTCTGAATCGCGCGGAAATGGCAATTCGTCATTGGGATTCGGCCTTTGTGGCGGCGGTACGTTTCTGGTCCCTAAATATTAAAAAACAAACCGGGAGTCCTTTCCTCAACGCGAGGTCGGATTCCCGGTGAATTTGTGCTAGTCCTGTCCGTTCGATGCGCCGTTACAAGACTCCGCCGCGCCTGCCGGTAACCAGGTTGACGATCAGGACGATGACGGCTATTACGATCAGAAGGTGGATGAGGCCACCGCCGATGTGGAGTGTGAAGCCCAGCAGCCACAGAATCAATAAAATTACAAAGATGGTCCAAAGCATATACACCCTCTCTCTGCATTGCAGGCACCCAGGGAGCCTAAAGCATCCTGAGGTGCCCGCACTGCATTCATAACCAATCGCTAGTTTGAGGCAAGGGCTTGCGCCTTTGCATTCATGACCGCATCCAGGAATGATCGGGCGGAGGCCGGAACCGCTTCGGTGCCCTCCAGGATGTGGCGCGTGGAGACGTCGTGGCCGTAGGTGGCTTCAGTGGAATCGTCATCGCGGCGAATTGCGGCGCCGGTCAGCGTGAGGCCGGCAAAGAGGCCCTTCGCGCGCGAGTAGGTGAGGACTTCGGTATTGAGTTTCCAGTCGGTATCGGCAGAAGCATGGCGTCCAACCGGGCCGGCTGCTGCGGAAGCATCGCCGCCCAGCTCAAAGTTGCTGTTGATAAGGTGACGCATACCGTCTTCGTTCTGGATGATCATGACCAGGTCGACGCCTTCGACACCGATCTGCAATCCCCAGCTTCCACCGGTGATGGTGAAGAACGCCGGTGCGCTCCAACCGTTCGATGTGCGGCAGGTAGCTACACCGCGGCCATTTTCGGCGCCGAAGACGAAGCCGCCCTTGAGCATGTGAGGTACAACAGCAATGCATCTTGCATGTTCCAGAACTTCTTCCGGAATGCCGCGATCCGGCGCGGCCATGATTTCGTGTATGACCCGGCCGGCATGTTCGAGCCGGTCGTCGGTTGCTTCGCGGCCCGATCCTGCCCACGCGATGCTGGTCATGCTGAGAACGGCGACGAACGTCATAAGCTTCTTCATCTGTTTCACCTTTTTTCTACCCATGCGCAGCGTCACTTCTTTCCGCGCACTGAGGCGCACAAGGTAATTCCAACTCTAGTTCGGAGGTGTTGCAGAGTCTGAGCAAGAAAGCTCAGCATTGGATCGGTTGGGAGATTTCATATCACCCGATCCTTGCTCCCCGGCCCCGGTCGCATTGACGGGCCTTGTCTTCGGTTGCTCCGCAGTTGGAATCCAGCCAGGCGAGCGATGCGCGTATGCTGCCGGTTGCCAACGCTATCGATGAATCCGAAGCACCGTAATAGAGATTGATCGTGTCGCCGTCGTCGCCGATGGTTTGCCCGCAAGGGAACACAACATCCTTGACGTCTCCGCCCCGTTCGTATGAGGCCTCAGGGCCGAACATCCACGAGTCTCCGCGCTGCAAACATATCTCGGGCTTTTCCAGATCGAAGAGTGCCAGGCCGAGGCGATAGATGCTTCCCGATGCCGTTTGGCGGACGCCATGATAGATGGTCAGCCATCCCTGCTCTGTCTCAATCGGCGGGGAGCAGAGACCGATCTTGTTCGCATCCCACCATCCTCCGCGGCGCGCCTCCAGGATGATCTTGTGACCGCCCCAATGGCGCAGATCGGGCGAATAGGAGATCCACATATGTGCACCCACCGAAGCCACGGGCCGATGGATCAGCGCCCAAAGCCCGCCCATTCTTCTGGGAAGCAGGGCCGCGTCCTTGTCCTCGGGTTGCGCGATGACGCCATACCGCTCGAATGTCTTGAAGTCCTTCGTCATGGCCAGTGAGACGCCCGGACCGCCGCGTGAAAACGATGTGTACGCGACGGCGTATTTCTCGAGTTCCGGGACGTAGGTGATGCGCGGATCTTCGATACCCCAAAGCTCTTCCGGATAGTTGTTAGGATCGGCAGGCATCGTCGGCTGCTCATCGATCCGCCAGTTATCGATTCCATTTGCCGAACGGGCGGCACACAGGTGGGACAGCCCTCGCCTGTCTTCAACGCGGCACAGCAGCAGCGTATCGCCGTCGGCAAGTTTCACTGCGCCAGCATTGAAGACGCTGTTGATCGGATAGGGCCAGTGGTTTTGCGTGAGAATTGGATTGCACGCATAGCGCGTAAACAAAGGGAGCCCGGTATGGGTCTCCACATGAGTTTCAGAACAACCATTTTCTGTCGTTAATACGGTTGATTCAATGGGATTCAAGAGGCGGTGCTCATTTCAGCGTTCCGTTGTTGTGCGTTTGTTACCCTGGCCTTCTGCATTTCGAGCAGCGCCATCAGGAACGAGAGCGTGGATTCCGCTCCCTGATTTTCATTGATGCGATCGGGATGAAGACCATCTCTGCATCCGCCCGTCGATGCGTCGTAAAGCGGGACCCGCAAATCGTTTTTGCCAAGGAACCAGCGGAAGACACGCTGAGCCTCATCGAGCCAATTGGCTTCTTCAGTCAATCTGTACACCTCAAGGCACGCGGCGACCGTTGCGCACGCCTCGATCGGCTGCTGATCGAACCGTGCCTTTTCACTTCCTTCAATAAAAAAACCATTGGAGCCAATCGGCACAAAAGTCTCCGCATCGTCGCGATGCTGCTCCGCAACCAGCCACTTGAGAGAATCCATACCGGCCTCGATCATCCTCTGGTTGTCGCTACGCCATCCGGCCAGAATGAGCGCCTGCGATAACCGCGCGTTCGAATAAGAGAGACTCTTTTCAAACCAGCGCCACGTCGATGATTGACTGCGCTCGTAAATATCCAGGAGGCGATTGGCAAGTGTATTGCGGGCCGCCTGAATGACTCGGTCCCCAGGGAACCAGTCCAGGTAGGCTTGCATTCCAAGAATGCAAAATGCCCAGGCACGCGGGCTGGTGAAGGCAAGCGTTGCAGGGACCGCAGCCTCGAAAAGTCTACCGGCCGCCCCTCTCAAACCCGCATCCCGCGAAGCGCCAAGCACCGTTCCCAGCGACCACAGTGCGCGGCCGTGACTATCATCCGACCCAACGTCTTCAAGCCAGCGGCGGTCGTAGCCGAGGAAGTTCCTGAACCTCCCTGTGTCCGTATTGAATGCAAGCCATAAGAAAGCCAGGTAACGATGAGACAGGTTTTGAGCCGATCGTTCGTCCAGATCCTCCGCAGTTGCATCCATGAGCGTGGACACAATCAGCGCACGCGCGTTGTCATCGGTCGTGTAGCCTTCGCTTGAATTCGGGATACTGAAGATTGCATGTTGCAGAATGCCGGTATCGTCGGTGAGGGCCAGCATGTGATCTGCGTTCAGCGCTGGAAGGAAGTCGACAACGCCTGCCGGGGTATCGTCCTTCTGCGTTGCCTTTGGCTGCACGGTGCGCTCAAATCGAGCACGCTGAAAACTCGCCATATACTTTCGCGCTGTCTTGGGCCATATCGTCTCGCGTGAATGGAGGTAGGCGCGTTTGCGCATCGCATGCCGCTCTCCATCGTTATCCAGCAGTTGAAGAACGGCGCTTGCGATTGCGCCGGGATTCTCAAACGGTACGAGCACGCCCCTTTTATCTGCTAATAATTCCTTCGCATGCCAGTAAGGCGTGGAGATGATTGCCTTCCCCGCTCCGAGCGCGATGGCGAGAGTTCCGGAAACAATCTGCGCTTCCTGCCGGTAAGGCGTGATGTAGATATCCGCTGCCCCAACATGCTCGACCAGTTCTTCCGCGCTTACAAATCGATTGATCAGGATCAGGTTCGACGAAACGCCAAGCTCGACAGCCAAAGCCTGAAGCTCTTCGCGATACCGTTCGCCATCGCGACGGCGTATGTGCGGATGCGTCACCCCGGAGACGATATAAACGACATTTGGATGCCGGGCCAGAATTGCCGGCAACGCTCGAATGACGTTCTCAATTCCCTTGTTAGGGGACAAAAGCCCGAACGTCAGCAATACAGACTTTCCTTCGACACCGAATTGGTCCTTGAAATAGTTCGGGTCCATAAACTGAAAGTCCGGCACTCCGTGCGGAATGATATCGATCTTTCCGCTCGGAACTGAATAAATGTCGCGCAAAAACTGCGCCGCCTGCTCGCTCATGACAATCAACCGATCGGAAAGGCGCGCAATCTCCACGAGGATAGCGCGCTGATCCGGATTCGGTTCCCGCAACACTGTGTGAAGCGTTGTCACAACCGGCATTTTCAATTTGTGCAGCAACGCCAGGACGTGCCGTCCCGCTACGCCGCCATAGATGCCGTATTCATGCTGCAAGCAGACCAGATCGTTGCCGTTGAAATTGAGAAACTCCGCAGCCCGTTCATAGGAGGCCAGATCCTCTTGCTCCAGTTCCAGGCGGACTTGCTCTGGATACTGGTAGCTCGATTCCGGGTCGTTCACGGGAATGGCAAACAGGCGCCCCTCGCCGTACTCGACGGTGAGAGCCGCGCAAAGATCGGTAGTGAATGTCGCGATGCCACACTGACGCGGCAGATAGTTTCCCACAAAAGCAATGCGCGTGGGCAACGGCAAGCTGCAAGCTTTTGGTGTATCCAGCCAGGGAGTCGTCGATGGATTCCCCAGTGTCGGTTTTTCAAGATGGTTGGTTCCGTTAGAAGACATTATGCCCCGCTCTCATTTGTAGAGATTTCGCGCACCGCGTCTCTGTGCCAGTTCATTTGCTTTCGCGCTGTGCTCGGTCTCAGGTATGCCTAATTCGGAGGACGGGCCAGACCGCGTCCGCCTGTTGCTCTTGAAGACACGGCTCCTCGCACATGTGCGGTACTATCTGTCCGTCTCTCCTCCCGGCGTGAATCGTCAATCCTGGGGAGGAAGAATCGCCACAGGGGAAGAATGCTCCAGGGAGAAGTCTTTTCGAAATTCCGTCGCGCTCGCCTTCTTGCCGGCCAACTCAGTCTCTGAGATCGCGGTTGCATGGGGCTGGATCACTGGCCGGCCAGCGCGCGCTCGCTCGGCTCGCCGAGCGGCAAAATGCCTTGGAACGTCGATTTTCTTAATGAGGCTCATAGAAGCTCCAATCGTCCTGTTGCTTGCTTGAACGGGGCTCGTCTGGAGCGAAGCCTGGAAGGCTGAAGGCGAGAAGAGGGACTTCTACTACTATCCCAAGCATACACCCGCAACAGTCTCCGCGCCGGCTTCTGCAACAAACGCCGGCCCATCAAATTCGACCGAGAAGCAGCAGAACGACAATCACCAACAGAACCAGCCCTAAACCACCGCTGGGATAATATCCCCAGTTTCTGCTATGCCGCCATCGCGGCAGCGCGCCCAGGAGCGCCAGCACAAGAATCACAATTAATATGGTTCCAAGCATGTTTCACTCCTCGCGCGCCGGTTTTTCCGCATAGACGATGAAGCTTCGCGTTGCCTCTGTTATTTCGGCTTGCCTTCGGGTTTTGGCTCTGCTTTGGGCGCTGGCCTTGGCGCGGCTTTTGGTTCAGCCTTAGGTGCAACCCTCGCTTGAGTCGTTGGCGCCGCCTTGGGGGCAGCCTTGAGCGCAGCAGGCTTCGGCGCAGCCGCTGGCGCTGCCTTCGGTGTGGTCCTCAGCACCGCAGGCTTTGTTGCAGCGACCGGCGGGGACTTCGGTGCGGTCTTCAGCACGGCAGTTTTTGGCGCGGGCGTTGACGCAGGCTTCGGCGCGATTTTCGGTTCCGCTTTGGGTGTAGTTTTGGCCGTGGTTTCGGGCGTTACTTTTGGCGCGGCCTTCGGTGCGGTCTTGGCCGTCGTCTCTTGCGGTGCTTTAGGCGCAACCTTTGGTGCAGTGTTTGCCTGAGCCTTTGCGGGAACCGCCGCGGCTGTTTTTATCCCTGCCGGCGGAGTCTGTTTTTCCGCTGCCAGCGGCTTGGCGGCAACCACGTTTTTCGGGTGCCCGCCATTGGCCTTGGCAAAGGAAGTCTTGTCCGCCTGGGCCGTGGCAATGTGCTGTGACTGGAACGAAGTCGGACTGGTATGCGGTTCCTTGGCGACTGCCTCTTCCGCGGGACTGGCCGTATGTTGAATCCCGCCCGGTCCACCGTTGTATGCCGTGTGATTCGGATTAGCCACAACTCCCTGTTGCACAATGGTCTGGTTCACATAGGTAGTGTGGACGATATTCACATTCACCTGCGTGACCGCGGTGTTGTAGGCGAAGGAGCCACCACGCCACTCGCCGCCCGCGAATCCGATCCCTCCAAATCCGAAGCCATAGTTAACGCCGCCATAGTAGCCCACGTGCTGGCCCCAGTAGCCGCCGTGGAATCCATACTGGCCGCCGTTCCAACCCCAGTAGGGTGGCGTCCACAATCCGCCGGCAAACGGGGCCGGAACCCACGCACCGGGAACCCAGAAGTAGTCTCCGGCCTGGGCGGAATAGCCCCAATAGCCGGGTGTCCACATCAGGTTCGGCTGGGGGCACATGGGCTGGACATAGACTGGCAGAACGGGCGGGGCAAATCCCACGTTGAGGCTGACGCCGATGCTGAATTGTGCGTGCAGTAGCGTTGGTACCACCGAAACGAGCAGAGCGAGAATGAGCAGATGAGTCGCGCGAAATAGGCGCATGTGAAGAACCTCCTGGTTCTTCCTTGCCTATTCCGTTGAGCACTGGGTTCTCTCCGTGCGGCCGAGGACAAGGGAGTTACTGGATCGAGCGTAGGCCGCATCTGTTTCGAAAGCTGATCAATTCCGCTCAGGAGATTCCCCGGCTTCAGTCAACTTCCTTAAGTCAGCACCGATTGCCACGAGACGCCGAAGCCGGCTATCGCGGATGCCCGATTGGCACCCAGGCCAGATCGCCGCTAAGTACGTAAACGGCCAGCGCACCCGCCATCAATACAGCGCCAACCCAGAAGCGCCAGTCCCGATGCATCCGCTTCCAATAAGGGCCCGGATCGGGCTCACCACTGTCGCTGCTGTTTCCCTCAGGGTTGTGCTTGTTTCCAGTCATCTCTTCTCCATGAATTCAGCGAACCGATGGGCGATTCTGGGCCTCAACATCGGCGGCTTCTGTTTCCCTGCCCTGATCGCTATTGCTTTTGAGTTGCCGAGGCGGTTACAGGAGCCGGCCGGGCGACATCGGTTACAGTCGGGTTCGCTGCAGCCGCTGGCTTGTCAGCTGGTATTTCCGTCCCCGCCGGAAAGATGAGAATCTGGATCGAACCCCAATCCGCATCCAGCTTCGCATCGGTCTGCTTGCCCATTCCCATCGTCTTGAGCTGACTGTCGTCGAATCCAAAGTTCTCCACCAGGTATTCGCGAACTACCATTGCCCTGGCCTCTGTCAGAACCTGATCCTTTTGCGTATCGCCTGCCATGCCCGCGGAGACAACGACCACTGCAAATCCAAATGGATTCTGCGCCAGGTAATCGCCTGCCGCCTTCAGAGTTTTTTGGTTTTTCAGTTTTGCCGAGTCGCGACTGTCGAACAATTGCTTCGCGGTGTACGTAAATTCCTTTTCCGGCGCGCCCTGCGGAAGACTGCTTATTCGATTGGCTTTCAATTCGCCTTCGTCTTCATAGCCTCGCTTCTTGAAATATCCGCTCAACAGGAAGTTATGCTTCAGGGCTTCCATATTCTCCT
Organism: Occallatibacter sp.; assembly: GCA_049508975.1. Taxonomy (GTDB): domain Bacteria; phylum Acidobacteriota; class Terriglobia; order Terriglobales; family Acidobacteriaceae; genus Telmatobacter. Next base: position 1,167 of record JBELAI010000234.1, on the reverse strand, counting down.
GGAAGTCTGTCACTCCGGTCTGTGCCTGCAACATCGTGTCATGCAGAGTAACTGTAGTCTGTTCCAGGTTGGCGTAGAGTTGTTTGTCGTTCACCAACGCCCCAACGGTTCCCTGTCCCGAGTCAATCTTTGCGCTTACCGAATTCAAATGCGCCGTGGCCAGCGTTGCGTTGTTAATGGCCTGCTGACTGCTATCCAGAATCCCACTCGCCTTTTTGAACATGTCCCCCAGTATCAATGGCTGCACGCTCTGAATCAACTGGCCATCCTTCACGTCGGCCTGGCCATCGGAACCAAACGATATCGCCACATATTGATTGCCGAGCACTCCCTCCGTCTCGATCGTGGCGAGCGAATCCTGCTTGATAATCTCGTGCGTCGCTTGGTTCATGGCCATCACGACCGTCACTCTCTCGCCCGGCTTGTGCGGCAAAGTGATGGACTCGACGATTCCGCTATGGACACCGCCGACTTGCACGTCAGCGCCATCCGACAGGCCTACTACGTTGTCGAATTGCGCCTTCAGCTGGTATGTAGAGCGAAAGAGATACTCCTTGCTCCCGATAATGAAGACTCCAGCCGCAAGAACCGCCAGCGTCACAAAGATGAATGCTCCAAGCCGTGCAACTCTAGACATAAATCCCCCTACGACTGCTTTAGAAATTCCTTCACAAACCCGATGTCGCTTTGCTGCAAATCTTCGAACTTGCCTTCAACCACAACTCTGCCCTTGTCCAGCAATGCCAGGCGATTGGCAATCGTCCTCGCGCTATGCAGATCGTGCGTCACAACAATCGATGCCATCTGATGTTCGTGCTGCAGCTTTAGAACCAGGTCGTCAATCTCCCCGGAACTGATTGGGTCGAGCCCTGCCGTTGGCTCATCCAGAAGCAGAATCTCCGGCTCCAACGCTAATGCCCGCGCCAGGCCTACGCGCTTCTGCATTCCTCCAGAGATATCGGAAGGCATTTTGTCGAGGGCGCGTTCCATGCCCACTTCGGCCAGTAATTGCCGCACCCGCTCGTTGCGCGCCTGTTTCGACAGATCCCGGCGATGGTGTTCCAGCGGAAACGCCACGTTCTCAGCTACAGTCAGCGAGTCGTAAAGCGCCGCATGCTGGAAGAGAAAACCCATCTTCATGCGGATTGCTCCCATCTGATCCATTCC
>JBELAI010000233.1:0-11597 GCA_049508975.1 Occallatibacter sp. | reverse complement strand
AGCGATCCTTCACAGCACTGTCGTCAAGTATTGGTAGTTGACCTGAGAGTACCTGGGCGATTTCAGCGTCGATTTTGCTGCGGCGCACCTGCAACTCGGCAATTCGCTTTGCAGGATTAGCCTCAGTGCCATCGCGCATCTGCTTGAGTAGATCGAACAACGTAAGCAGGCGAGATTCTGTGCCGACAAACTGCCGTTCAGACAACTGCTCCAACCAGGCAAGCGCTCTCTCCGACGAGGGCGTCAGATCAAACTGCGCCTCGTCGGTTCCAGCGCGATAAAATTTGCGCAGCCATCCTTTGTCGGATGCAGCCCAATCGTTCAGGTATTCCAACGCAGGTTTTGGGAAGGTGGCGTCGCCCAACAATTGCCGAATTCCGTAAAGCTCGTCATTTAGGGCTTCGGCCATATCTGAGGCTGCCATCACCCGCACATTCGGCACGATGAACACCCGGTGCAGGAAGCTTGCAATCAGAGGCGCATGGGGAGAGCATAGCAACCGCCACGCTGGATGGTGAGTCTGAAGAGCCTTAAGTGTTGCGAAATCGAGGATCATCTTGCATCGCTTTCGGAATTGGCACGCAGTTCCAACTCACAGGGAGGCCCAAAAAACACAGAATGTTGGAGCCGAAGGTTGATAGAAACCTCCTGGAGAGGCGAAATCCACGCAGACTGAGCCAGATATCCTCAATAATATCTCTGCCCCATGCCATTAGAGGGCAACGGGTTGAGATGAGTCGGAGCGAGCGTCATCCAGCACCTTGAGAACAACAGCCGGATGCGCGCCGTTGTAACCTTTCTGAGTTTTGCGTCCTCACCGAGTGGGAGCCCGCTGAATGTCAGAGCGTCGTTTAGCTTTCCTCGTTCGGACTCAAAGTAATCCCGGTTGCCCACGTGACGTACCGGATTCATAACATGAGTCACAAATTGCAGGATGTTGTTAGCGCAACCATCAGAGTTTTGCTTCGCCGGAGCGCAGCGTAGAGGCGATGCCTCTTGGTCATCTCCGGTATAGGATCGGGAAATCCGCATTCCCGCAAGAACCGTCCGATTTCGGACCCGGTCAGTCCGGTGCTGGAATCTCCGAGAATGTCAGAAAGCGCCTGCAGATTCGGTTCATCGAATTTTGGTATCGCAGCCATCGGCTCGGTCGTCCTCTCCGCTATCCCGCGCGCGCCTCTGTCAGATCATCATGCTCAAATCATGATTACGTCTTCGGTACTGCTGGCAGCGGCTCGCCCGCCAGTCCTTTGCTGACGAGGCCGGACAGGAAATCCGCAAAGGGAGCAATATCCTCGTCCACACTGGCCTTTTCGAGAGCCTCCATGTAAATCTTGCGGTCACCGACAGGTAGCACCGTCCACGGATATCCGCCGGATGCCATCATGAGATTCATCAGGAAGCGTCCCATGCGGCCGTTCCCATCCATATAAGGATGGATGTACACGAATATGAAGTGACCGAGCACGGCCCGCACTGCCGGTTCCTTTTCCTCGCGAAGAAGATCGAAGAGAGCAGGCATCGCATCCACGACTGCATCGCGGTTCAGCGGCACGTGCATGGAGCGGCGAATGTAGACCTGGCCGTTGCGATAGCCGGCAAGGTCGGAGGGTTTTACCAAACCGGCGGTCACGCTCGGGCCGAACATCTCTCGATACCACGTTCCGTGATCTTCATCCGCGACCAGGCCGGAATTTTCGCCGTTCAGAACCCTTGCCATGCTTTTTTGAACGGCCTGATAGGCCTGCCAGTACCCGAGAGCGGCCATGGCATCCCGCTGTCCCCGGTCCTGTTCATTCGCCTCCGGATTCCACGTGTTGCTCCGGACGCGTTCGATCAGTTCGCGGCTGACGCGATAGCCTTCGATCGACAGTGAATGATAAGCATCGGTCACATAAGCATCGCCGACGCGTTTCATGTAAGCGCTAATATTACGCGGCAACCCCGGTGCCTTCGGAAACCGTCCGATGACGGGTTCACGCATTTTCTGCCACAGCAGCCGTATGCGGTTCACATACGGAGAGGTTTCGCGGGCGGGCAAAGCGAGTGTCGGCTTGTCCGTAAAGGGATCTGTCTCACGCACGTCATACCCCGCAGCAATCATGGTCTTCGTAATATCATCCGCGATGCGGTCGCGTCCGCTGTTGCGGAAGGCGCCGGCAAGGCGGCCCGCAATTGTGCTGTGACCGCCTTCGAGCAATTTCGCCAGCACGCCGGATGCATCGCGGACCGTGGCCATGGCCGCGCGCGCGTCGGTCGCATGACTCGAAAAATATTGCGGCGAGCACTCGATAAGCGCGGATTCGAGCGAGAAAAGGCGCAGCCCATCTTTTTCGTTCCGGTCAGCCGGTTTTGGCAGGGCGGCCCGCAGGTCCAGCAGGGACGTTCCGTGTGGCAGTTTGGTCAGGTTGTTTTTGGCTCTGGAGGACCGGACGACGAGCTGCCGGGGGACCGTCCAGTTTCCGCCGTGCAGGGAGAGCGACTGCTCCGGCGACAGGGACCAGTTCCTTGCAAAGCGGGTTGCGCTCCCGGTGGGTGCGGGTCATGTCTTTCGCCCGGATGGCGGCGCCGCCGTTGACGTTCTGAAGCCCGTGGAGGATCTCCAGGGACTGGGCCAGTTTTTGCGAAGGTGAAGCCATGGGGGGTCTATCCTCGTTAGTTTTTGCCGTCTTGCGGTTATTAGTTTAATGTGTCGTGCATTAATTAGTCTATTGCGTCGAGTTATTATTAGTTTTTACTGCCATAACCCTTCCCGGCCTTTCATCGGCCCCTCGACCGGTTCGGATTTGCAGCCCGCACACCGCGCAGATGGCGGCCCCTTCCCCCCGGCTTTCGTCCTTTCATTTCAATGGTCCACGCATGTTGGGGAGGGACAAACCAAAATAAGACGGTCAGGCCGTGCCCGGCGTTTTCGACGGCCGGGCTCTACTCGCCCTAGCGGGACTCACCGAGCCTCGCATCTCGGCCGTGCGCTAACGATCCATCATGCAGCAAAGAGACGCACCGTGGCAATGGCCGTCATGGCCACGATCATCATCATCACCATGACGACCAGCATGATGCCCCATGGCATGATGCGTAGAACAGCAAGGACACCGGCTCATGGTATCAATCCGTCAATGAGTCGACATCCCTGTCGGCGGGATGAATCTCGCGCAAGCTCGGTTCCTCAGTTTCTTCTTCCGCGGCATCTGCACCACAATGCGGCTTCCTGCACCCAACACAAAAGAAGCGGGAGAGCTAGCTCTCTCTCCGTGTCGCCAAAGAATTATTCGCGGATTTTCCTTAGCCGGAGCCACCGCGCCCAATTGATGCAATTCGTTCGCGGATGAGTGGAACTCGCTCGCCGTCCAAGACAAATCCAGGAAGCACGTCGAGAAATCTGGATTCCGCTAGTAGTCCCTTCGCAGCGTCTGATAGATAATCTCGAAGATCTCGAGGCGATTCCGCAATTTCCTGCACGATGTTCTCTCGTCCTTCTATGACCGCAACGAAGTCTTCAAGATCATGGCTGGCCTGAAAGTCCATCCGTCCCCTTCCTCGAAAGGCTTCCATTTTTGTTCCCAGGAAAAACGGCGCAGCAATAACGCGGATGGTTTGTCCGCGTGGCAGCGAGATGGTGGCGGCATGTCGGAGTGCCGACTCATACCAGATGTTCGTGAAACCGAGCACCTCCTTGGTCAAGGCCAAAACATCTAACGTCAGAGCGCCATTGTGCCAACGGCAAGTGAGGCGGTGTCCTCGGTGAAGTGAGCCTGGCGAAGGCGTTCTGAAAACGCAATGTAATCTGCGTACGTGACAATCTCAGCAATCACATCTACATCGGTTGTCCCGCGGATTGGAGCAGCTGCCTCGTCCGTAATCAAGCAAACCCAGAGTCACGCCACCCACGAAAACGATCTCGTCCAGAAAGGGGGTAAGTTTGCGAACGGCGTCCTCAAGCATTGGGAGGTTCGGATCAGGCATTGATCTCCTTCGCCAGGAGTTCAACTGCGAGGTTCCGTTCGCGAGTTCTTCCGCTGCGGATTGCGTCGCAGAGGGCCAGAACGCCGTATAACTTGGGATCGCGCAGAGCTGCTTTGGGTGCCCCCTTGTAGAGAGGGGCGAGAGAAATGCCTCGAACTTTCCCATTTGCATACGGCCAGACCGTGGGCGGTTCGTGGTCCTCCAGGAAGCGCGACTTGAGCGGCTCTGCTGCCGCTGCCGTCGGAACACCGCGCGCCATCGCGCCCCGCTCGGGCGGAAAGGCGTACTTCAATCCGTGGGCCAGGAATTCCATGAGTCCCGATCGGTTCACTCGCTTTTCAGCATCCGATATATGAATCAAGCCGGCAAATGCACACCGCTTCAGAGCCTTCGACACTTCTGATTGCGAGACATACAGGCTCTCCGCGAGTTTTTTTGAAGGCACTTGCGGCGCATTCAGGATTGCGAGTTTTAGGAGGATTGCAATGTCTTGCCCTTGCATAACCTGATTCTATGCCAATAATTTCCAATTTGGAAATTGGAAATTAGAAATTGCGCCCAGGTTCGTGAAATGCAACGTTCTGTGCCGCGCCAAAATAGCAACATGCCTTTAAATCAACCAAGGCGATGTCCTACTTGCCACGAAACCGATCACATCACAAAGTTTGAAAATACCGAACGTAGATCCAGGAGAAAGAATGACAAAAGAGAAAGCAGTTGAATTGTCCGTACCATTCGAAAGACCTGTAAACTCCCGAGTAGCTGCTCCGCTCGTTGGCGTTCACTACAAGACATTAGAGGAAATGGCCCGAGCAGGTGAAGTGCCGGCAGCAAAGTTCGGTAAAAGTTGGCTGTTTCGAATCTCGATCCTGAGCGAACGGATTGATTCACAATTGAGAATGAACTCAACTCGCAATGCAGCAGGCTAACGGTCTTTCCAGTATTGTGGTCGGCGTTTGCTCTTCTTGCATTGAGAGCGAAAATGCCGGATGGATCACCGGGAGCCGCCTCATCATTAACACAACTTCCGGTGTGCTAGAATTTGGCGACTCGCGGATGGCTAATGAAATGCTAGCATCTTCGGAATAACTCCGGGGCGGTGCTGCCCCATAATCAGCGTGCGTGTCTTTTGCTGATTCACGGAGGAAGTATGACTCGCTCCATCGCATTTTTCGCATTCGCTGCTTTGCTGGCTCTTCCCGCCGCTTCCCAAAGTGCGTCCGAAGTGACCCTGCCGTACTCGCCGAGCCTCGACATCACCTCGATGGACAAGACGATCGATCCCTGCGCGGACTTCTACACCTATTCGTGCGGTGGCTGGCAGAAGCAGAATCCAATTCCGGCGGATCAGACTTCGTGGAGCGTTTACGCGAAACTCTACCAGGACAATATGAAGTTTCTCCGCGGCATTTTGGAAGAAGCGGCAGCCAATAAGACGGGACGTAACAAAGTGACGCAGGAGATCGGCGATTTTTACGGCGCTTGCATGGATGAGAGCACCGTCAATCAGCGCGGCGTTGGTGCAATTCAGCCGCAACTGGATGCGATCGCGGCGATGAAGTCCACCCGAGACGTGGCCCCGCTCGCGGCGCATGTCACTCTACCTTTTGGCCAAACACTTTTGTTTGGAGCTGGTTCCGCGCAGGATCCGGACAACTCCGAGCAGGAGATTGCCGACCTCGATCAGGGAGGCCTCGGCCTTCCCGATCGCGACTACTACACCAAGGAAGATAGCAAGTCGAAGGAGATTCGCGAGCGATATTTGCAGCACGCGCAGGCTATCTTCCAATTGCTGGGCGATACACCGGAGGCTGCAAAGAAGAACGCCGACACTGTGATGCGGATGGAAACTGCCCTTGCGAAGGCCTCGTGGACGCGTGTGGAGCAACGCAATCCGTATAACTTGAAAAACAAGATGAAGATGAGCGATCTAGAGAACCTGGCGCCAAACTTCGACTGGACCACCTACTACCGGGAAGCCCATTACCCGGCCTTCGAGATCGTGAACGTGGAGTCTCCCAAGTTTTACAAACAAATGAGCGATTCGCTGACGGCGGAGCCGCTGGAGAACTGGAAGACATACTTCCGCTTTCACATAGCTGACTCGTATTCCGCATTTCTTTCGAAGCCGTTTGCGGATGAGAACTTCAACTTCTATCGCGCCTACCTGCGCGGTGCAAAGGCGCAGCAACCACGCTGGCGCCAGTGCGTGCAGCATACCGATTTCAACCTGAGTGAAGCGTTAGGACAGGCGTATGTGGCCAAGGTCTTCTCGCCGGAGTTGAAAGCCGCGACGCTGGATATGGTGGACCGGATTGAAGGAGCCATGCGCGAGCGAATTGCGCAGCTCGATTGGATGAGCCCGCAGACAAAACAGCAGGCGGTGGTCAAACTGGACGCGATTCGAAACAAGATCGGCTATCCCGACAAGTGGCGAGACTATTCCTCGATCGAGATTTCTCCCACGGACTTTGCCGGGAATATGGAACGCACCGGGGCCTTTGAACTGCACAGGCAGATTAACAAGATCGGATTGCCGGTGGATCACGGTGAGTGGATGATTTCCGCAGCCACGGTTGACGCCTACTACAACTCGCAGATGAACGACATCAACTTTCCTGCGGGAGTTCTGCAACCGCCTATTTACGACCGCAAGATGGACGATGCCCCGAATTACGGTGACACCGGGGGCACCATCGGACACGAACTAACCCACGGCTTTGACGATGAGGGCAGCCAGTTTGACGCCAAGGGCAACCTTAAAGACTGGTGGACGAAGGAAGACCGCGAGAAATTCGACGCGCGTACCAAGTGCGTGGACGATCAATATTCGTCTTATGTGGCCGTGGACGACGTGCACGTTAACGGCAAGCTTACGCTGGGCGAAAACGTAGCGGATCTTGGCGGCGAGATTCTTGCCTTCATGGCATGGCAAAGCAAGACAAAAGACATGAATCCTCAGCCGGTGGATGGGCTGACGCCTGAGCAGCGTTTCTTTGTGGGATTTGCGCAATGGGACTGCGCCAACGAGCGCCCTGACGATCTGAGGGTACGCGCTGCCACCGATCCTCACTCCCCTGCGAAATACCGCATCAACGGCGTGCTGGTGAGCATGCCGGAGTTTGCCAAAGCATTCGGCTGCAAAGCCGGTCAGCCGATGGTGCGCCCCGCGGCGCAGGTTTGCAAAGTCTGGTAAGCGCCAACGGGACTGCGCGGCGGACGAATCTCGCCGCTTAGAGGCCCTTCTTTTCGGTTCAACGGCCAACCGCGAATTCAAAGTCCGAGTTATCGAGAAATCATCAAACACTATCTGCCGTGCGACGATGATTGCGATGTCCGTTGGCGCGCTGCACGGAGGTGAACCGTATCATCCTAATCTGACCACGGTCTTCGTCAACCTCGTCACATCCGCAACCCCGGCCCATATGGTAATTCTTCAGAATGCCCCTATGTCTCATACCGTTTCTCGTTGCAGTCAATTCTTTTTGAAGGAGATTTAGCGATGGACTGTGCATGTCCGAAGTGCGGTTCTGATAATACGCAAAGCCTTAAGGTGCTGTGTGAGTCCGGTACTTCTAGAGGAAGGTCTGTTGGAACCGGGACCTCTTTTTCGAGAGGTACCGGGCTTGGGACACACAACACATTCACGAAGACCACTATTCAATCGGATCTTGCCAAAAAGTTTTCGCCGGGAGCAAAACCCGGAGAAGGAGCCGGGTTTCTGGTTTCTGCTGGAGTTTTTGGATCATTTGCGCTTCTATCTTTTGCTCTTGGCAAAACTGGCGTCGGGGGAATGACGATCTTCTGGCTCGTTTTAGCTGCAATCATGGCATTTATCTATTTAGGGGGAAGGAATCCTAGGCGTGAAGAACTCAAATCATGGCAACAACGGGTCGCTTATGCCGATTCAGCATGGTTTTGCCATCGTTGTGGTGCTGACTGGATTCCACAATAACTAATTTATCTTTCTCCGCTGGCCTGGAATGCGGATTTTTGCCGAGGACAGCATCCGCTCGATGCGTGCCATGCATGCCCCAGCCAAGCGGACGCATCATTGATGCGGAAGCGACTTTCTATTTGGCTCACACCCTAGAGTTCCGGTCTCGGTCGGGAGTGGTGGCCCCGGCGATATTGAGCCTCGCTCATGGTGGTGCGGCAAACACACAAGCCGAGGCTATCTGGAACGGCCGTGCATATCTTCGCCTTATATTCGCCTATACTGTTTCTGTGTGGAACCTGCCTCAAGCCCGACTCTGCGACTTCGCCGTTCGGTGCAAGGGATGCGGCGAGACATTCCGGCTCCGGTTGAGACAATGCCGGATACATGGATAGTGGCTGCCTCGGCGATCACCCAAAAGCGGCCATAGGTTATCACCTCAAAACCGGCCATAGAGAGGTTCTTCGTCACTTTTGGTGAAGCGCTTCCAAGGTTACGGGTCTGTTTGAATAGCGAGGATTTCATTCAGTGTTGACGACGCGCAGTCGAAGCAGATCGAATTTGGCACGGCCGTACATGGAGCGCTTGATCAGCTTCAGGCGATGAACATGTCCTTCGACTGGACCGTTGCTCCAAGGTTGTTGAAGGGCGGCAAGCAGCACGGCTTCATCGTGACAGAGGTGTTTTGCAAAACTTGCCAGCAAGCTGCTTTTTGCGCTGTCCTTCCAGTTGGGCCAAGCGGCCGCGTCCCGTTGCCGAATCATGCGGACGAACTCCCGCGCCACACCAGCGCAGGTTGCAATCTCCGGCGACCGGCGACATAGTTCCGCGATGTAGTTGCGGGACTCTTCTGGCTCCTTTAGTAGGCTCCAGGCTGTTTGCCGTGGAGACGAAGGCTGCGGTGAAGAAGGTGGCGTTTGCTGCCGGGTGCGGTGTCGTCGTGAGCCATAGTGGCTCCGAACCCAACGCCTGACGAATCGGCGATTGCCCAGCAAAACCTCGGGCGCGTAGTTCATGCCAGAGTTGGGTGGCATTGTGACATCCCTTATTCCAGCGCTGCTCAAGATATTCGCGATGTTTGTCGACCTTGGACCTGCGCTTTGCGATCCGTCGCTCTGGAAATACCTGAGCGCGTATCCATCGACGAATTGTTCTTATGCCTACACCGCAGCTACGAGCGATTTCATTCTGAGTGACGCCCTTGCGGACTTGTTCCATCACGGCCTCATATCTTGCCAGGCGATGTTCTCTATTGAGCTTCTGCTTAGCCTGGAGTCGTGGGACGGGACTCTCCACATTTGCAGGATGAAGAGCGGGAGGTGCCTCTGGACTTTTACCAAGGCCCGTGCAGTCTCGGACAATAGACGATGGTGCGGCACGAGTGCGCCGATGAAGGCCTCCGTCAAGTTGTGAAGCAGGTGCCAGCGATCGGCAACTTGCACAGCTCGCGGCGCAGCTGCTGTTGCCGCCTGGGCAGCCATCCGACTCCGAAAACGATTTACTCGACTCCAGCAACCAGTTGATTCTGTTCGACTTCTAACCGGACAGCAGTGGTAATCAATTTGTAATCAATCGTTTATGATGGTAGGCGCGACTGGATTCGAACCAGCGACCTCTTCCGTGTCAATCCAGCGCTCGATGTGAGCCTCCTAGCTCCGACCGTCGGTAAGTGAACATCGACGTCAGTCATCCTTAATTTTCTAAAGGAATCGTTTCCTCCCGCTGGCATTTGCTTGCGTTCGCTGGTTCCCGCTGGCATTCGCTGGCTCCCGCTGGTGCCGGCTGGCTTCCATAGTTTCCTTCGGGATACGCCCTCATCCAAATCCATACCAGTGCGAGCCATCTGGGACAGAGTCGCGTTCGCAACGGATTCCGTATTGAGCGCGAACTCGGCGAGTGCCAAAAGGCAGACGTCTCTGGAATTCAATCCATCGCGAGGATGCGTGAGATGAAAGAGTGCAGCGGCGGGAGTGGCATTCAACTTCCACACGAAGAGACGGTCGATTCGCGGGTGGGCGCCAGATTTCTCGGCGTCCACTACAAAACCATCGAGCAAATGGCCCGCATGGGCCAGGTTCCTGCCACAAAGTTCGGCAAATCGTGGAGGTTCCTGCCTTCCCTGCTGGGCGAATGGCGGAAGGAGCAAATGAAGTCAAACCTCAACAAAAACCCTGAACCTAAAAACAAGAAAGAAAATGAAAATGATTAATGAAGACAAAGAGAAGTCAGAAAAAGGAAGCTTGCGGCAAGTCCCGCGAGCCGGCGGGAAATTTGCATGGGAATGGCGCTATGTCGATCCCGCCACCGGTGGCTATCGGTCGAAGTTTTTCCCCGGCGATGAGTTCCCCGATAGAAGCGATATCGAGAAGCGCCTAAGGCACTTCATCCTTCGCCTCAATTCCGGGGAAGTTGAGGTCCCAATCGTCGATCCCACGGTCGGTGATCTTTTGGACCGTTTTATCGCGGAAGAGAATCTACTCGAAATCAAGGAACGCCGACCCGGCGAACGCGCGGTGGGAACCGACGAACTGGCTTACTCGACGGCGATCTCGTATCTGAGCCTGTGCAAGAAGATTCGAGAGGATTGGGGCACGACCAAACTGGATAAGTTCGAGCCCCTCAAATTCCAGAATTGGCTGAAGAAGCTGGAGAAGGCACCAAAAACGAAGGGTCATTTCAAGGCGTTTGTACACAGACTGTTCTTGAAAGCCAAGTTGTACCGCATGCTCGATTGGATCGAGAACCCCATAGAACTCGTGGAGGTGCGAGGAATCAGCAAGCGGCGCAGGAAACCTGCTGACTTGACTATCGAGCAATTCTGGCTGATTTTCAACATGCTCCCGGAGCCCTACAGCATAATGACCCTTGTTGAGCAGTGCACTGGATTGCGTGTCGACGAGTTGCTCGCACTCCGTTGGCCCGTCATCGATTTTGAACGACTTTGCATGGCAATCAAAGAGGGGGTGGTACACGGTAGGATCGGGCCTGTGAAGAGTGAATATTCTGAGGACGAGCTCCCCTTCGATCCCGGTTTTGCTGAAGTTCTTTTGACTTGGAAACTCAAATCAAATGGCTCTGATTTGGTGTTCCCGAGTCCCAAGACCGGTCTCTGCTATCACGCCTCGCCCATTCAGCAGGACTGGATCCGTAGGGCCGGTTGGTGCCTGGTTACATGCCCGGAGTGTGGTTCGATTCCCGGCAAGGCTTGCAACGTGGTCAAGAAGGGCCGAGGAAAGCAATTTAGAATCCCTGTCCACGATGGCCGCCGCAACCTCGCTACAGAGAAAGGACTGGGCAGCATTGGCTGGCACACGTACCGGCACACTTACCGTTCGCTCCTAAGCGAATTCAAAACGCCACTCGAAGTCCAGCAAGCTCTGATGCGCCATGCCGATATTTCGACAACTATGGAGTACGGTGAGTCGCCGATGGAGAATAAGCGTGAGGCCAACAGCACCGTGGTGCGAGAGATCCTGCGGCGGAAATCGTCGCTATGAACGCCTAAACGTCAAAACCGGGCGCGGTTGCGCCCGGTTCCCGATGGGTTGAAAATGGGTTGATCAGCCCGTAAATGGTTGCGGGGGCTGGATTTGAACCAGCGACCTTTGGGTTATGAGCGACCCGAGATTTCGGTAAGTATCGGACAACAGGGCACGAGTGGAAACCCTGAGATACCCCTGGGAACGGCTGGAAC
>JBELAI010000232.1:0-9093 GCA_049508975.1 Occallatibacter sp. | reverse complement strand
GAGTTCAGCGTCAACGTGCGGATGGGCGAGGTGGAGACGCTGAAGGAGTCGGGCTCGCGGGGGCTGGGGCTGCGGGTTTTTCTGGGCACAAAGTCGGCTTCGACTTCTACTTCGGACTTGACTGCGGATGGAATTCGACAGCTTGTTGAAGGCGCGATGGCGCTGGCCAAGGTTACGGAAGAGGATCCGTTTACCGGGCTGCCGGAAACTTCTGAATTTGGCTCGCTGACGGGGGATTTGAATCTTTATTACGACGATGTTTACTCGCTGGATGGGCCGGAGCGGATTGAGAGGGCGCGGCGGGCCGAGGCAGCGGCGATGGCGGCCGATCCGCGGATCACCAACTCCGATGGCGGAAGTTTTGACGCGGCTACGGGACGCAAGGTGATGGCCAACTCGCGCGGGTTTGTGGGCGGATACAGGACCAGCTATGCGGGCGTTTCCGCGGCACCGCTGGCGATGGACGCGAATGGGCAGATGCAGCGCGATGGATGGTGGAGCGGGGCGCGGCGGCTGGTAGATCTGGAATCGCCTGAGGCTATTGGGAAGGAAGCGGCGCGACGGACACTGCGCAGACTGGGAGCGCGGAAGGTTCCGACGCAGCGGGTGCCGATCGTGTTTGCGCCGGAGGTTTCACGGTCGCTGATCGGCTCGGTGTTTGAGGCGGCCTCGGGCGATTCGATCTGGCGTCATGCTTCGTTTCTGGCCGGGAAGATGGGAGCGCAGATCGGGGCTGCAACGCTGACGATTGTGGACGATAACGCGATGATGCTGCCGAACGGTGCGGGGGGATTCGGTAGTTCGCCGTTCGATGGGGAGGGACTGCCTTCGCTGCGGACGGTTGTGGTTCAGAGCGGTGTTTTGCAGACTTATCTGCTGAACACTTATGCGGCGAGGAAGCTGGGCATGAAGTCTACGCACAACGCTTCACGCGGGTTGGCGGGGACGCCGGGGATTGGGTGCGGGAATTTGTATCTTGAGGCTGGCGAGCTTACGCCGGAAGAGATTATTGCGCAGACGCAGACGGGGCTTTACGTGACGGGCCTGATGGGGTTCGGGACGAATATTGTTACTGGCGACTACTCGCGCGGGGCTACCGGGCTTTGGATTGAGAATGGCCAGCTCTCGCACGCGGTGGAGGAGGTTACGATCGCCGGAAATCTGGCCGAGATGCTGATGAATGTGACCGCGATTGGCAACGACCTGGTCTTCCGCGGCTCGGTGGCAGCGCCTACGTTGCGCATCGACGGCATGACTATTGCTGGAGCTTAGACACCGTGGCAGGCGACGCACTCAATGAACAATGCCGGTTGAGGGCTGAGGTTTCCCGCCCTTGCGATAGAAACAAATCGCAAGAACGGGGCACGGAGCTTTTGTAGCGGATCGAAGTATGGAATTCGGTGGCGATTTAGTTCGTAATATGAGTCACGACGTTCTCAATCACTCGCTGCCTTTTGACCCGGCTGATGCTAAGGCCGCGCTGGGGGAGTTACCGCAGACATCCGCGGTGTTCGCGTTGTATGGTGCCGATGCGCACGCGGAACCCTACATTGGGCGGACGCCGAATCTGCGCGGGCGGCTGGAACGGTTGCTGCAGCCTTCGGCGAAGCACCCGCGGCGGCTGCAGTTGGCGAGTCGCGTGCGACGGATTGCATGGCGGCTGACGGGGTCGGAATTCGAGTCGCTGCTTCTTCAATTTGAAATGCTCGAAAAAGTGTACGGCACGAAGTGCCTGGACCGGATGCATCTGGGCGCGCCGGCTTTCATACGCTATCTGGGCTCGAATGCTTATCCTCGGATCGCGGTGACGAATCGGCCAAGTTTGCGCGAAGCGGATTGGGCTTACGGGCCGTTTCAGTCGCGGGCGGCGGCGGAGCGGTTTGCGGATGAGGCGCTGAAGCTGTTTCTGCTGCGGCGATGTACGGACGAGTTGGACCCGAATCCGAGCCATCCGGGATGCGTTTATTCGGAGATGAAGATGTGTTTGGCGCCTTGCTATAAGGGGTGTACGGACGAGCGGTATGGCGAGGAATCGGCAGCTGTGGAGAGCTTTCTGGCTAGCCGGGGCGAGAGCAGGCTGGTGACGCTGAAGACGCAACGGGATGAGGCTTCGGCGCAGTTGGAGTTTGAGGCGGCGGCGGCGCTCCATGCGCAGGTTCAGCGGGTGGAAGCGGTGCGGGCGCTGGCTCCGGAACTGGTTCGGCCTATGAGCCAGTTGCGGGTTGTGATTCTGCAGGCTTCAGCAAATCCGGATGAGGTTGCGGTATTTCTTTATGAGAATGGCCGGCTGCGCGGGCCGGCTGGGTTTTCTACGCTAGGGATGAGGATACAGAATGAGCAGTCGGGTTCGAGCTCGCTGTTTGCACAGCCTCTGGCGATTGAGGCGATTCCGGAAGAAGCAGGGATCAGGGACCTAAATGCAGGGAATAGGGAACGGGGAACAGGGAATAGCTCAAGTCCTGCTGAAGGGGGCGAGCCAATTGTGGAAACAGGTTCGGACGTGGGCGTGGTGACGCCGGTTAAGCTGCCGCGAGGGCTGTTGGAGTCGCGGATGGAGACGGCTTTGGACGCGCTGATTGCGGAAGGACGGGCTCCATCGGCGACTGTGCGACAGGGGCATCTGGCGCTGCTGAAGCGGTGGTATTACCGGCCGGAGGTTCGGCGAGCTGGGGAGATATTCTTCCCGGATGCGGAAGGTCGTTGGCCGATGAAGGCTGTGCTGCGCGGAATCGGACGTGTGGCTGCCAAATCGCTGATGGCTGTTGCGCGCCCCTGAGGAGAGCTCCATGGCGAAGGCTTCAATGCTGCGCTCGGAACTCGCTGAAGGCCGGAATGCGCTCGCACTTGGACGGGTTTGCGCACTGACCGCGGGTTTCCTCGCGGAACCACAAGAGGCCCACCGGCTCATTGAGTTTTTGTGGGACGACGATGAGGGCGTGGCAAGCCGGGCCGCAGACGTGCTGGAGCGCGTAACCCGCGGCGACTCGCAAACCGGCAGACGCATTTTCGCACATTCGAAGGATGCGCTGCTGGGATTGATTCCGGAGGCCCGCCCGAAAAAACTGCGCTGGAATTTGGCACTGATGGTTGGGCGCTTTCCGCTTACTCCAGAGGAGGCCCGACGAGTTGCCAAAGTCCTGGAGTCGTGGCTCAACGATGCGTCATCCATAGTGAAAACGGCGGCGCTGCAAGGGCTTGCAGACTTGACGCAACATGATTCGGCGGCGCTGCAAGGCGTGCTTGATCTGCTGCGCATCCAAGGACGGAGCGGCACACCCGCCATGCGCGCACGCGCGCGGATTTTGTTGCTGAAGTTTGAGAAGCAGCGCGGGGAACAGAGATCCTGAATGATGGGGGTATCGGGAACATTTTCGAGGAGGGCTTTCGAGATGGGCGAGTTGAGGGCTGAGGTAACCCACCCAATCGCACAAAACGCGAATGGAGGGGCACGGTGATTTTGTGGCGGGCCGAAAGAAGAGGGGCCGGGACCAGTGCTTACCGGCGCTGATACACTGAGCAGGCGGGGTTTCGGCCCTGAAAACGCCATGGTTGAATTGCTTCCTTCGATTTTGTCGTCTGACTTCGCACACCTGGCGGACCAGGTGGCCGCGGCTGAGCGCGGGGGCGGCACGGCGATCCATGTGGATATCATGGACGGGCATTTCGTGCCCAATATCACGATTGGACCGCCGGTGGTGAAGAGTCTGCGCAAGGCTACCAGCCTGCCTCTCGATTGCCACCTGATGATCGAGAATCCAAACGAGTTTATTCCCGACTTTGCGGATGCGGGGGCGAACTGGGTGAGCGTGCACTACGAGGCTTGCCCGCATTTGCATCGGACGCTGCAACTGATTGCCCAACACGGGATGGAGGCGGGGGTGGTGCTGAATCCCGCGACCAGGGTGGACCTGATCGTGGATATTCTGCCTATGGTGCACCACGTGCTGATAATGAGCGTCAATCCGGGGTTCGGCGGGCAAGAATTTATTCCTTTTTCGCTGAAAAAGATTCGCCGGCTTGCGGAATTGCGCCGGGAACTGGGGCTGGCGTTTAAAATCGAAGTTGATGGTGGAGTGGCTCACGATACCGTCGCCCAGGTCGTCCAAGCAGGAGCGGAGCTTTTGGTGGCTGGAAGCGCCGTGTTCGGTGCTGGGCACCCGGAGCACGATGCGCGGGCGCTGCTGGCTGCGGCTCGGCAGGCGGCGGGTGAGTGATTCAAAAGCCGTGAATTTTCAGGTTGAGGGTTGAGGTTTCCCGCCCTTGCGACAGAAAAAAGTCGCAAGAACGGGGCACGGAGCGGTTGTGGCGCGTCCGCCGTGGCATTGGTAAGATTCTAGAGTATTCGGAAAAGGGCGCTTAGGCTTTCTCCATGCCGGCGCCGCGATGAGGTGGTATGAATCGGTTGTCGAACAAGATTGCCGCGGCTTCACTTGCGTTTCTGCTCCTGGGCACAATTGCGGCTCATGCCGACAAGAAGCCCAAGAAAAAGAAGAACGTTGACCTAAGCGCCAACCCGCTGGCGGGCGTCAACTCCAAGCAGCCGGACAAGGAGCTCTTCGACAAGGCGATGCTGGCCATGAAGAAAGGCCGCTTCGACGTTTGCCGGCTCGACTTGCAGACCATGCTGAACACCTATCCTGAGTCGGAATTCCGCATGCGCGCCAAGCTGGCAGTGGGTGACAGCTGGTTCAAGGAAGGCGGCACCGCTGCTCTGGCGCAGGCCGAAGCCGAATACAAGGACTTCATCACCTTCTTCCCGAACGCCCCGGAAGCTGCCGAGGCGCAGATGAAGGTGGCCGACATCTATTACCAGCAGATGGAGAAGCCGGACCGCGACCCCATCAACGCGACGCGCGCCGAGTTGGAATACCGCAACATGATCAACATGTTCCCGGACTCGACGCTGGTTCCGCGCGCCAAGCAGAAGCTGCGCGATGTGCAGGAAGTGCTGGCTGAGCGGGAGACCGAGATTGGGCTTTACTACTCGAGCCGCGAGAACTATAACGCCGCCATCGCCCGGCTGGAGACGGTCACCGACACCTACCCGCTGTTTTCCAGGAGCGATCAGGCGTTGCTGGGCATTGGCGATGCTTATGCCGGCGAGGCACATAACATTCAAGTCACAACCAAGCTTCCCGGCGCAGTCAGGGAGCGGCTGACTTCTGTTTATCTGGACAAGGCTGCGCAGGCTTATGCCAAGGTCATTACCCGCTACCCTATGGCAGCCCACGTTGAGGACGCGCGCGATCGCCTTGTGGCGATGAACCGTCCGGTTCCAGAGCCTACGCAAGAGGCGGTGGCTGAGAACGACGCCGAAGTGCGCAGCCAGCAGCCAATTCGTTTTACCGACAAGACATTAGACATCATCAAACACGGCCCCATGGTGGTTTCAGCGGTCCACGTGGGCGAACCGTCGCTTGAAGACCCCAAACGGACGTTGGCGCCGGATATTACGAAACAGAACGTCGCCTTGTTCACGGATGCCGTGAACGCCGGCAGGCCCGCTGCCGCAACGGAAGCGCCGGCTGCGACGGGGGCCGGTGAGCCACCACGCAGCGATGCGCCTTCTACGGTGCCGTTGCAATTGACGCCGCCTTCCGGTGGCGGTACAGGTGTGGGCGCTGAGATTGTGTCCGCTCCCGCTGGTACAGATGCCGGCGCCGGGCTCAAGGCTGTTGGACCGGTGAACACCGCCCTGCCCGCCGCTGAGAAGCCGACCGATGCACCCATGCAGGTGAACGAGGTGAAGTCTACCGGAGCGACCGCAACCGACCTCAACGCCAAGAACAAGAAGCCTAAGGTCGATTCCAAAGAGGAGTCGGACAGCAAGAAGAAAAAGAAGAAGGGGCTGGCCAAGCTCAACCCGTTCTAGGCTGACGTTTCAGGGGAATTGAAAGGGCCGCTCCCGATTGGGTGCGGCCTTTTCCTTTTTGTTCATTGGCTTCTGCTCCGCTTCGGCTTCGTTAACCCGCATCCCGAAATAGAATCCGCTTGACAATGCTGCCAGGGTCGCGCTTCAATCAGGCGGTCGTCGTTCTTCCCCCCAGACAATTGAAGCTCAACTTCCCCGGAGGAAAATGCACATGAAGAACAAGAGAGCATTGCTGTCATTGTCGTTGCTTGCAGGATGCCTCGGCTGCGGCCCAGCTCCGGTTGCGGATACAAGTGCGCAGGATCAGGCCGCGATCAGGGCGCTGGAGGATCACTTTGTGACGGCATTCAATGCCAAGGATGTGAACGGGATCATGGCCGCCTACGCGCCGGGCGACACCCTGGTGGTGTTCGATGCCGTTCCGCCGCGCCAGTACAACGGGTGGGCAGCATACAAGAAAGATTGGGAGGACACGTTTGCGGCTTTCCCCGGCCCGGTGGAGATGAAGACGACCGACCTGGATGTGGAGGTGGGAGGCGACGTGGCATTCAGCCACTGTATTCAATCGGGGACACTCACGGGCAAAGACGGCAAGCCGTTTCCATTGACCGTCCGCGTAACCGACGGCTACAGGAAGATAAACGGGCAGTGGCTTATCACCCACGAGCATGTGTCCGTGCCTGTTGACTTCGCTACGATGAAGCCCGACATGAGTTCGAAGTAGGCCGGGGTGAGCCGCCGCCCCGATCGCCCAATCTGGTAAAGTCAAGGGGTGGTCCCCAAGCTGAAGACCCTCTCATAAAGATGGTCCCGCGCAGACCCCGGGGGCGCGCCGAAGACCCCCATGCCCCACGACTTGCCTAAAGCTTACGACCCCACCGACCTTGAAGATCACTGGGCGGAATACTGGGTGCGCGAGAAACTCTTCGCGCAGCCCACGCCCACGGCTGAGAACGGAGCTGCCAACGGCAGCCCTTTTGTGATTCTGCTGCCACCGCCGAATGTAACCGGCCGCCTGCACATGGGGCACATGCTCAACCAGACGGAGATGGATATCCTGACCCGCTGGCGGCGCATGTCTGGCCGGCGCGCGCTGTGGCTGCCGGGAACCGATCATGCGGGCATTGCCACGCAGATGATGGTGGAGCGGCAGCTGGCCGAGGAAGGCAAGACGCGGCAGGAGCTTGGCCGCGAAGCCTTTGTGGAGCGGGTGTGGGAATGGAAGCGCCATTACGGCGGGGCGATTCTGGGCCAGATGAAGCGACTGGGCACTTCTGTCGATTGGCAGCGCGAATATTTCACGATGGACGAAAATCTGTCGGTTGCGGTGCGGGAGGCGTTTGTCCGGCTGCACGAGCAGGGTCTGATTTATCGCGGCGCATACATTGTGAACTGGTGCCCGCGATGCCAGACGGCGATCAGCGACCTTGAGGTTGTCTTCGAGGAGCATAAAGGGCATTTGTGGGAGATTCGCTACCCAGTTATTGGCGATGACGGGAAAGATACCGGGGAGTTTTTGACTGTAGCGACCACGCGGCCTGAAACTATGTTGGGCGACACGGCCGTAGCGATTCATCCGGAAGATGAGCGGTACCTGCATCTGCACGGGAAGAAACTGCGGCTGCCGCTGGTGGGGCGCGAACTTCCGATTGTGCTGGACGAGTGGGTGAGCCGCGAATTTGGGACCGGCGCGGTAAAAGTGACTCCGGCGCACGACCCCAACGATTTTGCGCTGGGGCAGCGGCATAATCTTCCCTCCATCAACGTGATGGACGATACGGCGCATATCTACAGTGAAGGCGGGGCTTACGCGGGGCTCGACCGGTATGTGGCGCGCAAGCGGATTGTGGCGGACCTCGAAGAGCTGGGGCTGCTGGCCGGCGTCAAGGACCATACCAACAACATTGGACACTGCGACCGCTGCAAGACGGTAGTGGAGCCGCGGCTTTCAACGCAGTGGTTTGTGAAGATTCAGCCGCTGGCGGACAAGGCTATTGCGGCGGTAAAAGACGGGCACATTCAGTTCACGCCGGAGATGTACAAGAAGACCTATCTGAACTGGATGGAGAATATTTACGACTGGTGCATCTCGCGGCAGCTTTGGTGGGGGCATCGGATTCCTGCGTGGCACTGCGGGACCTGCGGGAAGATTACGGTGGCGCGCGTCGATCCGACGGCTTGTGTGCATTGCGGGGCGGAGACAATCACGCAGGAGACGGATGTTCTGGATACGTGGTTCTCGTCGGGGCTGCTGCCTGTTTCTGTGTTTGGATGGCCTCATATTACGGCGGAAAACCGTTTGGATTTTGACACGTTTTATCCGACGAGCTTGCTGGTTACAGGGTTCGACATTCTGTTCTTCTGGGTCGCGCGGATGATCATGCTGGGGTGCTGGTTTGCGGGCGATGTGCCCATGCCGGATGGATCTGCGCGGACGCTGGCGGAATCGGTTCCGTTTCGCGAGGTGTATATTCACGCGCTGGTGCGGGATGCGAATCGGGAAAAGATGTCGAAGACTAAAGGCAATGTGATCGACCCGATCGAGATCGTCAAGACTTATGGAACGGATGCGGTGCGGTTCACGCTGGCTTCAATGGCGTCGCCGGGGACGGATATTGCGTTCAATGTGGCGCGGACGGAGGGGTATCGGGCGTTCGCTAATAAGATATGGAATGCGGCGCGGTTTTTGTTTATGAATGTGGATCGCGCGGCGGAAATTGGGATTGTTGTTGATCCGAGGTCTCTGCCATCGCTGCCAACGGTTGGAAGTGATGCGCCGTTGGAGGATCGCTGGATCGTCGCGGAATTCGAATCCACCGCGAACAAGGTGAATCGTTCGCTGGAAAGCTATCGCTACGACGACGCAGCCAATCAAATCTATCAGTTCTTCTGGGGTAGCTTCTGCGATTGGTATCTTGAAATCGTCAAACTCCGTCTGGAGTTTTCTGAGAGCGCAGACAATGCCAAGATCAAGGCCGCGCTCACAACATTGCTCAGCGTCTTCGAAGCTTCGCTACGGTTGCTGTCGCCATTCATGCCGTTCATCACAGAAGAGATATGGCATGTTCTCTACGGTGGCAATCCGCCAGACGTTTCGATTGCAAAGAGACACTATCCGCCGACGCAAGGTGTTATTGATGTGAGTGCGCTGGTTGAGATGGAGCTTGTGCAGTCGCTCATCATCGAAGTCCGCGCGCTGCGTAAAGAGGCCGGCGTCGAGG
>JBELAI010000231.1:0-9100 GCA_049508975.1 Occallatibacter sp. | reverse complement strand
CGATGGCCATGCCGAGCTTCATCTTTGTAGTCAGGTCCTTAGGTAAGGACCTTTCTGCAGGCCCAGGGAGCGCACATGGAGGAAGCGCTGGAGACAGGCAGCACGGGGATCGATGGTGCAAAAGTACTTGAATGATCGGTGACTAGCGGTGGTTGCGGCGTTGGATGAAGTGGCGAATTCGCACGCATTGATTCCGGCGCGGGTCGCGTTAGCATGGCCGCTTGCAGCCCAAGCGATTCATTGAAGATGGTTGCCTCGGCTGTTTCAATCTCTCCAGGACTCGGGGCGGCGAGATCATGGCATCTACATAATCCACCTTCAGGAAAGTGGCGACAGAGCAATGCACGCCCCATCGCCGCCTTCAATGCAAAGTTCGCGCCTATCCCAAGTGCTTGATCTTTTCCCGCAGCCGCTTCGCAGCGACTTCCGGATCTTTGGCTCCATAGATCGCCGCGCCTGCAACCGCAATCGTCGCGCCTGAGGATTCAACACCTTCGATCCGCTCTGTATTGATGCCGCCCGCAACAGAAAACGGAATCTCAGCATTTCGACCCACTTCCAGCAGCTTTTCTATTGAATACCCTGTCTGCGCTTGCTCATCCAGACCCGAATGCAGTTCGACCCAGCTCACGCCCAGGGCCTTTAGTTCCTTCATACGCTTGGGCTTGTCGGCCACACCGATCATGTCAGCCACGACCGCCTTTCCATGCTCCTTACCGGCCTTTACGGCTCCCACAATCGTGCTGTCGCCGGCCAAGCCCAACACGGTCATGATGTCCGCGCCCGCCTTGAACGCGATGTCAGCTTCCAATTCACCGGCATCCATCGTTTTCATGTCTGCAAACACCAGCTTTTCTGGATAGGCTGCCTTGATATCTGAAACTACGTTCATTCCTTCTTGTTTGATCAGTGGTGTTCCCAACTCGATAACATCCACATACGGCGCAACCTTATGGAGCAAGGACAGCGCATCCGGTACTGAAAGTAGATCAATTGCAAGTTGTAGCTTCATCGTGTACTCCTTTTCCGTGCGTTGCAACATTCGACATCGGGAACAACCGGCCAAGCGCAGGACTCAGCCAGTAATTCCAACAGAAAGACAAGGTTCCGAATGAGCCCGTCTGTTCATTCCAAATTTGCGTGCCGCTTCCATAACTCCTCCGCACTGGCGCCGCCATCGCGCCACATTCCCTGAAACATTGCATCCATGATCAGCAAAGTGCTCTGCTCGAAAAGCGCTCCGGCATATTGCTCAGAGATGGCTCCGCCATGATCCTGCTTGGCTGCCGCCGGAATCACGACCATGCCTTGCGCGAGCGTGGCCAATTTCGAACCGGGCGACGCTGTCAGCACCAAAACCTGCGCTCCGGTCTTCACGGCAATCTCAGCCGCATGCACTGGGCCAGCCGTCGTACCCGACCCTGAAGCCACCAGCAGCAGATCGCCCGGCCCGATCGCAGGAGTAGTTACCTCGCCGGCAACATGCACTACCAGGCCTAGATGCATCAGCCGCATGGCTACCATCTTCAACGCTAGTCCGGTGCGTCCCGCGCCCATCACGAATAGGCGGTTGGCTGCTTGGATCATTTTTTGCGCAGCAGCGATCTCTGGTTCGCTTACAGCTGCGAGCGTACGTCCCAGTTCAGTAAGAATCATTTTCCGATCAAACGAATAGCTTTGTGTTTGAACGGCATCTAGCGACGCAGCTCTCATAGGACTGCACCAAGGGAATAAACGCTCAAACAAATAACTCCGGGCGGCTGCTTAACGATCAGAACGTCTATGTCCTCTTCCAACTGCCTGATTCCTGCCGACAGAACTGCGCGCAACTGAGATTGCGAGTAGGAACCGGGTTTATTCGATGCCGTTGCCACGAGAGTCCTCCGAGTTTGTATTCCTGGTTATTCAGGTGCTGCTTTTGCTGGGGGGGCTTCCGTTTTGCCGGAATAGTTCTTGTTCGGCAATATGCCTTATGCAAGCTGATTGCCAAACCCCCGCGAATCTCACCGCCTTATTGTCGAGGATTTGTTGTTCTTCCAACTGACTGGACTAGCGTGCGCTCTCAGGGCAGGGAAGACATGCTTTCAGGGGATATATAAGACAGAAGACGAATGGTGATTGGATCCAAGTGTCGTCCACGTTGAGAGGCGTCGGAACCTGGACATTCACGCTCTCTCTCCACTTTGTTGCAAACCATTTTCACTCATAGACATGGATAAACACCGTATTCTGCGGCAGCAGCCGAGTGCGAATGGCGTTGCGACGACTATGTATTCGTTTTGTGTCCGGCAATCCGTTCGAACCGCGAAAACCGGTGAACACGATATCCAAATTGCTGTTCACAGTTCGACACTTCGTCTCGACCGTGTCGAACGGTAGACAGCATTCCTCTCTGAATCACACCGCGCACGCATCTGCGAGCCCTCACGCCAAGGCACAGGATTGTCGTCTATCGCGACAATTCATCTGGAATTGCTGAAAGTGATGCATGGGGCCGATTGCTGAGCCCGTGGCAAGAGCGAGAATTATTAATTCGCGGGGAGCATTTGTTTGGCAAACCGATTGCTTGTTCAGGAATGAGTTGGTAATCGCTTGCGAAAACGCAAGAGATGACCTTGGTAGGCGCGCACTCGTCGTTGACCTGAGAAGCCTGTCGCTCATCGGTCCGGAGGGCGAGCGCGTGCTCTTGGAATTGTTAAATCTCACGCATTAGGCGTTGAGAGATCGAGGTCTGCAAGGAACAGCACGACAGTCCAACGACCATGGAGACGATCGATATGATTTCCAAATACCGTATCGCAGGGATAGTTGCCACTATCGCTGGAGCAGTTCTGACGGCCGTACTCGCTCAAAGCGTGCCTCAGAACGTGGCGAGCGGCCACGGCGAAATCCTGTTGCAGACTGCTCAATCTTGGAATGAAAAAACTTACACACACTATCCCACGGGACAACCTCAGCTCACAACGATCCGACTGACCATCGCACCTCATACCGCGTTGCCGTGGCATACTCATCCGTTCCCCAATGTTGTCTATGTTCTGTCCGGAACTCTTACGTTGCAAGACAAGGCCAGCGGCAAGACTCTAGTCGTTCATCAGGGACAGGCCGTCGGGGAGTCCGTTGACGACGTGCATCGGGGAGAGTCAGGTGATGAACCCACTGTACTGCTGATCACCTATGCAGGCACTCCGGGCGTCCCTACCTCAATTCCAGCAAAGGGAGAGAAGGCGGAGTATTGACAAAGTTTCTTGACGGCAAGTTTGAGCACATTCAGCAATCAGAAAACCAGTCGGCTCTGCGCGACGAAGCGAGTAAGGTCACACGACGGAACGCATTTCTAGGCATGTTGACACTGGTGGCTGCGTTGTCCATGTCAGCCAAATCGCGAATGTGCGTCTTTGCGGCCGCGATCAACCCGAAAACCGGTTGGGAATTCTACAAGATCATGATCTGTGAAGTGCCCCCAGAACACTGGCAAGACTTCCTTGAGATATGCAGGATTGTTTCTCCGAGGAAGAGCTTCACACAAAAGGGAAGTGTCAGCGTCTTCCAAATTAGACCGCTGCTGGTGATGAAATGAGACGATTCAATCAATGCATCTTGATCCTCGATCTGACTGTTTTGTCGGCGAGCGTAATGCTTGGTGCGGTTGCGCAAGTGCCGGAGCAGCAGCAACCGCCCCCGCAGCAAGCGCCTGCAACCGACCAGCGTTACCAGGCGGAGAACCCTGAACAGTTACAGCAGTTGGTTGCGCCAATCGCGCTGTACCCAGACTCTCTTGTCGCATCTGTCCTGGCCGCGTCAAGCTATCCATCGGAGATTGCTGGAGCCAAGGATTTTCTAGCGGCGCGCCAAAATGTCACGCCCGAGCAGATTGCGTCCGATGCGGACAAACAGTCCTGGGCCCCCGCTGTCAAGTCCTTGTTGGCGTTTCCCCCAGTGGTTCGAAATTTGGCCTCAAACCTCTCTTGGACCTCCGAACTTGGAGATGCCTACTACAATCAGCCCGCCGATGTAATGAATGCGATTCAAGATATGCGCCGGGAAGCCAGGAAACACGGAACGCTGAAAAGCAACGACCAGATTCAAGTGATCGATAAGCACGGCTACATCACGATTGATCCGAGGGATCCCGACTCTCATACCGTCTACCTGCCGGCGTACGATCCCTGGCTCGCCTACGGTTATCCGATCGCTCCCTGGCCGGGCTGGGTAGATGTTCCCGGCGTGTGGTGGGACGGCCCTGGAGTTTACTTCGGCGTTGGTTTTGGTCTCGGACCCTTTTGGGGTTTCGGGTGGGGCTGGCCTTACTGGGGCTTGGACTGGTGGGGACGTGGGATCTTTTGGCATGGGGCACCCTACTGGCACGGTGGCCCGGCATTCTTCGATCGCGACCGCTTCTATCACGGCGATTCTGGCTTTGGTTCTCGTTCTGGTCTGGACGAGCGTGGAGGTCGCGGGTTCGACAGCCGCTCACCCGGAATGCGCTCTGGCGCCTTTAGCGGCTTCAATCAGGGAGGCACAACGAGGGGGTTTTCCGCCCGCGGTCAGAGCAGTCTTGGAGGTGGAATTCATGGCGGAGGCTTCGGTGGCGGCGGATTCGGAGGTGGCGGCTTCCACGGCGGAGGCGGCCGGCGTTAAAGCGGCTCGGCGCCGGTCATTCGACCGCACTTCAGGCGTTTTAAGGAGCTTCTAATTGACCTTGGAAAACTTCAGCAAAGGAAAGAATCTATGTTGCGCGATGCAAAGCAGATTGGGCGATCTTCGTTGGTGACGCTGGCAGCCGTGCTGCTCGGCGCCTTTCTCGGTGTTTCCGGTCGCGCTCCAGCGCAGAGCACATCCCCGCAGAATTCACCCGCCGCGCGTGCCTCAACTTCCCAGGCCGCATCCTTGTCGCGGTCGCGCGCGCAGCACAAAACATTTCCTTCCGCGGAGGAGGCTGCCGACGCTCTGTACACCGCGGCAAAAAGGCATGACGAGAGCTTCATGCTTGCCATCCTCGGTCCAGACGCTCGCGACATTGTCGTATGGACTGACAACTCTGCCGATCGCACCGATCAAGACGATCAGTTCACCAAGAAATATGAGCAGATGCATCGGCTGGTGAAAGAACCCGACGACGAAACCACACTCTACGTCGGCGGCGAAAATTGGCCCCTGCCTATCCCCATCGTCGAGCGCAATGGCTCATGGTATTTCGATTGCTCCCTCGGCCGCCGCGAAGTCTTATATCGCCGCATTGGCGAAAACGAGATGAATACCATCGACGCTTTGCGTGGTGCCTTCGACGCTGAAAATCAGTACTATACGAATGCAGCGGAAGTGGGCACGAGCGCTGTCGAGGAATACGCGCAACACCTTACCTGTAGCCAAGGTCAACATGACGGCCTCTTCTTTCCAGCCAGCGGAGGCGATAACGACAGCAATGCAATCGGTCCCTATCTCGCTCAGGCCAGCTACGATCTTTCGGATCGCGAGCCATTCCATGGCTACTTCTTCCGCATTCTCACGGCGCAAGGTCCTCGCGCGCACGGCGGCGCGCGCAATTATATTGTCAATGGAAAAATGACCGGTGGATTCGCGATCGTAGCCTTTCCCGCTGTGCACCGATCTTCCGGCGTCAAGACCTTCATCGTTAGCCGGGATGGCCGAGTCTTCGAGAAAGACCTGGGTCCCAGAACGACGCAACTTGCAACAGCCATGAAAAGTTATGACCCCGACGACTCTTGGGCACTCGTTCGCCGAAACGAATTTCTAGACGATCAAGTAATTCCGTAGTCTGCTTTATTCAGTGAGCTGTTCAAGCGGAGCATAAGGCGCCCTCCCTATACTTGAATGGTCTTTCAGAGGATCGAGCGGGCTAAGCGGCTCCTTCGCGATCCCAAACGCGGCATTATTGCATGTGTTTCAGCGCTGCCTGTTGCCATATCATCGTCTGCAGATTTCCACTTCCGACAGGCAGCTCCGGCGATCTTGCGGCGGCTCGGGCCAGAATGGATCCACGCGTTAATCCTCATCGAGCAAGAGACTGTCGTTCGCTGGCCATGTTCAGAGGTCAAGCTGTATTGGGCATGGCTCTCCCAACGTCGGGTTCGGGCGGGCAGAAAATGCGTCAGCAGGGAATTGCGCCAGCTGATCTTTCGTATGGTCGCAGAAAACTCCGCATGGGCGCACCTAGCATCCACGGCAAACCGAAAACGCTTGGCTTCAATCATTCGTGAGTCAGCGATACGTAATGGTGAAAGCCAGTCACAAAGGTTGGGCAAACAAACAGTTCTGCAACAGACCGGCGATTGGCGATAATTTTGAGCAATCCAGATTGGCTATTCCGGCGCCTCTACCCGCGACCACGAAAGCTGAAGGCTAGAAGCACGCCTTAGGATTATGGGCAGGCAGATCGGCGAACACTGGCCGCTCTATGGAACTATAACCCGATCCTAGGATGAGTGATTTGGTGATTCAGCAGAGGAAAGCGGTGACCACTTGCTATCCTCAGTTACTGCAACTGCGGCAAGAATCTTTCAGTATGCGCTGAAGGCGAGGTCATTTCGATATCGCTATCGAAAGACCGCCGAGAGATCCCGTGGCCCTGCGTGTTATAGATCAGGGTCGTGCGCTTCAAGCCAAGCTGGGAACAGGCAGCATCTTGGGAAGGTAAACCTCTCGCGCGCCAGTTACACTTTGAAGAGGATGAAGATGATCAGCCGCCGCAAATTCATTACTACCGCCGCCGCTTCTCTTGCTGCCTCCGGCCTTCATGCGCAAGGCCGGGCAGGGGCGCAGGTCACCCTCAGGATCCCGACTGAGGCGACAGGTCCACACATGCCTGCTGACTTCGTCGGCCTCTCGTATGAGGTGCAGCAATTGACGGAACCGAGCTTCTTTGCCACCAGCAATAGCGGATTGATCAGCCAATTCAAAGATCTTGCGCCTCAGGGCGTGCTTCGCCTGGGCGGCAATACCAGCGAGTTTGCTTGGTGGAAGCCTACTCCCGAGTCTCCCGAACTCCAGCATCCGCAGACCCGCGAAGTGGAAGGCGAACCGAAAGCTCAGTATTACCCGGTAACAGCGGAGGCGGTACGCAACCTGGCAGGTTTTCTGAAAGCGGCCGGATGGACCTGTCTGTATGGCATCGGGATGGGAACCAATACTCCAGAGCGAGCGGCGGAAGAAGCCGCGTTTGTGGCAGTGACTCTCGGTGAAAGCCTGCAGTACTTTCAGATTGGCAACGAGGCGGATCTCTTCGGACACCACTTGCGCGATCCAAAAACGTGGTCTGCGAAAACATACCTGCAGGAGTGGCTCACACTTGCCCGGGCCGTAACCTCCCGCGTGCCAGGGGCTAAGTTCGGAATGCCGGATGTCGCCGGGAATGTTGGCTGGCTGGCGGAGATCGCCGATTTGTGGCCTTCGATCGAGAATCCGCCTCACGTGACGACGCTTACGCACCATTATTATTTCGGAGGCCCGGCAACAAATCCAGCTGTCAACATTCCAAGCTTGCTGAGCCCCGCCACGATGGCCAGGGTTCAGAAGACGGCGGATACCGCGACAGCCGCGGCAAATAAGATCGGCGCCCGTGTGCGCATGACGGAAGGGAACACTTGCTATCGCGGCGGCAAGCCCGGTGTGTCCGATGTTTTTACGGCAGCGCTATGGGCTGCGGATTATTCACTTCTTCTCGTCAGCAACAATTATTCCGGAGTCAATTTGCACGGGGGAACCGGCAAGTCCGTTTCAAACTCAGTCGGAGGTTTCCTGCCAGGGGAAGTCCTTCTCAAGGAAAAAGGTGAAACCCCGGAACAGATTGCGACGCATCCTCACCCCTTCTACACACCCATTGCGACATTCGGTTCAGAATATGTGTTGGAGCCGGTGGCGTATGGTCTCAAATTCGCTGGGGCATTGAGCGGAGCATCGTTTTTCCAAGGGGACTTCACTGCACAACTCCAGGCGACAGGAGTCGATGCCACTGCCTATGCCGCATTGCTTCCGAGCGGCAAGGCAGCAATCATTATCCTCAACAAGGACGCGGAACAGGATGTCGAAATCAGCCTGGACTTTGGAAATGCGAGAATCGGAGAGGTAGAAACCGAAACAATGCATGCTGCCTCGCTCGATAGCCGGGAAGCTCGTATCGCTCGGTCTCCGCAGCCTGTCCGCCTGAAGGATGGCAAGTGCACCGTGACTGTTCCCCACGCGACGGGGCACTGCCTGACACTGAAGTAAGAGCCGGGGGAATGCTGTTCATCGGCATTTTGTCGATCGTCTCCATCTCGAAGACAACCTTACAACTGATTTAGCTACTCGCCGGGCCCCAGGTCTCAATTGAGGCCTGGGAAGCTTTGGCGCTGCGGACGCCCCACACACTTCAACTTAATGCAGGTCCCCTCATCCGCCCATCAAACCGCTCCGTCGCCAGCGAAAACCTGTCCGCCAGCAATAGCACCTGTCGACCCTGAGTCATGCCGGATAGCCTTTGCGCCAGCTCGGGCGCAATGCCGTTCACCCGGTAAACAGCGAACCGCATGCTCTCAGGCATCCACACCAAAGCCTCTTCGAGTTGCGGCAACGTGACGCCGATCTCTGTTCCGAACTCCATCGACCCCGCCTCCTCCTGATCGTCGAGAAGATGAAACACCACTAGCTCAGGATCAGCGTTGATCATCCGCTTCAATTCATCGGCCCTGATCCAACGCAGGCGGCTCCCCGTGATTCGTTGCGCGAGCCGACGCCTGCCGGTAACGCCGAACCTTCCCGCAGCCTCGTGGCGATGGTCGAGATGACGCACAGCAAGCAGATAAAAAACCACTATGGGGAAAACAGCACTCGCAGTCAGCAATAAAGACGAAAGATTGATGGAAGACTCCTCTCCCGGCTCTGCCTACGTGACAGCAGAATCGGGCCTATCGAAAGCCCACGGACGCAGGGCCTGGTTGTCGAATTGCGGCACTCTTTGAAGCCGCAGGACAAGGGCTCTAGATTCCCGATGGAGGGGGTCTGAAGCGAAGCGCGTACGTGTGAGAGGGAGGGGAATCGGGTGCCGGTTCGTGTACCAGCTGGATTCTATCCACGATCAATAGTGGCTGAGAATGAACAG
>JBELAI010000230.1:0-9151 GCA_049508975.1 Occallatibacter sp. | reverse complement strand
GACTCGCTTCACTTGAACTCCGCGGCTGCCATGGGATGCGGAGCGGTGACTGCTTCGCCTAATTCTTCATCGGCCGCGTTCATTGTCTTTCCGCGAATCGCCGTAGTCACTGCGGCTTCCATCATCAACTCGGCAAAACGGCGCGTGGCCTGATCGAGCGCTAACGTTGCGTCGCGAATGGCCTTTGCATCTTCGCCCAGCTTGACCGATTGCAGACGATCACGGGTTGCTGCGATTGCAGACTGCTCTTCGCCGGTCATTTGTGCCCATGCGGGGCTTTGCGGGGCGCGTTCTACTGCCGATAGAATCGTCTCCGCTTCGTTGCGGGCTTCGATCAATAGGCGCTTGGCGAAGTCCTCTTCGGCATGATCGAAGGAATCGAGGATCATGCTTTCGACTTGTTCGTCGGTCAAACCATAGGTCGGCTTTACTTCAATCTTCGCTGCTTGACCACTGCGCTGTTCGCGCGCCGTGACTTTCAGAATGCCGTCGGCGTCGATTAGGAATTTGACCTCGATGCGGGGAAGGCCAGCGCTCATGGGCGGAATGCCACGCAGGTCGAAGCGAGCAAGGGAGCGGCAATCGGCTGCCAATTCTCTTTCGCCCTGGACGACGTGAATGGCTACGTTGGTCTGTCCCTCAACGCCGGTGGTGAAGTGCTCTGTCGCTGAAGCTGGAATCGTAGAGTTGCGCTGGATGATGCGCGCGACTGTGCCACCGAGAGCTTCTATGCCCAACGAAAGCGGCGTTACATCCAGCAGCAGCATCTCTTCGGTGGTTTTCGATGCGCCGGCCAGAATGTCAGCCTGCACCGCTGCGCCTAGCGCTACCACTTCATCGGGATTCAGTTCGATGTGGGGCTTCTTGCCGCGAGCAGCAAGATGAAAGAGATCGTCGACCAGTTGACGTACCACGGGGATACGCGTAGACCCGCCCACGAGGACCACTTCATCGATCTGCTCCGGCGTGATGCCGGCGTCGGACAGGGCTTGCTTGCACGGGCCGGCCGTGCGATTCAACACTGGCTCGATGAGCAGTTCGAACACTTCGCGGGGAATCTCGCGTTGGTAGCGGTCGCCGTTGGGGAGTTCGATATCGAATTTCGCAACTGGCTCGGTCGACAAGGCGATCTTAGCGTCGATGGCGGCTTTGCGCAGGGCTTGCACAGCACCGGGATGACTGCGCAGGTCCACACCGTGCTCGGCGTAAATCTCATCGAGCGCGATGGCCAGCAGCAGGTTGTCGATATCGTCGCCGCCGAGGTGTGTATCTCCATTCGTGGATTGCACTTCAAAGATGCCATCGCGCAGCTTGAGGATGGAGATGTCGAAAGTGCCGCCGCCCAGATCGTAGACAGCGATGGTGCCTTCCTTGGCGCGGTCGAGACCATAGGCTAGTGCGGCCGCGGTCGGTTCGTTGACCAGGCGCAGGACTTCAAGGCCAGCCATGCGGCCGGCATCCTTGGTGGCCTGTCGCTGGGCATCGTTGAAGTACGCGGGCACCGTAATAACGGCTTGCGTTACGGGTGCGCCGAAGAATCGCTCGGCGTTGCGCTTAAGCTGGCGGAGGATGTATGCAGAAATCTCGGGCGGCGTGAACTTGAGTTCACCCAACGTTATGCGCGGGACTTCTCCGGCTTCCATATCGTCCGCGAGGCGGAAAGGAAAGAGCTTTAACTCGCTCTGAATTTCTTCAAGCCCGCGGCCCATCAGGCGCTTTACGGAATAGATGACGCGCTCCGGTGTCTCGATGAGCGCTTTGCGGGCAGTGTTGCCGACCGTCACCGAAGGACGACCGCCCTCGGGGGGAACCGGATCAAGCGCCACCACGGACGGCACCAGATTATGGCCATCGACGCCGGGAATGACCACCGGCGCATCGCCCTGCATATAAGCGACCAGGGAATTGGTGGTTCCGAGATCGATTCCTACTACGCGTCCTTCCGTCATGCGAGTGTCTATTTCCCTCAGGGGCTAAAGCCCCAAACTGTTTGCGCGCATCAACGGCACGACTGAAGTCGTGCCCTGACACGAAAATAATTTGTTGGACCGCGCCTCAAGCTTCCAAAGCTTCTGTCACGTCGCGGACCAGGTTGCTGAGATAGCGACGCCGGTCGAGCAGGGCAACCATCGTCCTTTGCGCAGCCGGGCGCGACGCACTGTCCCCCGCGTCCCAAACTTTCCACTGGGCACGCAGGTCTTCATCAACCGCTCCCAGCAGGCCTTCGAACTTCACCTTTGCCTTTTCAAGATCAGCTTGAAGTTGAGGATCCTCTTCGCCCATCTTGCGGGACATGCGCATCTCTTCCAGCTGCATGTTCATTTCGAACGCTTCTTCAAGCAGGTCTGCCGGGACTCGCGATGGGTCTTTCTGCCCCTTTCGATCTTTGCCCGCATGCTCTTCGCCGATCTCCGCGCCTTCCAGCTTGAGCAGATACTCAGTGCGGTGCAGTGGCTCCTTGAGTGTGCGATACGCGTCGTTGAGCAGGGCAGTGTCGGCCAGGCTCCATTGGCGCTCATTCTCGCCGGCACGCGCAAAGCGATCCGGATGCACCTTGCGGCTCAAGCGATGAAATTCATGCTCAAGGGCAGGTAGATCGATTTGAAACGCGCGCTGCAAACCGAAGACCTGAAAGAAATCGCCTCCCGGCGGAGGCTGAATCTTGCTGCAATGCGGGCAAAAGAGGGTTGAATCGTTGTGCCCGATCGAGCAGGACCAACAGGCGATCGGAACTGCGGCATCGATAACTTTGAGCATAATCGGTTTCTTACCGCTCGTTCTAAAGACCGAGCCTTGAAGGGTACGGGCTTCAGCCCGTACGGTAATGGAGCAAGATGACGCTCGGCTTTTGCCGCTGAGGGAATGCAATTACCGAGAGAGAAACCCCTCGGGGGCTAAAGCCCAAACTCTCCGGTGTTGCGCTTGATGTACGGGCTGAAGCCCGTACCCTTCACGACCGCTACGAGGAGAACGACGAACCGCAGCCGCAGGAGCGCGTGGAGTTCGGATTGATGAAATTGAATCCCTGCCGCATCAGCGTCTCTTCGTAATCCAGCGTCATGCCGTGCAGGTACAAGAACGATTTTGGATCGACGAAGACCCGCACGCCGTCGAAATCATAGATGCGGTCGCGCTCGCGTGGACGCGTATCGAACTTGATGGAATACGAAAGCCCCGAGCAGCCACCGCCCATCACGCCGAGACGCAGACCGCCCTCCTCAGGCGAAACGCTTTCCTTGGCCATGGCCACGCGAATGCGCTTGATGGCCCGCTCCGTCACTTGAAGCCCCTGAGTCGGGGCACCGGGCTGGGGAGTTGCAGGTCGGGAGCTCACCGGCGGAGCCGCCGCAAATGCACCCTCAGCAGGCTTCGATTCGATTGATACAAAGTTCGACATACTTGCCTTCTTGTTCCCACCTTCTTTTCAAGTGGCGCGACCTTTAGCCGCGCCACTTGGCGGAAAGGGGAAGCATCTTAGTGTGCAGCAGCCACGGCATCTGCCGTTTCCGCCACGCCATTCTTTTTCTTCCAGTCGCCAATGGCTGCGCGAATCGCATCTTCAGCGAGTACCGAGCAGTGGATCTTCACTGGCGGCAAGGAAAGTTCCTTCACAATGTCGGTGTTCTTGATCGCGAGCGCGTCTTCAACTGTCCGGCCCTTGATCCACTCAGTGGCCAGCGAAGAGCTTGCGATTGCAGAGCCGCAGCCAAAGGTCTTGAACTTGGCTTCTTCGATAACCTGCGTCTCAGGGTTCACGCGGATCTGCAGCCGCATCACGTCGCCGCATTCCGGCGCTCCGACCAGGCCGGTGCCGACTTCGGTAGAGGCCTTGTCCAGCTGGCCCACGTTGCGGGGATTGTTGTAGTGGTCGATTACCTTGTCGCTGTATGCCATTGGTCCATTCCTTCTGCGGGGAAGCCGCGTCTAAATGCTTGGATTCGGCAGTCTTGCGTACCGATTTGTTCTCTGAAATTCTGCGCCGAAGGCATCCGCCCCACCGCAGGTGGTTAGTGCGCTGCCCATTGAATCTTGGTCAGGTCGATCCCTTCGAGCACCATCTCGTAGAGTGGGGAAAGCTGGCGCAGATGCTTCACAATGTCAATCACCTTGGCAGCCACGTAGTCCACTTCGGCCTGGGTGTTGAAGCGGCCCAGTCCGAACCGAATGCTGCTATGCGCCACATCGTCGCCGAGGCCGAGGGCCTTCAATACATACGATGGCTCAAGTGTCGCCGAGGTGCATGCTGAACCGCTGGACACCGCAACGTCGTTGATGCCCATCAGCAGCGATTCGCCTTCGACATACACGAAGCTCATATTCAGATTGCCAGGCAGACGATGCTCCCACGAGCCATTTACATGGACGTAGTCGAGTTCGGATTCCAGCTTGGCCTTGAGCCGGTCGCGCAGGCCGCGGAGGTAAGCTGCTTCCGAGTCCATTTCCGCATAGGCAATCTCACAAGCCTTGCCCAGGCCGACGATGCCGGGCACATTCAAAGTGCCTGACCTCATGCCGCGCTCGTGGCCGCCGCCGTCAATCTGCGCGGCGATCTGCACGCGCGGGTTCCGCCGGCGAACATAGAGAGCGCCCACACCCTTGGGGCCGTAGATTTTGTGTCCGGAAAGCGAGAGAACGTCGATGTTGTCGGCAATCACGTTGACTGGAACCTTGCCCACCGCCTGCACTGCATCGGTGTGGAAGATTACGCCCTTCTCGTGACAGAGCTTGCCGATTTCGCGAATAGGCTGCAGAACGCCGATCTCATTGTTGGCTGCCATGATCGAGACCAGAATCGTCTTGTCGTCCATGGCGCGCTTCAGGTCGTCAAGATCGATCAGCCCGTCGGCCTTTACCGGCAGATAGGTGACGCGATAGCCGTTCTTCTCCAATCGCTTGCAGGTATCCAGAATCGCCTTATGCTCGGTCACCTGGGTGATGATGTGGTTACCACGTTCGCGATACATCTCCGCAATACCCTTGAGGGCCAGGTTGTTGCTTTCGGTAGCGCCAGAGGTGAAGATGATCTCCTTGGCAGTGGCGCCGATCAACTTGGCAATCTGCTCGCGGGCGGTCTCCACGGCCTGTTCAGCCTCCCAACCGAAAGAGTGGTTGCGGCTGGCCGCATTGCCAAACTTGGTCGTGAAGTAGGGCAGCATCGCCTCCAGGACGCGCGGATCCAGCGGGCTGGTCGCGTGATTATCCATATAAATCGGCAAACTCACGCCCGCCGGCACTTCAACATTGCTGGTCACAGTCTGCATATCAACTCTCCATCCTAATAAGTGCTCTTCTCCGCTCATTGCGGAGTGAAAATTTGCGGTACAACGTGTTGCTCATGCGATAAATCGTCACAGCGTCAATGCAACCAGCCCTTGAGGGGCAGGCGCCCGATGAGCGGGTTGTTCGTGCTCGGCCAGGTCCTGAATACTGATGCTCTTCAGCACCCCCGCGATTGTGTCGTTCACGCGTGCCAACGGCTCTTTGATGGTGCAACTCGGTGTGAGGTCGCAGTTCTTGGCGCCCTTGGTGCAGGAGGTTATGAAAAACGGTCCGTCGATGGCGTGAATCACTTCGTAAGCGGAAATCTCGCGTGCATCGCGCGAGAGGGCATAGCCGCCATTCATGCCGGCGTGCGAACGGAGCAAGCCCTGCTTGGTAAGCGTTTGCAGAATCTTGGCCAGCAACTGCGCAGGAATTCCATAGGCATCGGCCACATCTTTGGCGCTCAGGGCAGGCTTTTCCGGGTGCTCGGCGAGGTACTTGAGCGCCATCAACCCGTAATCCGCTTTCTTGGTCAGCTTCAGCATTGAATATCCGACTTCTTCGGTCCGTGTTCAGTATACGACCGAATCTGTCGGGATTTCAAGGCCTGCCCCGGATTCGTTTTGCAGCCAGGAAGGAAGAAACTGTGCCCCAGTGGAAAGATTCACCAAAAATCCGTTCCAAATTGTTGAAAAGACCGCTACAATCTTGCGGAAAGAGAAGTTCACTTTAACGAATCCGAAGCGATGGCAACCATCTGCAAGCACCCCAAGGTACGTATCGTTTCCCGGCACGAAGACACCGAGTATGTCGAGTGCATGGAGTGTGGCGAGGTCTTTGACTCCGAGGAGTTTCGCGATATGGAGATTGAAGAAACCGTTGAACCTGAGGACGCCTTGGACGACGAATAAACAGGCAAAACAGAGGCAATTATTTGGCGCTATGGTTGCCGGGGACGGGACCGCCGAGCCGGCGTGACGCGACCCATGCATAATGCAGGCCGGATACGACTGTGAGAACCATCGTGGCGCCGAGGGCGATCATCCGGCATTCCGCCACCCAGACGGCGCTGGTCAATTGATGTAAAAGCACCGCGGCCACGGCCGCCACCTGCGCGAAGGTATTTGCCTTGCCATAGATGCTTGGGATAAATTCTCGTCTCCCAACAGCGGCGTAAAGGATAGCCGCGACCACCAGGATTCCAACATCCCGGCCGAAGACCATCACCGTTACCCGTGCTGGAATCAGGCCTTTGTGCATGAGCACGAGAAAGAGGGTGCTGAGCAGCAGCTTGTCGGCTACCGGATCCAGGTACTCGCCTAGCCTCGTCCGCTGCTTCAGGATGCGGGCCAACGCACCATCGAGGGCGTCCGTCAGCCCAGCGGCCAGAAACAAGTAGAAACTCAGCTCATAGCGATCCTCGAGAATGGCCGCGACGAGGAATGGAGCAAGGCAGATGCGCGCCAGCGTAAGCAGGTTGGGCGCCGTGCGGAAGGGGTTCAATCGCGTACTCGATGCATCGGACATGAAAAATCCAACCTGCAAGAAACTTGAACGCTGCACAGGCGGTCGCACTTAGGCACATGAACGACACCGCCCCATCAAAAGCCTTAAACCATCTGGCTTCAGATCGAGCCGCGGTGCGCGAGCCTCAGGCGAGAATGTGTTCCGCTTTCGTGAATGATGGTACAGCATTGACTTGCGGTACGATACGGGCGCCTTTCTAGGTTGCCCCGATCCTGATAAACTAATTTGAAATGGTTTGCAGGCGCGTAGCTCAGTTGGTTAGAGCGCTTCCTTGACACGGAAGAGGTCGCTGGTTCGAATCCAGTCGTGCCTACCATATTTATCAACAACTTAGCGAATCGGCACCTAAAAACGCGATACGCTGAAGATACGTTGAAAGATTAGGCGGCATTTTCCTTTGCCCCTCCCGAATCACCTCGGGAACGATCCATCAGGACATCCACCACTCGGCTCTGCGCTTCCCGTTTCGCTGGCGTCAGGGCTTTCGTGTAAATATTCATGGTCGTCGAGATGTTCGCGTGTCGCATCAGCTCTTGAACCACCTTCACGTCCTCCCCGTTTGCCTTGAGCAGCGTAGAGTACGTGTGCCGAAAAGTGTGAAATCCGACCCATTTTGTGATCCCGGCCCGCTTGGCGGCAGGTTGTAGGACGCGATCCAGCAGGGTGTCTGGCCAGGGCGGCATTCTTCCCTGGACGTGTTCGCTGGCAAAGACCCAATCTTCCGCCTCGGCATACGCGGTTTCCTGTTTCCATACCAGCATCTCTTGGGCAGTGAGCGTATCGATTGGAACCGGGCGCCGGGAAGTTTCAGTCTTGCATTTCCCGATGACACCGTCTACAACCGACCGGGTCACTTCCATTTGTGACGACTTCCAGTCGATGTCCTTCCACTTCAGGCCCAGAACTTCGCTGATACGGAGCCCTGTCGTGGCCGCAACGATGCCGATAACGCGCATCTTCTGGGGCAACTCCTGGATCAGCGCGCGGAACTCGGCTGCTTCCAGAGGTTCCGTAACCCTCGTCCGTTTGGCGCTTTGGCGCACCGCGAATATCGGGTTTTCGCCATCCGTGAGCCATCCATAGCGGACTGCGTGCTGGAAGGCATCGCTCATAATGCACTTGATTTTGGATTTGGTTCCATTCGAAAGATCGTCCAAAGATGCAAGCCAACGTTCAACTGCTACTGCTTTGATCTCCTGAACGCGACAGTCACCCCAACGGGGCACGATCTTTGTTTTCAGGTAACCAGCGTAGACTTGCTTCGTTTGAGCGCCCTTTCTTTCTGAATGCTTCTCCAGATCAAGCTCGATGAGTTCGTAATGCTTGGCCAATTCTTCAAATGTCTGCGGCCTGCCTTCCGGCCGGAGAGTTTCATAGTTGATGTCGAGGCGCAGCGTTCCAACTGCCGCCCACGCTGCCTTTTCAGTCGGGTACTGCGTGACTGAGCCGATGACCTGGGACCGCATCTTGGGTTTGCCGCTACCGTCGGCTTCTCGCCAGCGATAAATCCAAACTTCCGGTCCCTTCTTGCGCTTGATTCGGCTAAAGAAGCCGTGTTGATACCGTGGTCGAATCAAGGAATTGACTCCTCTCTGCGACCCCGATGGCTATCTAATTCTACCGTTTTCGACTGCACCCAGGAAGACAATTCCGACAGCCGAAAGCGCCAGATGTGGCGCGCGCCGTCTCCGATCGGATAGGCTGGCACAGTGCCGCGCCGAGCGAGGTTCAGCAGGGTCTTGCGTGGAAGTCCAAGAAAATCGGCTGCTCGCTGACCGTCCACAAATTGTTCATGTGTAATACCATTCGCAGTTTGCATCTGTGTCATCTCCTGGACTACTGCGGACAATCGCAAAACCAATGACCATTATGTGCAATGTGCATTTCACTTATAGAGAAAAGAATTCGCTAAGGCCTAGGCCGGCGCAACAACCTTGCCCGTACTGCAATGCTGTGCTCTGGCCGAAACCAAAAATCGAGGCCGTCCAGAGCTACCTGGACGGTCTCTTCCTAGCGGAGTTGTGCTTTTTGTCTGCCGCGGCTTCGAGGCGCAGGTTGTACTCAAGATGCTGCTGCGCGGTCCGGAAAAGATGTTCCCAAGAGATGGGGTACTTTTCCTTCCGGCCTTGGAGGGAAATAACGGCATACTCCGGGCGGCTTTCGATGACGATCTTGTGCTTCTTTCCGTTTTCCGTGATTGATGAAGCCGCTATGTACAAAACCTGCGCTTTGTGTTCGATCAGAAAGGCCATTCGCACGTGCTCCCTAGCGCGGTCCTGCACGCAAATCCGGGGGAACAGGACCGTCAGCGATCGAGCGACGAAGCGTACGAGATTTCGTCGCAGCTATGGGTTTGGAAAGC
>JBELAI010000023.1:0-43704 GCA_049508975.1 Occallatibacter sp. | reverse complement strand
TAAACGCCGGGCCGCTGCACGTGTCCGCTAATGCCGAAAAGACGCGTCCCGCCGTTGCGCGGCGTGCCAACTGTGGCAAAGTTCGCGCCGCCCATCTCTATCACATGCGGAACGGCGGCGATGGTCTCCGCGTTGTTGATGACCGTAGGTCCGCCGTAGAGGCCAACCACGGCGGGGAATGGAGGCTTGATGCGCGGTACGCCGCGTTTGCCTTCGAGCGACTCCATCAGCGCCGACTCCTCGCCCACTTCATAAGCGCCTGCGCCACTCTGCGTGATGATCTCGAATTCGGTGTCGGTCCCGAAGATCTTTTTGCCCAGGAATCCTTTGGCGTAGGCATCGGCAACGGCCTTCTCCATGATCTCCAGAAGATAACGATACTCGCCGCGCAGGTAGATGAATCCGAGCCTGGATCCAATGGCCAGCCCGGCAATGATGGTGCCTTCAATCACCGCGTGGGGATCGTGCAGGAAGATCAAGTGATCCTTGCAGGTTCCAGGCTCGCTCTCATCGCCGTTGACCAGAACATACTTCGGCTTGGCCGATTGCTTGGGCACGAATGACCACTTGAGGCCTGTTGGGAAACCCGCGCCGCCGCGTCCGCGAAGGCTCGAAGCCTTCATCTCTTCGATGATCCACTCCGGCCCTTGTTCGAGACACTTCTTCGTGGACACGTAGCCGCCGAGTTCGATGTAGCGCTCAATGTCGGCAGCGCCTTTTCCAAAGCGTTGGCTTACAATCTTGACTTCATCGGGATGGGAGACGAGCCTAGGCATGGGATACCTTCCCATCTGCCTTAGCTCTCCCGCGATATGTTTCAAGAATTCCGGTTACATGCTGCGGCGTGAGGTCGTCGTGAAAATCGTAGTTCACCTGGATTGCCGGCGCCCAGCAACATGCGCCGATACATTCGACTTCTTCCAATGAGAACAGCCCGTCTGCGGTCACGCCTTTGTGTCCGATGCCCAGTTCCTCCTGGAAGCGCTCGTAGAGATCGTAGGCGCCGCGCAGCATGCAACTGATATTGGTGCAGACCTGCACGTTGTATTTACCCGCAGGCTTGAAGCGCAGCATAGAGTAGTAAGTCGCTACATTGCGGACATCGAGTTCGGTAATTCCGATGCGGTCCGCGACCTCGGCAATCACGGCGTCGGAGAGGTAGCCAATCTCGTCCTGCGCATAGAGCAGCATGGGCACCAACGCCGAGCGGCGAACCGGATACTTCTCCACCAGCGCGTCGAAGCGAGCAGCCACCTTGGGCGAGAAGATGCTCATCGTCTCCGGGCTCATAGCATCAACTCCCGTGCCCATCGTTCAGCTGCCAAATCCATCTCTTCCTCGTCGGTCGTATTCAAGCCTGCTCCTGATTCACGCAATCGGCCATAATCGGTGAACTCCATTTTTCCTTGCCTTCCATCTTCGCGCTGCCATAAGACGGCCGCGTCAACGCGTTTCAAATCCAGCCAATCGTCGCCGTGCCGTACTAGAATCCGATCTTCTCCGAGCTCAACTGTTGCCTGCCGATTTCCGTTCAGTCCGTGTGCCGCGGTGTAGCTGCGCAGCAGGGAAGCGAGGGAGACCCAGAGTTCGATATACAGTTGTTCGGGGCCGCTGTTGGGGTTATTGGTGTTCGTTTCATCTTTTCCCAACCCGCATCCCCTCAGGGGCTAAAGCCCAGATCCCTTTGGACATCTTCATGTACGGGCTAAAGCCCGTACCCTTCAATTGCGAAGACTCCGCGATAACCTTGCAGTCCCTAGTCCCTCAGTCCCTAGTCCCTCGTCTACCGATCAATCTCCCCCAGCACAATATCGATCGACCCGATCACTGCAACCAGGTCGGCCAGCATGCGGCCTTTGCACATGGTTTCAAGCGCCTGCAGCGTGGCAAACGACGGATAGCGCATGTGCACTCTATGCGGCTTCGCGGTGCCGTCCGAAACAACATAGTAGCCCATCTGCCCATGGCCGCATTCTATGCTCTGAAACACTTCACCCGCGGGCACCGCAAAGCCCTCAGTAACAATCTTGAAGTGATGGATCAGAGCTTCCATCTGCGTCTTCATTTTTTCGCGATCGGGCAGCACAATCTTTGGCGCATCGGCCTTCACAGGACCTTCGGGCATACCGTCCAGCGCCTGCTGAATGATCTTTACGCTCTCGCGCATCTCGACGAGCCGCACTTCGTATCGCGCCCAGCAATCGCAGTCGTTCGACACCGGAACTTGAAACTGGAACTTCTCATAACTGGAGTAGGGCATGTCGCGGCGCAGATCGAAATCCACTCCAGATGCGCGCAACGGGGGACCGGTCACTCCCAGCGCAATGGCGTCCTCGCCGGACAGAATCCCCACTCCCTTGAGCCGGTTGCGGAAGATGGGATTCCCGGTCAGCAGATTCGCATACTCGTCGATCTTCTCCGGCAAGGTGCGAATGAAGTCCTGCACGCGGGCAAGGAAGTCGAGTGGCGGCTCCAGCGAAAGCCCGCCGATGCGGATGTAGCTTGTCATCATGCGCTGCCCGGCCACGGCCTCAAATAGGCGAAGAATATCCTCGCGTTCGCGGAAGGTGTAAAGAAAAACGGTCAGGGCGCCAATGTCCATGGCATGCGTGCCCAGCCAGATGAGGTGTGAATTCAGTCGGCTCAACTCGGCCAGCAGCACACGCATCCATTGCGCCTTCGGGGGGATATGCAGGCCTAGCAATTTCTCAACAGCCAGCGCATAGCAGAGGTTGTTGGCCAGCGGATCGAGGTAATTGATTCGGTCGGTCAGCGGAACCACTTGCTGATAGAACTTCGCCTCGCAGGTCTTTTCGATTCCGGTGTGGAGATATCCGATCTCGGGATAGATGCGGACGATGATTTCGCCGTCAATCTCGAGGACCAGGCGTAGAACACCATGCGTAGCCGGATGCTGCGGGCCCATATTGATGACCATGTGCTGGTCTTTGGCGCCTTCAGCCGGCTCAAGGACGGGCATGACTCCCTGCTCAATCATCAGCGGTACCCCTCCACCGGATAATCCTTGCGCAGCGGATGGCCCTGCCACTCTTCGGGTAGCATGATGCGGCGCAAGTTGGGATGGTCATCGAAACGGATGCCGAACAGGTCGAAGACCTCACGTTCATAATAGTTGGCGCCGGACCAGATGGGTGTGATGGAGTCGATGGCCGGTATTGCCTCGTCGAGAAGCACTCGCAGCCGGATGCGTTCTTTCATCCCGAACGAAAGAATGTGGTAGCTCAGCTGAAATCGGGGCGAGGCAGGGAACCAGTCGACTGCGGTCACGTCTTCAAAGAAGTTGTAGCCCGCCGCTTTCACGGTTTCCGCAGCCGCTCGAATTTGTTCCGGCACAATGGTTAGCGTCAACTCGCCGAAATCGAATTTAGCGTCGGTGAGCGCCTCGGCATTCCATGCGAGGATAGCCTTGAGCGCTGGGTGATCGGGAAGCCC
This sequence comes from Occallatibacter sp., assembly GCA_049508975.1. GTDB lineage: Bacteria > Acidobacteriota > Terriglobia > Terriglobales > Acidobacteriaceae > Telmatobacter. The sequence continues at coordinate 40,251 of JBELAI010000023.1, read as the reverse complement.
TTCGAGCACGGCCGCCTTGCCGATAAGTGGTTTCGTCTCGCTCATCCTAAAGGTCCGCCTTGTCCCGGCTCCAATCGAGGACGCCCTTGCGCACAATGTAGTAGAGACCGACAGCGACAAAGCCCAGGTAAACCACCATCTCCCAGAAGCCGAAGAGGCGGGGCACGCCGGTCAGCTGAGGAAGTTTGTGGTAGACAACCGCCCAGGGCATCATGAACACCGCTTCCACATCGAACAGGATGAACAGAACGGCGACCAGGTAAAACCGCACGCTGAATCGCCCCCGTGCGTCGCCGACGGCTTCAATGCCGCATTCGTAAGCAGCCAGCTTTGTGACTGTATTGCGGTGCCGGCCCACCTTCGAGGAGCCTATCACCATCCCCACCCCGAGCAGGACAACAGCCACGATCTGCATGAAAAGCGGGAGATATTGCCAGGAATAATCGACCATTGCCGCCCAGTCTCTGAAGAATCCGTAGGAATTGCACCTGTCGACCGCAACCAACCTGAGTTTCGCGCGAACAGGACGCTGGTTTGAGATTAGGTTTTCAGCCTCATCCCGTCAAGGCAGAGACTTAGACCGCAGGTGTGTGATGGACAAGTCAAAAACAAGAATCGCCCGGCAATGTCGAATAAGGAAACCGTTCTCGGTTAATTCCTGGTCGTCGACGTTGCCAAGCCACCGCAACGGACATCTGGAGTATCCGATGCGCAAGCTGGGTCAAAGTCGCTAACAACCCGGCAAGATCTCCTTCGTTTAGAAATTGGCGTTTCGAAAGTGGGATATGCTCCCCGAAACGGGGGATTGCCGGTGTGACGCAGGTACGGAGTATCTTCAACCTGGAATTGAACCTCGTGAGGTACGATTTCGAGCTACTTTACAGCTGTTTGTGACATCGAATGTACTATCTCCGTCGCGGCGCTTTCGGAGCGGTGAGGTACGTCACACCGATTCCAAAAAGGGTACGGAATACTGTTCTTGTTCCGTTTGGGGATGAGTTACTTCGGTTATCTGAACAAAGTTTCTTCGCCGCCGAAGAACGGACAGAGGATAAACAATATGGCAACTTCTCTGACCACCGACTTCGCGATTCCAGCCCCCAGGGCGGCAGCCGCTCTCAGCGTTGTCCGGCTCAACCGCAGGCGCCGCATCACTCCGCCGGCTGGGCACGCCCTCGAGATTCTTGGTCACGCCATTGAGTATCTCACCGACGAATTCGTGCACGAGAACACTGGAATGATGCGCAGGAATGGCCAACTTGAAGCAGTGCAGCTACTTATGGCGGCTAATCGCCGGGTTTACTATGAGTGCCCTGAAGTGCAAACCATTGGGCAGCGCATCCGCGCGGCATTCGGTCTTCGGACGGCCTAAGACTTCCGCCACGAAAAGACGGTCCCAATCAACGCGTTTGTATTACAAGCTCTCGGGAAAACTTCAGGGCTTGTTCCGCCGAATCGCAGCGGTTCACTGACCCAGAGCGAGAACACTCACCAACACCAACCAGGCAAGGGTCATCGTGTGCCAGAACCAGGCGGTTGCGTCCACCGCAATCTGGCGATACTCGACGCGCTTGAACCAGCCCAAGGCACAAAGACAGAAAAACAGCGCCAGTAGTCCGAGAGCCAGGTGGGCCGCGTGCAGGCCCGTAATAACGTAAAAGAAATAGCTGGCCGGTGTTGAAAAGCGGTCAAAAGCAAAGCCCTGGGCGCTCAATTGCCGCCAGGCAATCGCCTGCCCTGACAAAAACACTATCCCGGCTGCCAGGGTGGCTCCCACCCAGGGCAGCGTGGCCCGCAATGCGGGCCTGCCCAGGCCCAGCCATTCTTCCAGAACATCGATCTCGCGGAAGATATTCTGCCGCGCCCGTTCCATGGTCAGACTGCTCAATAGCAAAACCGCGGTATTCCAATAGAGAATGTGGGGAAGAAAAACCGGACGCCAATCGCCGACGAACTCATGGCTCCGCGGATCCATGCGCATGCCCGCCTGACGCGCAAAGAAGAACAGCACCAGCACCGCGAAGAAGATCATGTCCGCCGCGAGCCCGGATAGGACAAAAAAGCGAACCTTGTTCAGCAGCTCGCGCGGACCCCGCCGCTCATTTTTCCACTCGTCGTCACCGCCGCCTCCGCCGCCACCGGTTGGTCGCCGGTCCACAGGCGGTTTGCCGCCAATTCCCGGCTCTTTCCGTTCCGTCTCCGATGGGGTAGGCGTAAAGATGGAGGGCATGAAAACCGGTTCTCCAGTACAAGTGGCGTTTCAGGTTTCGTGGAGGGTGATTCCTTCTAAAGGGGAAAAACCACCCGACTGCTACGGTCTCCTCTTACGTGGAATGGAGAACCGTTTTGGGGCTCTGTGAGGATGAGATTACACTCACTTTGACTTGGACGCATCCAGAATCGAAGCGGATCGCTCGATTTTGTGAAACCGCATTATCCACAAGGTGTGATGCCGGTTGCGGTCTTTGGATGCTCCCCGTCATTTTATTTGAGCTGTTGTCACCGTTTGAACAAAGAACTGATGCACCCGCCGGTCCCGAGAGAGTTCGGGGTGGAATGTAGCGGCCATCACGTTGCCTTGCTGCACCAGGACCGGATACCCGTCGCGCAGAGCCAGCACCTGAACGCCGGCGCCGGTTTCGACGATCCTGGGCGCACGGATGAAGACCATCTCCAGCGGTCCGCCCGGAAGGGTGGTTTCGGCGGTGAGAATGGTTGAGTCGATCTGGCGTCCATACGCGTTGCGCTCCACGGTTGCATCGAGGAGGCCTAACGAGCGTTGCGGCGGGTTGCGGACTTCGCGTGCCAGCAGAATCGCTCCCGCGCAGGTGCCGAAGACCGGCTTCGAGGCGCAGAAATCCTTCAATACATCGAAGAATTGAAGCCTGTCGAGAAAGCGGAGGACCGTGGTGGACTCGCCTCCAGGAAGAATCAGGCCGTCCAGGCCTTCGAGCTGGTCGGGCTTGCGCACTTCAACTGGGTCTGCGCCGGCTTCGCTTAGCGCTTCGGCATGAGCCTCATAATCGCCTTGAATTGCCAGCACTCCGATGCGGGGCCTGTCCTGTTTTTCGGTCAATTCCCGAGGTCTCCTATATGTCTAAAAGACTACCAGCCGTTACGTGGCACAGGTTGTAAGGTCTTTTTTGGGGTGGGTCGAAGCGGGTTTTATCGAGCTAATCCTTTTGTTTTTCTAGTGTTGCGGGAAAAATGGGGTGGGGTGGGGTAAAACATGGCACGGGTACGGACCGGGCACATACCTGACACTTTCAACCGGGGACATCCCTGACACTGCACAAGTCCATGGGCGTTTGATTACAACGTCGAGTGTCCCCGGCCGTACGGCTGGGGTTTTCGAGGGAAGGATGGAAGGCTTCTTCCAGACTCTCGGCGGTGGAAGGTGGGATGGCTCGGGTCGTAAGTGGCTTCTCCGGTTGCCGTCTTTTTTCACCGCACTTCTTATTGTGCGCCGGGGGAGGATAATTATCTGCAAACGGGCGCGGGTTTGTGGCCCATTTGATCCGCCGCGGCGCCGAGCATGGCGGGCATCGCCGCATTGCTCGATCAGCAGTCGAATGGAGCGCAAGGGAATCTCAACCAGGGGCTCTATCTCACCGCGTTCGTGAATCAGGCGGGCTTTCACGATGTAACGGTTTCCTCAAGCGGGGTGACAAACTGCGATGTCAACACTCCCTCCATGTGCAACAACAGTATTCCCGATCCGACCGGCACAACGGGCGGCCAGCCTGGATTCACCCCGTCTGCATCGACCGTCATGACTTCTCAATCATTAACTGTGACCGTGAGTGCAAGCGCCACCGGTGGAGCACCGGCTCCGACTGGCACTGTTACGCTAGGCAGCGATAACTACTATGGCTCCGCGACACTCACGGGCAGTTCTGTCAGCTTTCAAATAGCGGCTGGAATGCTAGCGCCGGGGACCGATCCGCTCTCGGTTGTATTTACCCCGGACGTCAAGAGCGCTGTGCTTTATAGCGGAAGCTATGTGACTGGCTCCGTTTCTGTCACTGGTGTGGCGGCGCTTACACCCGCGGTTTCGGTAACTCCCGCTTACTCCGTCGTAGCTCTGGCGGAGCCACTGAACGTCACCGTAGCCGTAAGTGGAGGCAAAGGTAGTCCTGTGCCATCCGGTTCCGTCACATTGATCGACGGCACCTATTCGTCTTCTCCTGCCGCCCTGGTTGGAGGCAGTGCCGCGATTACCATTCCGGCCGAGTCCCTTGGCGGGAATACCGGTCTTCTCGTCGGCCTCTACGCTCCTGACACAACCAGTTCCGCAACGTACAACAATGCCTCCGGATCGGCGACACTTTCGGTGTACAACCCCGCGATGTCCGTCCCGATCATGACGTTCTTTCCATCTTCAACCGCCATCACGACAGCACAACCACTTATCGTACTCGTTGCTGTTTCAAGCAATGGTGGATTTCCACGGACGACCGGGACCGTGACGCTAACCGGTGGGGGCTATACGTCCGCTGCCGTAGCCCTCAATGGCAATGGCGCGAGTTTCAATATTCCTGCCGGCTCGTTGGCGCTGGGCACAGACCAGATGACGGCCAGCTATATTCCCGACGCGCAAAGCTCTGCAATCTTCTCGAGCACATCCGGCACATTCTCCGTGACTGTCACCCCTCCCGTCCCTCCCTCATTCACAGTCGCGGGGTCCGCAGTCTCTATCTTGCCAGGCGCGGCGACAGGGGACGCTTCGACCATTACTATTGCACCCAGCAATGGATTCACGGGCAGCGTGACGCTCACGGCGTCCGTTACCTCCAGCCCGAATGGCGCACTGTATCCGCCCACCTTGAGTTTCGGTTCGACAAGCCCAGTCAATATAACGGGGACCAACGCTGAAACAGCAGCTCTCACCATCACCACTACGGCAGCTACGACGAGCAGCGCATTGTTCCATCCCAGGCGGCCTTGTGCTTCCTGGTACGCGGCAAGTGGGGCTGCATTGGCAGGTCTCTTGCTGTTGGGAATACCGGCGCGGCGGCGGAGTTGGCGCACTCTGCTTGGGATGTTCCTGTTCCTGATTGCATTGACCGCTGGAGTGGCGGCGTGCGGTGGGGGCGGCAATGGAACTGGCGGAGGTGGCGGCGGCATTGCGGGGACGACTTCGGGAACCTACACCATCACTGTGACCGGCACTTCAAGCTCCACGACCGAAACGGGCACGGTGACTCTGACCGTACAGTAGCATCGCGCTGTTTTCTTCGATTCTCAGCGGAATCACGCAGTGATCATACCCAAACCCTTGCGCCTTTTTTCTGGCGCAAGGATGGGGAGGCTACGAATCTGCTGCGAGCGAATAGCGAGCGTCCGCCTGAATGGCAAATTCACCAGCCGCGGGTTTGGAGGAGCTGGGATTCTTCTAATCCGGCGGCGGCCAGGCCCTTCATGGTGCCGGTGACTTGCTCGGAGACCTCGGCGAGGATCTTGGGGTCGTTGTAGTGGGTGGTGGCTTGTACGATGGCCTTGGCGCGGGAGACGGCTTCTTCGCGTTCCTTGGGGTCGTTCTCGACGTCGAGGGGGGTGGCGCGCTCCTTCATGAAGATTCCTGAGCCGACAAAGATGGCTTCGGCGCCTAACTGCATCATCAGGGCGGCGTCGGCCGGGGTTGCGATGCCGCCGGCTGAGAAGTTGGGCACAGGGAGCTTGCCGGTCTGGGCGACCATGCGAATCAGTTCATAAGGGGCCTGGTGATCTTTGGCCGCTTTGTAAAGTTCCTGCTCGGTGAGGACTGTGAGCGCGCGCATCTCGCTGGTGATCTGGCGCATGTGCTGGACGGCGTGAACGACGTCGCCGGTGCCTGCTTCGCCCTTGGTGCGGATCATGGCAGCACCCTCGGCAATGCGGCGGAGAGCTTCTCCCAGATTGCGTGCGCCGCAGACGAAGGGCGTTGTGAAGGCGTGCTTGTCGATGTGATGGGCCTCGTCGGCGGGGGTAAGAACCTCGCTCTCGTCGATGAAGTCGACGCCGAGTTGCTGCAGGATCTGCGCCTCGGCGAAGTGGCCGATGCGCGCCTTGGCCATTACGGGAATTGAAACCGCCTGGATGATCTGCTTGATCAGGCTGGGTTTAGCCATGCGGGCTACGCCGCCTTCGGCGCGAATCATGGCGGGCACGCGCTCGAGAGCCATGACCGATGTTGCGCCGGCTTCCTCGGCAATGCGCGCCTGCTCGACGTTCATCACATCCATGATGACGCCGCCTTTGAGCATCTCGGCCAGGCCGATTTTGAGGCGCAGGCTGGTTCCGGTAAAGCTTCTGTTCCCGTTCTCTTCCGACATAATGTTCGACCTCGATTGCACGGCACTCCGCTAACCCGCGCAAGCACGTAGGCGCAAAATGCCGTTCTTTCCCAGTGTATCAGTGAAGCGACTTGTCGGTATTCGCTGGCAACGGGGCGATCTCTGCGGATCTCTGCGGATCACTGCGGATCACTGCGGATCACGCGGATGGTCATGAGTATTTTCCAATCTTCCTGTCCCGCTTCTGGTCACCTTACTGCCTGCTTCCCCAGTACATGGCCACCGCAACTGCACAGCCGCCTCCAGCAACCGACCAGGCACTTGTGCCTTCGCCTCATCCGACAGCGGAAGAGGGAGGGCTGGTGCTCACGATTCCGCTGGCTCGGTTGCCGGTTGAGTTGGACGTATCCGTGCCTGTGCGGGGATTCAGAGTGCGCAATCTTCTCACGCTGGAGACGGGCCATCTGATCGAGTCCGAGTGGGGACACGGGGAAGACGTTCCGCTGGCCGCAGGGCGCGTGCAACTGGCCTGGACCGAGTTTGAAGTGATGGATACGGAACTGGCAGTGCGCTTGACCCGGCTGGTTTAGAGGGCTGGGTTTATTCGAAGAACCAATTGCAGGAGAAAGGCCGGGAGATGAATCCGGAACAAAACGGAATAATGACAAGCTCAAGAACGCGCCTGGGAGGCCTTGCCGGTTGGCTGCTCGCCCGGTTACGAGTCACACGTCACGCGCCTCCCAAGCTTGCGGTCCTGGAGCGGATTGCGTTGGCGCCAAGGCAATCGCTTGCTCTGGTCGAGGCGGATGGGCGGAGATTCCTGGTTGCTACTTCCCCTGAAGGGACTCCGGCTTTCTATCCGCTCGAAGGGGCGGCCCGAAACGGAGGGGGAAGGCACGGGGATGAATCCGGACGGTTTCCGTCGCCTCGATCCCCGCAACGGTCTGCGAGGGTTTCATGGTAGCTCTGTTGTCGATGGCGCGGGTGGCTGCAGCCGTCCCGGCGCCTTTGCTGCCTGATCTTACGCAACGCCTTCATCCGTCGGATTCAACGCCCTGGACGATTCTCTTTGTCCTGACCCTGATCACGCTTCTGCCCGCGATTCTGATGGCTATGACGCCGCTGGTGCGCCTGCTGGTGGTCTTTCACTTCCTGCGCCAGGCCCTGGGCACTCAAACTGCACCCTCCAATCCGACCCTGCTCGGGCTGGCGCTGATGATGACATGGTTTCTGATGACGCCGGTGCTCAACCAGGTGGACCAGCAGGCTGTTGAACCCTACCGGGCCGGACAAATCACAGGGATGGAGGCTATCGATCGCGGCTCCATGCCGGTGAAGCACTTCCTTTTGCGCTACACACGCGAAAAGGATCTGGCGTTGTTTACCGCCGCCGGTCAGGTTGCGCGCCCCAACACGCCGGACGAGTTGCCCATGCGGGTTGTGGTTCCGGCTTACATTTTGTCCGAATTGAAAGCCGGTTTCTCGATCGGCGCGGTCTTGTTTCTGCCCTTTCTGCTGATCGATATGGTGACCGCATCTGTGACAACCTCGATCGGCATGTTCCAGCTGCCGCCGGTGGTGGTATCGACGCCTTTGAAAATCCTGCTGTTTGTGATGGTCGACGGCTGGAACCTGCTGGCAGGTTCCTTGCTGAAGAGTTTCTGAAAGAGAGTCCCGATGACGCCGGATATGGTTGCGGAAATACTACGCCAACTGATGAAGGAATCGATGATAGTGGCGGCGCCGCTGCTGATTGCGGCCGCGCTTCTGAGTTTTCTCCTTAGCCTGGTGCAGACCCTGACCAGCTTGCAGGAGCAGTCGCTGACCTCGGTTCCGCGCCTGGCAGCGATCTGCATGATCCTGCTGGTCGGGATGCCATGGTTCCTGGGCAGGCTGGCGTCTTACACCATTCTGCTCATGACCAATTTTCACCGCTTTCTGGGATGACGCGCATTTCATACAAGCCGCAATGACCGGCATTCATCCCGCGGAGGCTAAAACCCCTCATACTCGGGCCATTTTCGGCGCGACCAAAGTCGCGCCCTGTTACAAAGCAGTTTTATGAAACCAGTTCTAAGGGACGACGATGCCGCACGCGGTTGAACTCGACTGGAGCACGTTTCTTTCCGCCCTGACACTGGCGCTGGTGCGCATCAGCGGAATGGTGGCTTTTGCTCCCTTCTTCTCTTCAACGGCGCTGCCTCTGCGCACCAAGGCGGTGTTTGTGGGAGTCATGGCATGGCTGCTGGCGCCGCTGGTGGCGGCGCTGCCTCGCGCCCAGGTCTCGATCAGCTTCTCCGCACTGCTGGGCGAGCTGGCCGTTGGGCTGGTCTACGGACTGACGTTGACGCTGCTGACCGAAATGATGCTGTTTGCGGGTCAGATTCTCGGGGCGCAGTTCAGTTTCTCGGCGGTCAACTTGATGGACCCCACCTCGAACATTCAGACGCCCCTGCTGGGCGACCTGTTCCAGTTGATGGGTACGTTGGTGGTGATCTCGGCGGGGCTGGACCGCATCCTGCTGGCTTCAATGGTGCGCAGTTTTCGCGTTGTCCCACTGGGTACCTACGCGCTTCCGCCGACTACGGCTCTCGAAATTGTTCGCGCCGCCGGGGGGATCTTTCTGGCCGCGGTCGAGTTAGCCGCGCCGGTGCTGGCGGCGACCATGCTGGTCGAGGTGGCGGTATCTCTGCTGGGCAAACTGAGCCCCCAGTTGCCCGTGATGTCGCTGACGGTTCCTCTCAAAACGATGACAGGCTTCGCCCTGCTGACTGGCTCGCTGGCGCTATGGCCTCGCTTCATCGAGGCGCGTTTCTCAGGCTTGCTCGATCTGGCCGAGCGGCTCATAGCGGCGTCCGGATCCGGCACGATTCACGGGCTGGGAGGCTAGCCGATGCCAGGAGAGAAGACAGAACAGGCATCTCAGCATCGTCGCGAGCAAGCTCGCAAAGACGGCGACATCCTGCACAGCCGCGAGCTTTCGTCCGCCGCCGGTAACCTGGCCGGAGTGATGGTTCTGGGGGCGCTCGGAAGCCAGATCCTGATCGTGTGGCGAGGAGCCTTCATCGGCTTTCTCGATCTGGGCTCGCCGGTGCATTGGGAGGCGGCCACGATGGCGCCTACCCTCTTTGCCTTGCGGAAGCTGGTGCTGGGAGTACTCGGCGTTCCCACCATGGTTATGGCCGCGGTAGCCGGGGCCGCACTCGGGTTCGGCGTTCTTCAGACCGGCGGGGTGAACTTCAATGTCGGCAACGTAGGCTTCAAGCCGGACCGCATCAACCCCATCTCGAACGTCAAGAATCTGTTTTCGATCAAGGCCGGGGCGCGCCTGGCAAAGTCTCTTATTCCTGCAGGTGCATTGGCCGTCTTTGCCGTACAGCGCATCGCGAGACAGCTGACTGTGCCGCCCTTCTCGACCACTCGCCTGGAGATGCTTGGGGCGGATATCTACGGACTTCTTTTGACGGCCGCATGGCTGCTCTTCGGCTGGTCGGCCATCGACTACGTTGTTGAGTGGCAGAGCCGCGAGTCGCGTCTGAAGATGAGCCGCGAAGACATGCGCGACGAGGCGAAGCAGACCGAAGGCAATCCGCAGATTCGCGGCCGTATCCGCAATTTGCAGCGCCAGATGCGGAAGAGGCAAGTGAAGGCCGACGTCTCGAAAGCCGCGGTGGTACTGACCAATCCAACCCACTATGCGGTGGCTCTGGGGTTCGACTTCACGACTATGGAAGCGCCAAAGCTGGTGGCCAAAGGGCGCAACCTGCTGGCCGAGGAGATCAAGGCCGAGGCGCGGTGGGCGGGGGTGCCGATTGTCGAGAACCCGCCGCTGGCCCGCTCGCTTTACAAGTCAGTGGAGGTGGGCCAGTCCATACCGATCGACCTCTATGCAGCGGTTGCCGCGATTCTCGCCTATCTCTACCGCCAGCGCGTCGAGGCGGAACTCAAGGACCGCCGTGCCCGCGAGGCTGCCGCCCGCGCTCAGGCCCGTTCCGGCGGTCAGACCCAGGCTCACCCCGACGCCCGTCCCGGCGGATCCGGGTCTACGAACGGAGGTCCACGTTGAGTACTGCCGCCTTGCCTGCCGGCGCCTTGCCAGGACAATCCATCTGGCAGCGGATGCGCGAGTATGTGCTGCCGCTGGCCGCCATCAGCATTGTCTTCGTCATGCTGGTGCCCTTGCCGGCCGCGGCATTGGACTTTCTGCTGGCTATCTCGATGGCCGCCTCGATCATTGTTTTTCTCTCCGCGGTCCAGATTCGGCGCGCAGTCGAGTTGAGCGTCTTTCCCACATTACTGCTCCTGCTCACTCTTTTCCGGTTGGCCCTGAATATCGCCTCCAGCCGGCGCATTCTGTTGCATGGTTCCGAGGGCACGGCCGCCGCCGGTAAGGTCATCGAAGCTTTCGGCCAGTTCGTTGTGGGAGGCAACTACGTCGTCGGCTTCGTGCTTTTCCTGGCCCTGATCGCAATCCAGTTCTTAGTGGTTTCTCACGGGGCAGTTCGTACTGCCGAAGTGACCGCGCGTTTCACATTGGACGCTCTGCCGGGCAAGCAGATGGCCATCGACGCGGATATGAACGCTGGCCTGATCGACGAGTCCGAGGCTCGGAAACGCCGTCAAGGAATCGCGCGGGAGGCGGAGTTCTACGGCGCAATGGACGGAGCGGCGCGTTTCAACCAGCGGGATTCACTGGCCACGATTTTGATCACGGCCATCAATATCGTCGCGGGCCTCTTGATCGGCACTCTGCAACAGGGCATTGAGTTGAGCGAAGCCGCCCGAACCTACACCGTGCTGACGGTGGGTGATGGACTGGTCACATTGATTCCCTCGCTGCTGGTGTCGATTGCCGGCGGAATCACGCTGACCCGGGCCAACTCGGCGGGATTGCTGGGCGCTGAAATTCGGCAGCAGCTGCTGGCCAAGCCGGGAACTCTTTATTTGGCCAGCCTGGTCTCGGCCGCCATGTGCCTGATTCCAGGGCTGCCCAAGTTTGCATTTCTTGCCGTTGCGGCCGCGCTTTTCTGGGGTGGGCGCAAGGTTTCCGCTCAGGCCCTGTCGGCACCGCCGGTCGAGTTGGGAACGGGAGAAAAGAAAAAAGCCGCCGAGGCGCAGGGCTCGGACCTGGCGCAGCTGCTCAAGCTCGAGGATCTTACGCTCGAGATCGGCTTTCAGCTGATTCCGTTGGTCGATGAAAAGCAGGGCGGTCAGCTGTTGAACCGGGTCCGCTCGTTGCGCCGCCATCTCTCCTCTGAGATGGGATTTCTGGTTCCTCCGGTGCATATCTCGGACAACCTGCGCCTCAAACCGCGCGAATATCTGTTTTCGCTGCGCGGCATGGAGATTGGCAGGTGGCAGACCGAGGGAGCACAGCAGTTGGCCGTCTCGGGAGATCCGGGCCGCCGTCCGCTGGCAGGCAAGGAGACCCGAGAGCCTGCTTTTGGCGTACCCGCCATCTGGATCGCTCCCGCATTGGAAGACCAGGCGATTGCTTCGGGCTATTCGGTTGTGGACGCGGTTACGGTCATCACCACGCATTTGGGCGAGCTCATACGCCGCCACGCCTGGGAGCTGCTGGGGCGGGCGGAGACCAAGCGTCTGGTTGACGCTCTGAATGAAAGCCACCCGAAGCTGATGGAGGAGCTCGTACCCAAGCTGTTGAGCCTGGGCGAGGTCGGCCACGTCCTGGAACAGCTGCTGCGCGAGCGGGTTTCGATCCGCGACCTGGGTACGGTCCTCGAGGCGTTGCTCGAAGCCGCTCCTGTGAATAAGAGCCTGGTGGCATTGGTAGAGGCAGCCCGCCAGGCGCTGGGGCGGCGGCTGGTGCGGCCGCTCCTCGATCAGGAAGGCCAGCTGCCAGTGTTGTTACTGAACCCGGCGCTGGAAGAAGAGATCCTTGCGACCCTTTCTCCCGACGGCGGGCAGCGGCTTCTCGCGGCGCAGGCGCCACCGGCGGTCCCGGTGGTCCGCCGTCTGGCCGATTCTGTGAGGCAGCTTATCGGAGGTGCCTCCGCCGCGGCCCTCCCCGTGCTCCTTTGTCCAAGTCCGGCCCGCTACCACGTCAAGCGCTGGCTGGAGCCGGTACTGCCTCGCCTGGCAGTGATCGCGGCCGCGGAAATCCCGCCGGAGATTCGTTTGCGGCCGGTGGGAACGGTGCGTTGAGTTGGAACCGGGCCTGCAAGCAGGCTGCGGATTGAGCAATGGGGAGAGAAATGGGACCAGAAGCAGCGGTTACAACGGGAGGTCAGGGAACCATGCGCGGTATGCCGCCTCGCGGAGGCTATCCTCCAGCCCCTCCCGGCATCGCAGCTTTGAACAGCGAACAGGAGCGAGTTTTGCTGGAGCATCTGCCTATCGTCCGGTTTCTGGCCCGCCGCATTCATGAGCGTCTTCCTCAGCACGTCGACATTGAGGACCTGGTCTCGGCAGGAGTCGTCGGGCTGATGGATGCCTTCACCAAATTCGATCCCACAAAGAAGGTGCAGTTCCGCAGCTACGCACAGTTCCGCATTCGTGGGGCGATTCTGGATAGTTTGCGGACATTGGACTGGAGTCCTCGGGAACTGCGCCGCAAAGGCCGTGCCGTGGAGGAGGCGATTCGTTTGCTGACCCAGCGCATGGGGCGCGCGCCGGGCGAGCAGGAAGTTGCCGCCGAGATGACGTTGAGTCTTGGGGAATATCAGCAGTTGCTGGGCGATCTGAAGGGTCTGGAGATCGGCACTCTGCACATGGAGCGCAACGAGGATTCGGGAGAAGAGGAACTGGCCTACATTCCTGGCCGCCCCGAAGACGATCCGCTGTTTCATTGCCTGCGCGGCGAACTCGAAGGGCGGCTTTCCGAAGCCATTGCTCAGCTGCCAGACCGTGAGCGGCTGGTGATGACCCTTTACTACTACGAAGAGATGACAATGCGTGAGATCGGCCTGGCGCTGGGAGTCGTTGAGTCCAGAATTTCGCAGGTCCATGCATCTGCCGTAGTCCATCTCCGGGCCGCCCTGAAGGATCTGGCCTCGCGCGGGGTCCTCGAGCGCACTTCAACCCGCTCCGCAACCCGCCAGCCGGCGAACAAGTAGCACTCTGCGAAGCTCATAGAGGCTCAGCAGGAGATTCAAGAGGGAGTAGGGGTTCATGGAAAAGACGCTGAAGCAGGACGAGATCGATGCCCTCTTTCAAGCGGCGCGCAGTACCACGCCGGATGCTTTTCCGGCCGAGGTGAGGGCCAAGGTTGTGCCCTACAACTTCTCCTCGGCGGGACAGATTTCGACCGAGCAGTTGCGTGCCATCAGCATGTTGAACGACCTGTTTGCCCGCAACCTGACCCACAATCTGGCCGCGTGGCTTCGCACCCGCTTTCAGGTCAACCTGGTGTCTGCCGAACAGATCCAGTTCAACGAATTCCTGCTCCGTATCCCGGAGATCAGCTACGTGGCCTCAGTGCGCCTGGAGCCGCTGGGAGCTCTCTCGGTGCTGCAGTTGGACCTGGCCCTGGCGCCACCGGTAATCGACCTGCTTTTGGGCGGGGAAGGCAAGGAGGGTGCGCTGCGGGAACTTACCGATATCGAGGAGGCAATTCTGGGAAGCGTCGTCGAGATCATCTGCCGCGAGCTCACGGCGGCCTGGCAGCCGGTGGGCCTGAGTTTCAATTTTGAGAGGCGGCAAATGCAGACGCAAGTGGCCCGCATCATGTCGGTCACGGAAAAGACACTTTGCCTGAGCTTTGAGATTCGCATGCCGCACAGTTCCGGTCTGCTCAATCTGGCGTTTCCCGCCGTGGTGGCCAACACCATCCTGCGCCGCCTGACCTCGGACTGGGGTAGAAGCCGGAGACATGCCGGGGATATCCGTGCGCGGATGGAGGCCTCGGCGCGCCGCATACGTTTTGGCGGAAGCCTGCAGCTTCCCACGGTGCGTCTGCCGGCAAGCACCATCGAAAACCTGGAGGTGGGATCGCTCCTTCGCCTGGATATGCCCGCCAACACGGTCCCGGTGTGGCGTGTAGGGGGCCAGGAGCTGGCCGAAGCACAGGCTATTCGTCATGGGGCGCACCGGGGAGCGCGCATCGAGCGGCAGAACACGGGGAATGAAGCATGAAATCCTTCCTCGACTGCTGGATCGGCACGGCCACAGCCTTGTTTGCACAGGCCCTGGCGGGGGAACCGCAACTGGCTGAGTCGCTTCCCAAGCCGCTCGCTCCCGACTCATTCGGCTTTGCCGCCACCGTCGCCGGCGACGAGGCTGGCCGCTTTGCGGTGGTTCTCGATGGCACTATCCTCGCATCGCCGCTTCTGGGTGAGGGAGTGGACCAGAAGGCGGGATGGGGCGAGTTGCTTCGCGAAGTGGCCGAGTCCGCCGTGGGTGAACTGCTGGCAACAACGGGGAAGAAATGCCGCATTGAGAAATTCGACTCGACGGATGGGGAGAGCAAGGTTTCGAGGGCATTTCAGCTGAAGGCTGGAGATCGGACTTGGACGATCCTGGTTCGAGACGAGGTGCGCGCGCCCAAACCGGCGGCCAAGCCGGAACCGCCCCCGGCCCCGCCGCCCCCGGCCAAGCCGGTTGCAACCGCTCCGGCCTTTTCAGCCCTTCCGGTCGAGCCGGCGGCGATCAGCTGCGGAGTCGAACTTCTGCTCGACGTCGAGCTTGACGCTTCGCTGCGTTTCGGATGCCGAGAGATGCCCTTGAGCGAAATCCTTGACCTGGGGCCGGGAGATGTTGTCCAGCTTGACCGCCATATCGCCGACCCTGTCGACCTGATCGTTGGCGACAAGATAGTGGCCCGAGGCGAGGTGGTCCTGATCAAAGGGAATTTCGGTTTGCGGATTACCGAAGTCGCCGCGCCCAGAAAGAGACTGGAGAGCATCCGATGCCTCTTCTAGCGCGAATGTCCTCCCCATCGATGCCCGATCCATTAGTGCACAAAGACGGTCCAGGGGATGGGTTCGAAAACACCCTATGGCCGCCGGCAGTCCTCAGCCACGACTCTGCTTTCGGGGTCAGAAGCGGATTGCTCGCGTCCAAGGCTGGATGGTTGCAAACCTGTGCCAATCCAAACTGCGGTTCGGGATGGCTGCACTTGTGGCGCAGCCGCTCGACTCCGGTCTTCGAAGGCGGATGGAGTTGCTCGGCGGCCTGTACGCGGGCACGCGTCGGCGCGGCGGTTCGCCGCGAGTTGGAGGGCAGGCTGACCGCTCCCGAGGCTCACCGCCATCGCATCCCGCTCGGCCTGACGATGCTCGAACAGGGCTGGATCACATCGCTTCAGTTGCGAAGGGCGCTGGAGGCGCAGAAGGCCGCTGGGGGAGGGCGGCTGGGTCAGTGGTTGGTCCGCCAGCAGGGCGTGAACGAGAGACTTGTAACCCGCGCCCTGGGCCTGCAATGGAGCTGCCCGGTGCTGGCACTCGAGTTTCACGACGCCGAGGCGTTGACTGCAATGCTTCCACGGCTGTTTGTCGACGCTTTCGGGGCTTTGCCGTTACGGGTTGCGGCCGGCAGGCTGCTTTACCTGGGCTTTGAAGATAGGCTTGATCCGGTTCTGGCCCTCGCCATCGAGCGAATGACAGGACTACGCGTTGAGAGCGGGCTGGTGCAGGAATCGCTCTTTGGACCTGCGCACGCTCGCATGCTGGGCGCCAGATTTCCGCGCGTGGAGCTGATCGAGGCTTCGTCGGAATTGGCGGCGGTACATGCGCTTTCCAAGGCGATTGAGAAAACACGGCCAGCCGATGCGCGGCTGGTTCGGGTGCACGACTGCCTTTGGCTCAGGATGGCTCGCCACCCGCAGATGGGGCCTGTGCCGGAGATAACTTCGGTCGAGGACCTGATCTGTTCGATCGGCAGCCAGTAATACGAGAGATTCAAGGCGGGATGGAGAACTGGATTTTTTGAGGGGAGCGTTCCTCAAGGATTTTTGGGCGGCGCCGATACAGACTTAAGAGGAGCATGGAATGAGCGAAACTCGAACTCTGATCGTCGACGATTCCACCGTCATGCGCAAAATTGTAGAGCGGTCGCTGCGCCAGGCGGGCCTGGACCCACTGATCGTCTATGAAGCCGGCAGCGGCACGGATGGGTTAGAAATGTTGCGAACAAAAACCGTAGACCTGATTCTTTCCGACATCAACATGCCTTCGATGGATGGGCTGGAGTTTCTGCGCCAGCTTCGCTCGCAGAACCTTGCGCCTGGCGTCCCGGTGGTGATGATCACCACCGAGTCGAGCGAGGAGCATGTGAAGCAGGCCATTCTGGCCGGGGCGCAGGGCTACATCCGCAAGCCGTTTACGGCCGAGCAGGTCAAGGAACGGGTACTGCCGTTGCTCAAAGCGGTGTAGCCGGAAGGGACAAGCATGCTGAATGGTGTGCGTAATGCAGCCATCGCCCTGAAGCAGGGTCGTGGAGCACAAGAAATGGAGCGAAAGATGGCGGTCTCGTTGCGTGAATCCGTGCAACTGGTGTCCGATCCGCGGAACCTGGATGCGAGCGTGGAAGAAGTTTTTCAAATGATGCTGGGAGTTACTTGCCGGCGGGACGGCGCTCCGGTTGAGCACGAAGCTGAGGAGGTGGTTACCGCGGTGGTTGGGTTTGGCGGCCTGCTGAGCGGAGCCTGCGTGTTTCGTTCCGGAGGGTCGACCGCGATCCGGATCGCCGCGCTGATGACAGGCATGGAGTTTGAAGATATTGACGACACGGTAAAGGATGCAATCGGCGAGATTGGCAACATGCTGGCGGGGGCTTGGAAAGGCAAGGTCCCGGATCTGGCCGCCAATTGCGGTTTGTCGGTTCCGGCCGTAATCACGGGCCGTGATTACAATCTGCACGTCCAGGCACCCGAGTTTCAGCTGCATCACGCCTATCGCTTCGAAGAGTCCAGCTTCGATGTAACCATCGTCTGCGATGGCTTGCAGTAGCTTCAACGGCTCAAACGCGAGACGCGAAGATTGGCAGGCTCGAGTATCGCCTGGCAGCGAGGACGTTGCGCAACCATGGCTGAAATTGCCAATGGGCGGGCCTGCGGGACCAGGAAGACGAGCCATGGGTCTGAACGCGATGGTTGCGGACTATGTTTGTTTTTCGGGCATACCTCCAAACGAGCCTCCCTTTTCGCGTCTCGCCTGTCATTCTGATTCCTTTAATCCTCCACTCCCCATTTCGGTCCCCAATGTGCACTGTTCCATCGCGTAACGGGAGCAACACACGATGGACAGTGGATACTATGCGGCGATGACCGGCCTGGTGGCGCGCACCCAGGCGCTGGACACGGCCGCTGCCAACCTGGCAAATGCGCAGACTCCGGGCTACCGCGCGGAGCGGGAGTACTTCCGTTCCGTCTTGCTGGGTCCCGACGCGCAGGATTCGCAACTGGGCCGCACGGTGAACAATTTCGGATTGCTGGGCGGCGACCGGCTCGACATGGGCCAGGGTGCGATCACGGCGACCGGCAACCCGCTCGACCTGGCCATCGCGGGCGAGGGATTCTTTCAGGTGCAAACGGCGAATGGGCTTCGCTACACGCGCGATGGCGCATTCCATCGATCGCCCACCGGCCAGCTGGTAACCCAGGCGGGCGAAGCGGTGTTGACGCTCACCGGCCAGACGATTCAGCTACCGCCCGGGGATGTGACGGTGGGTGCGGACGGCGTCGTGTCGGTGGCGGGCGGCGTGGTGTCGACTGTGGGAGTCCTGACATTCCCCCCTGGAGCCCAACTGACGCCCGAAGGCGCTAACCGCTACGTGGCACCCCTGGGAGTTGCGCCCCTTCCGTCGAACAAATCCGCGATCCATCAAGGCGCGATAGAGTCCGCAAACCAGGATGTGATTCAGGGCTCGCTCGACATGATCGTCATGCAGCGCCAGGCGGAGATGATGCAGAAAGCGCTCACGGTCTTTCACACGGAATTCAACAAGATTGCCAGCGAGGATCTGCCAAAGGTGTGAAAAGCGGGGATTAGGGATTAGGGAATAGGGATTAGGGTTTGGTGCCGGAGGAATGAAACCGGTTAACTCGACGACAACGTCCTTTCTACTCCCTGACCCCTAACCCCTAACCCCTCGGAAAAAGGAGTCGCAATGATTCGAGCTTTGTATACCGCGGCCAGCGGAATGAGCGCACAGCAGTTGAACCTGGACACCATTGCCAACAACCTGGCCAACTCGTCCACCACCGGCTTTCGCCAGTTACGCCTGGAGTTTCAGGACATGGTCTACCAGAACCTGGTCACGCCGGGAGCCGCGGAAAGCCAGTCGACAGTGTCGGCCGGCCTGCAGATTGGCCTGGGCACCAAGTCGGCGGCGACCGAGGTGATCATGACCCAGGGCTCGCTGAACCAGACGTCCAATCCGCTGGATGCCGCCATCGAGGGCAGCGGTTTCTTCCAGGTTCAGCGGCCTGACGGAAGCATCGCGTATACCAGGGCAGGGCAGTTTCAACTCAACAACCAGGGAACGATTGTCACTACGGATGGAGACCCCATTATTCCCACCATCACCATTCCGGCCAATGCGACGGCGGTCACCATTACCCAGTACGGGGTGGTGAACGCGACCCTTCCGGGTCAGACGAGCCCTTCGCAACTTGGACAGATTCAGCTAGCCACCTTCCCCAATCCCGGCGGCCTGGAAAGTATGGGGTCGAACTTGCTTGAAACCACCCTCAGCTCAGGAAACCCGGTTACGGGAAATCCGGGCGGGACCGAGGGTCTGGGAACACTGCAGCAGGGGTACCTCGAGAACTCGAACGTGGACGTTGTCACCATGTTTGTGCAGATGGTGCTGGCGCAGCGGGCTTACGAGTCGAATTCCAAGGTGATCAAAGCTGCCGACGACATGTATTCGCAAGTCAACAACATGACTAGATAAAGCTCGCGTAAAAGTAGCGACATCGCCAGATTCGCAGGAATTCGAACTAGGGGAGGCAAAGGCATGAGGATGAGAATCGCGCGGATTTTCGGGGAGATCGTGGCAATGCTGCTACTGGCTTCGACCGGCTCGTGGGGTCAGGAACCTCTTCCGGTTGCAACTGGACCGGGGATGCGGAATTCCGTTCAGGCCTCAGATCATTTTTCGAGAGTTCCACAAGGCGATATTGTCCGCGAGATCGACGACCCGCATAACGGCGACCGTTGGTTGCTGATCCGCGATTCCAGGCATCCTGGCGGACCGGGGCTTCTGCGGTTGGTCACTTACGCGGGTGCTTCGTCGAGGCAGGGCAACCCTGAATTGAACACGCCTGCTCCGATTATTCACGCCGGGGACAGTGTGATTGTGGAACAGAGCACGTTGGTGATGGAAGCGCGCCTCGAAGCGATCGCACTCGGGCCGGCAATTGCGGGCTCCACCTTGAACCTGAGGCTGGTTTTGGGCGGCAGGGTCGTGCGGGCCGTTGCAACAGGCCGCAGCAGCGCGATCTACCAGGGGGAGGCTCAGCGATGAGGCGGGGAAGCCTATGCGCACTGCTTCTAACTCTGGGGATTGCCTTGATTGTTGTGTCCCCGGCGACGGCCGTCGACAAGAAGATTCCGTTTGTGCCGGCAGCCAAGCCCACTCCGCCTGAGGAGGCATTGCATGCTTACGTCGAACGGGTGCGCGCGCAGCAGGCGGCGGAGGTCAAGACGGCAGGCTCGATCTGGAGTGCGGAGGGCCGCCTGGTGCGGCTGGGCACCGACGCCAAGGCAGTCAGACTGCACGACGTTGTCTCCATCGTGGTGACCGAGAGCCTGGCCGCGTCGACGGACGGGCAGGTAAAGAACTCCCGCGCTTCGAATGCGAACTCCGGGCTGACCTCGTTATTTGGCGTCCTGAAAGCCTCGAATGCGCTGCAGAATCTGGTCGGAATGAACGCCGCCTCGGGCCTTTCCGCGCAGGGCCAGAGCACAACCAACTCCAGCCTGGCTACGACCTTTGGCGGCGAGGTGGTGGACGTGCTGCCCAACGGGATGCTGGTGGTGCAGGCGACGCGGCAGTTGACCTTTTCTCAGCAGACGCAGCTGATCAAGCTGCGCGGCCTGGTGCGGCCGGAAGATGTAAGTGCTCAGAACCAGGTGCTGTCGACGGCCATGACGGATCTTGAGCTCGAAGTCACAGGCAAGGGCATTGTCAACGACTCCACCTACCGCCAGAACCCGCTGGTGCGTCTGCTGGAGAGGATCCTGATCTTCTAGGAACTGCGACCGGGAATTGGAAACGGGGAATGATGAGTGCGCCGGAAATTGGAAAGATGAGGCCATGAAGGAACAGGAAAGCAATCCGATGAAAAAACGATGGGCGGCATTCTTCTGGTGGTGGGTGCTTCTTGCTTGCGGGTTCATGCTGTCCGCTGCCCTTTCTAACGCCGAGTCTCAGTCACGAAAGGCGCGCGTCAAGGATGTTGCCACCATCGAGGGCATCAGAGACAACCAGTTGGTGGGATACGGGCTCGTCGTCGGACTGCACGGAACCGGAGACAGCTCACAGACCGTCTTCCCAGCGCAAACCCTGATCTCCGCCCTGGAGCGGATGGGCGTGACCGTGCCGCAGACCGGCTCCAACTCGGCCAGCAACATGCAGGTGAAAAACATGGCGGGGGTTTTTGTGGTGGCGACTCTGCCACCGTTCAGCCGTCCCGGCTACAAAATGGATATCACCGTCTCGTCGGCCGGAGACGCGCGATCGCTGGAGGGCGGAATCCTGTTGATGACGCCTCTCTACGGGCCCGATGGCCAGGTTTATGCCCAGGCCCAGGGTGCATTGGTGCTGGGCGGCTATATGGCGACAGGCGGCGGCAGCTCGAAACAGGTCAATCATCCAACTACGGCGCGGATTCCGGGCGGCGCGCTGGTAGAGCGGCCCGTCCTTTTCGACCTCAAGCAGATGCACACGGTGAGCGTGGTGCTCAACGATGCCGACTTCCATACCGCGGAGCGCATGTCCGCCGCCATTGACCTGGCCCTTGGGTCGGCCCGCGCTCATGCCGTGGATAGCCGCCGGGTGGAGATTCAAGCGGCGCCGGATGAAGATGTAGCGGAGTTGCTGGACCGCATCGAAGCCGTCGAGGTCGATGTTTATCCGCGCGCGCGGGTGGTGGTGAACGAGCGTACCGGCACGGTAGTGATTGGAGGCACGGTTCGGCTGCAGCCAGTCTCAATCCTGCATGGCGGACTGTCGGTCAATGTGATCTCCGAAACCATGGTGTCGCAGCCCAATTCTTTGTCGTCCGGGAGTACGCAGGTGGTGCAGCAGGCGACCGTGCAGGCCTTGGACAAACCGGTCAACCGGATCGACCTGAAAGAAGGAGCGACGGTCGAAGACCTTGTTCAGGAGTTGCAGCGGACCGGGGCCGGGGCGCGCGACGTGATTTCGATTCTGCAGGCGATGAAAGAGGCCGGTGCGCTCGAGGCCGATCTCGAAGTGCTTTAGCCACCATCATTGTGTGATAGAGAGGCTCGCAATGCAAGCAATTCAGACAGCGGCACAAACAACGGGAACGACAGGGGCAGCGACACCTCAACCGCGCCTGGTGCGGGCGGCACACGAATTCGAGGCGCAAATGATGAAGGAGCTGATAAAGCCGCTCAATCGCGGAAACTCGCTAACCGGGGCAGATGCCGATGCTGACAACGATTCGGGATCGAGCGGGGCTTTTGGGGAATTTGCATCCGAAGCTCTCGGGCGCGCGTTGAGCGATCGGGGCGGGTTTGGGATTGCAGCCGGCATTGTGAAGCAACTAACACCCGCATCGAACCAAAACGGGACAATTCCGGTAATCGGGAATCTGCACACCAATACTGTTAACGAGACAGCTAAATGACTACAGTGATTAGAAGACCTGCCGATACATTCGCTAAGGAGTAATGCGCATGGACATTCGCAACAGTCTTGATGGATTGAAATCGCTTCTGGGTGTACCTCCCGCGTCAACCTCAGCGCCGCAGAGGGGGGCCAATACATCGGCGAGCCCCAGTGCACTGACGAGCGATCGGGCAACGTTCTCGAGCGCCGGCAGTGAGGTGGCTCAAACCGCGGCAGATTCCGATGTCCGGATGGACAAAGTGTCCGGTATTCAGTCGGCGCTGGCTGCCGGGACCTACAATGTGCCGGCGTCAGCGGTGGCTTCAAAGATGGTGGATGCAATGTTGGGAACCAGGCAATAGTCCGTAGACTCGGCCTGATTGAATTCGAATTGAATTCAACCGAGAGGCGTGACATTGGGTCTGCGCTGGAAACGGCGAAACCCGGTTCCAGGCGGCAAGGAAAGGAACGCAGGCAATGTTGGTGAGTGGACCGTGCCGTGAACATCTGGATCTGAAGGAACTTGTAATTGAAGCGTCGCGGGCGCTTGCCCAACTGGATGCAAGCCGGCTGGAGGAACTGGCATTGTCGTGCCAGGCACTGAACCGGGTTTTCGCGGACTCGGGGGTGGAAAGTCGCGCCAGGCTGGCGGGACAAGCTCGCCAGGCAAGCAAGGAAATGGAGGTGTTTGCCAGAATCCTCGACGTAACACGCGGCAATTTGAGTGTGATTAACCGTCTTCGGGAATTGCGAGCAGGCCGGTTGGAGTACGGGGAGCGTCAGGCGCGTGGATGGGTTCCGACGGTGAACGTGCATGGGAACCATTAGTTCCGCATTCAGCCTGATTTCAGGAGCTCTGGACGCCGATCAATCCGCGCTGAGCATCGTGGCCAATAATGTGGCCAATGCCAACACTCCCGGCTACACAGAGGAGGTGCCTGGCTGGCAGGAAAACCAGCCGGTCACAATCAACGGGGTCGCCTACGGTGACGGTGTTACGGAGACCGGCGCCACTTCGCTGCGGGACCGTGTGCTCGAGGGGCGGTTGGACCAGCAACAGCAACTGGCTTCTTCTTCGAGCGCGCGCTTAACCGCATTGAATTCGGTGCAAGGCCTCTTTACTCCGGACTCCGGCTCCAGCACCGCAACGGCTGGAGACATCGGCAGCGACATCACCAGTTTCTTCAGTTCCTTCTCGTCCCTGGAGTCTTCGCCAACCAACAGCTCATTGCGCGAAGAGGTGCTTTCTTCCGCGAAGACTCTAGCGGGCGATGTGTCCAACGCAGCTGCGAGCTTGAATGCGCAAAGCTCGGCCCTGGACCAGCAGGCATCCGGAGTGACCAGCCAGATCAACGCGCTGACCACCTCGATTGCCCAGTTGAACCAGCAGATTGTGAGCACATCTCCCAATGCCGACGCCGGCACTCTGGAAGACCAGCGTCAGCAAGACTTGAGTCAGCTTTCGCAGTTGGTTGGGATCAACCAGATTACAACCCAGGACAACGGGCTCTCTGTGACCACCACTTCGGGGCAGTTGCTTGTGTCCGAAGGATCGAGCTTTCAGATGACGACGGGCTCCGTTGGAGGGGCGTCGCATGTCTTTATCGGAACGGCGGATGTCACCTCCCAGCTGGCCTCCGGGGGCGGCCAGCTGGGAGGTATACTGACGGCGCGGGATGAGGATATAGTTGGCGCGCTCGGGTCGCTCAACCAGCTTGCCTTCAACGTTTCCACCAACGTGAATGCGCTGAACAACGAGGGCGCCGACCTGAATGGGACGGAAGGGACAGGGACCAATGCGGCCGGCGTCACCGGAACCGGGTCCACCCCCCTTTACATCTTCATCGAACCAACCGCTCTGACGGGCAGCGCCCTCAACATGGGCCTCGTGATGACCGACCCGACCCAGATCGCCGCCGCCGGGCTGGGGCAGGGAGCTGGGGACAATACCAACGCCACGGCAATGGCCAATCTGGACGCTCTATCGGCGACTCAGTCAACGGCTACAACGACATTCAGCGTGACGCAAAACCTGGACTCCTCGACGCCGGTCAACGGGACCGCCTCGAGCAATGTAACGATTTACGACTCGCTCGGCAACAGTCACAACGGTGTGGTCACCTACACGAACGAAGGATCCGACACTTGGGGATACAGTATCTCGATTCCGGATACGGTTACAGCGAACACCACCGCCGCCAACCAGGTGAGTTACACCTTCGGTCCGGGCGAAACGGTGAATCCGGGAACAAATCTGACGATTACCGGGACCAAGGGGGCCGGCATAGCCACGATTAATGCGCCGACGGTAATTCCCAGTATGGCTGTGGGCAGCGCAGGCCCGCCGCCGACGGGCTACGTGGCGGCGCTTGACTCGCAAATTTCGGCTGCGGGAATTACCGGAGTCACGGTTGCCAACACCGGCGGCGTATTGACCATCACAGGCGCAACAGCGACGGCCGGTAGCGTGATTGCGGACCCGGTTGCTTCGGCCAATTCAAGAGGGACGCTGTCGTTCAATTCGAGTGGATTGCTTGTCAGTCCCACTGCGGACTTGGGCGGGATCACGTTTTCCGCGCTGTCAAACGGAGCGGCGAGCTTAAACCTGACTTGGGGTGTGTTCGGGGCCAACGGCATAGCGAACATTAGTCAAACGGCACTAGCCTCTTTGCAAACGGCTCAGAGCCAGAATGGGTCCGCGGCAGTCAACAACAATGAGACACCCACCAATTTCTACTCGAGTTTTGTGTCCACGCTGGGTGCGACTGTTTCAGGTGTACAAGCCGAGAATACGGCTGAGAACGCCTCGGTCTCGCAACTTCAGGCGCAGAACAATGCCTTGTCCGGCGTGAATCTCAACGACGAGGCGGCCGTTATGTCAAGGATGGAAAGCAGTTACCAGGCCGCATCGCAGGTTTTTACCATGCTCAATACGATTATGGCCGGGGCATTGAACCTTGGAGACCAGACAACGGTCACCTAAACGAGAGCAGGAAAGAACGGTCTCGGTTCTGGCCGAGTTCGACAGCAAGCCATTTGAAACCTATGGAGGAATTCGATGCGCGTGGATCCAAGTTATGTAAGTAACCTGGTGGGTTCACTTGACCAGGCACAGGCGAGCCAACAGCAGTTGACCGCTGAGCTTTCGAGTGGAGTAAGCATCACCTCGTTGAGCCAGAATCCTGTGGCTTCGGGGGAGAATGTGCTTTTGCTGAATCAGATTCAGCAGGACGATTCCTTTACACAGAGTTCTAGCCTGGTTTCTGGGCAGCTGCAAGTGGCCGACTCGAGCCTGGGCAGCGTCGTCTCGCAGCTCACCCAGGCCATTTCTCTCGCCACGAGCGCCAACAATGGAACGATGAACTCCAGCGATATCCGGTCCGTGGGAAGCCAGATCTCCGGAATCCTCAATGAGGTGGAGTCGCTGGCCAATACCAGTTATCAGGGCCAGTACATCTTCGCCGGTGGCCAGACTTCCACAACGCCCTTTACTACCTCGACGGGTGCATCGCCGGCGGTCACAACATACAACGGCGACCAGGATGTGAATTATCTTGGAACTCCCAATGGGCAAAAAATCCAGCTCAACATGCCAGGAAGCCAGATATTTCTCGGGAGCGGGACGAGTAGCGTATTTGGCGCACTCAACAGCCTGGTGGCCGACTATTCCACCGGCACTGTGAATACTACCCAGGCGGTTGCCGACACAGAAGCGTTGGGCACGGCAATGAACTTCGTCTCTCAACAGCGCGTGACCATCGATAATTCCATTACGCAGCTGACCGCGGCCTCGGACGCCGTGACCAGCGATCAAACGCAGGTAACCGTCGCGCAGACCAGTTTGATGCAGGCCGACGTTGCGGGAGTGTCCACGCAGCTTTCTCTTGCAGAAACACAGCAGACAGCTCTTGAGGATGTGATCGCGCAGCTTGATTCGGCTTCGAATAGCTTGTTCAGCAAGCTGCAATGAGGAATGGGTCCATCCATCCTTCTGGCGTTAAACTCGCTCCGGTGCATGCACGCGTCGCGATTCCGATGCCAACGGCCCAAGACGAGGGGCGTCTATACTGGGGATGAAGGACACACATTGTTCGCTCCGCTTCGGTTTCTCTGGAATGCAACGCGCGGTCATCGGCTGGCTCCCTGGCGGAGCGAGTATATGCGCTGGCGGATCGAGACTTACTCAGGCCAGCGCGCGGAAACGCTGACGGCCGGAAAGATTTTCAAGTTTGTGTGGGCGTCGCGCTGGGAGCTTTTGAGTTTTCTGGTTTGGACTGGGCGTATCGACAAGGAAGTGCGGAAGCGGGGGTGAGGCCAGGGTATAGGGAATAGATGAATCTTTGCCTCTTCCACTCCTTTGTCAAAAGCTAATTTGCACCAGAAAGAAACCGTGACGTTGAATCTCTGCGAACAGATGATGACCGCCAGTGATTCTTATTCCCTGCTCCCTATTCCCTAATCCCTGATTTGTAATCCCAGCTTCTCGGAGTTTTCTCTAGCATGAATTCTGGACAACGCCTCGTAGGTCGAGTTGTTTTCGCGGCATTTCTGACGATCGCGGCAGTGGCCGGTGCACAACAGCTTCCCCCGATCGAGCCTGCGAAGCCGCTTCCTTCGGCGAATCAGGACACTGCTACCATCCGCGTTACTGCGAATGAGGTTCTGGTGCCCACGCTGGTGGAGAAGCGTGGTGGCGGCGTTGTGTATGGGCTGAAGCCGAACGACTTTGTCCTTGAAGATAATGGCGTAACGCAGGAGATTCGTGTGCAGGAAGAGATGGATTCCGCGCCGGTTTCGCTGATTGTGGCTGTGGAGGAGGGTGGCGTTAGCGCTCTTGAATTCGACAAGCTGGCCAAACTGGGGCCGCTGCTCGATCTTTTCCTATCGGACGGTCGTAGCCAGGCGGCATTGGTTGGCTTCGACTCCAGGCCGCACCTGATTCAGGACTACACACACTCAAGTGACGAAGTGGGTGAGGCACTTAAGCATCTGGAACAGGGTGACGGAGGCGACGCGATTCTCGATACTGTGAGCTATGCCGTCGATCTGCTGGAAGACTCTCCGAAGCAATATCGGCGTGTTCTGCTGCTGGTGAGCGAGGAGCGGGACCACGGCAGCAAACACACGAAGCCGGAGCAATTGGCGCAGAAGATTGGCCGTTCGGACGTGCTGGTTTTGAGCATCTGCTTTTCGCCATCGCGCGCCGAGTTTCTGCACGATGTGAAGGACTCGGGCGATAACCGCATCATGAATCCGATATCGACCATCGCGATGATTGTGCAGGCGTTCAAGAAGAACGTGGCCAAAGAGGTTGCGCAAATGAGTGGCGGGGAGTATACCACCTTCACAGGCGACAAGGGGTTTGAGCAGCGGGTTGTGGATGCGGCAAAGCATGCGCGCAACCGGTATCTGATCACCTTTAGCCCATCCCATCCGACACCGGGCCTGCATACGATTCGGGTGCGGACGGCGCAGGATTATGGGGCGCGGATTGTGGCGCGGGCCAATTATTGGTTTACGGCGGAGCCGTAACACAGTCCGGAAGCGAACTTCGATCTTCGACAGCTCCCTGGAGCGACTCCGCCCCTGGCTATTCCTCTTTTAGACTTCCGCTCAACCCGCGGGTTTACCGAATGGTTCCTGCTGGCTGGAGGATAGCGCCCACCCGCGCATTCATGGTAATCTCACATCAGACACTTGAGAGTGGACACGAGAAGACAAGAGGAGTAACACACGCCGTGCTGGCGACTGCAAAGAAAACAACCCTGATTGAACGTTTCCGGACTCATGAATCGGACACCGGCTCGCCGGAAGTCCAGATTGCGATTCTGAGTGAGCGGATTGGCGAACTGACCGAGCATTTCAAAACCCACAAGAAGGACCATGCTTCACGGCGGGGTCTCTTGCAGCTGGTCAGTAAACGCCGCCGTCTGCTTGATTACCTGAAGGCGCACGATGCGGACCGCTATCGCGACGTGATCGGCAAACTCGGTATCCGCAAGTAGTCGGAGATCCAACCCAGAAAGCCAACTTTGATACGGAAGCGCTCAGACCGGAGTTTGGTCACGGCCCCCGTTCTACCCAGAACCTGGGGTCATGGTGTACCTGGCGAGCTTCAACCGCTGCCAGGGCCTGCGCACAGCTATCGGCTGTGTGCGGGCCCGGTGGTGCGAGTCCTGCATGGGCCGGGAGAATCTGCTCCCCCGCGCAACCCCCACTCTTATGCGCGCAGCCCGTTTTCAGACTCCCTAGCAGCCAGTTTCCTCACACCCTTCCTTACACCCTTCCGCGCATTCCCCCTACAAGTTTCCCAAGCGAAAAAAACGAAACCGAAAGAAATGAATCGAGGACTCTATGTCTAAGCATGAAGTATCTGTCGAGCTTGCCGGTGGCAAGCGGTTGGTCTTTGAGACCGGCCGCATGGCCAAGCAAGCCTCTGGCGCCGCGCTGGTGACCACGGGCGAAACCGTCGTCCTGGCCACTGCAGTTGCATCTCCCGACCCCCGGGAAGGAATCGACTTTTTCCCGCTCACAGTCGATTACCGCGAATACACTTACGCCGGGGGACGCATTCCTGGCGGTTTCATCAAGCGGGAAGGCCGGCCCAGCGAAAAAGAAGTGCTGACCTGCCGCCAGATCGACCGGCCCATCCGCCCGTTGTTCCCCGATGGGTTCCGCAATGAGACCCAGGTCATCGCGCTGGTCTTTTCCGCAGACAAGGAAAACGACCCCGACGTGATCGGCATCAACGCTGCAGCTGCGGCGCTGGCTCTGTCTGACATTCCCTTCAGCGCTACCGTGGGCGCGGTTCGCGTCGGCCGTGTGAATGGCGAGTTTGTCATCAACCCCACCTATACCGAGCGCGCTGAAACCACCATCAACATCATGGTTGTCGGCCACAAAGACGGCATCGTGATGATCGAGTCGGGCGCCAAGGAAGAGACTGAAGAAGTCATTCTGGCCGCCATCGAATTCGCACACGCGGAGATCAAGAAGATTGTCGCTGCAATCGACGAGCTGGTATCCCTGGCCGGAAAGCCGAAGAGGGCATTCACCGCACCGACAACCGATGAGGCCTACTACGAAGAACTGAAGGCCAAGGTCGGCGCACGCCTCTCCGACGCTCTCGACACCCACACCCACGGCAAGACGGAAAGCTATGCGCTGATCAAGCAGATCAAGGACGAGCTGGCCGCCGAACTTCCTGCCGACGATCCGACGGCCAAGAAGAAGCTTGCTCATTATTATGAGCTGCTCCGCGAACGCACCTTCCGCGAGCAGGTCACCAAGGGCCGCATTCGTCCCGATCGCCGCGCCTTCGACGAGATTCGCGAGATCACCATCGAAACCAGCGTCCTGCCCCGCGTACACGGCTCAGCCCTGTTTACGCGCGGCGAAACGCAGGCCCTGGTTACGGCCACACTCGGCACGCAGGACGACGGACAGCGTTTGGAAAGCTACGAGGGCGAGAAGAAGAAGCCCTTCATGCTTCACTACAACTTCCCGCCGTTTTCCGTTGGTGAGACAGGACGTATGACCGGCACGGGCCGTCGCGAAATTGGCCACGGAGCACTTGCCGAGCGCGCCATTTCAGCGGTTCTGCCCACTGCGGAAGAATCGCCATACACAATCCGCATCGTCTCCGACATTCTCGAGTCCAATGGCTCTTCATCGATGGCTTCGGTCTGCGGCGCCAGCCTGGCGCTTTATGACGCGGGCATCGCGCTCAAGGGCTCGGTTGCCGGCGTTGCCATGGGCCTGGTGAAGGAAGGCGACGACTACGCCATCCTTACCGATATTGCCGGCGCGGAAGATCACTACGGCGATATGGACTTCAAGGTGGCCGGTACCCGCAAGGGGATCACCGCTTTGCAGATGGACATCAAGATCGGCGGCCTTACCCGCGAGATCCTGCAACAGGCCATGGAGCAGGCGAAGCGCGGCCGGCTCTTCCTGCTCGACAAGATGGACGCCGTGCTGGACGGACCGCGCACCGAGCGCTCCGCTTATGCGCCTCGCATTGAAACCGTCATGATTCCGACTGACAAGATTCGCGATCTGATCGGCAAGGGCGGCGCGACTATTCGCGGCATCATTGAGCAGACTGGCGCCAAGATTGACGTCGACGACACGGGCCGCGTGAGCGTTTCATCTTCCGATGCTGAGGGCTTGAAGAAGGCGCTCGAAATCATTGGCAACATTACCGCGGTTCCTGAAATTGGCAAGGTCTATCTGGGAAAAGTGGTTCGCCTGGCAGAGTTCGGCGCGTTTGTCGAGCTTTTCCCCGGCACCGACGGATTGTTGCACATTTCCGAGATTGCAGAACATCGCGTCAAGGAAGTGAAGGACGAGTTGCGCGAAGGCGACCAGGTGATGGTCAAGGTTCTGGCCATTGAAGGCAATCGCATCAAGCTCAGCCGCAAGGCTCTGATCAAGGAGCAAAAGGCGAAGTTTGTGCAAACTGCTCCGGCTGCTGAGACGGAAGTGAGCGAGATCAGCGCGTCTGAAGCTCTTGTTCCCGCGCCGCCCGCGAAACCCCGTCACGAGTTTGACGAGCGCCAGCCGAAGTCCAATCAGAGCACGATCCTGATTGAGGGCGGCGACGACTTCGACGAAGAAGGCGGCGAGGAGTTCGACGAAGAGAACGAGCCAAACTTCAATCGCGTCGAGGGTGCGCCGGTCGTGGTTGGTCAAGCAGTCGGCGCCGGGCGTCCCCCAGCTGGCAACAACAACAATCGCCGTCGCCGGCGTCGTCGGCCGGGTGGTGGTAGTGGTGGTGGCCGTGGCCCGGGCAGCGGCGGTGGTCAGGGATAGCCAGCAACGCAAATCGAACCAAAAGAAAGGCCCGGACGCAATGTCCGGGCCTTTCGCACTTTCGAAAGGAGCGGGTCAAAGTTGTTTTCGGCAGATTTCAAGAACTAATCTACTACCTGCAGACCGCTCTGCGCCTGCGGCTCAAGCCGATTGATCGACGGCGCAGATCGAATATGTCGCTCGTCGCGATCGCCAAAAGAATCGTGCTTGGCGTCATACATCCGCAAGTCGGCTGCAATGCAGAGTGACTCCCTCTCTCGTGCATCTTCCGGAAAGAGCGCAACGCCGACGCTGGCGCCGATTTGTACCGTATGTTCACCGCAATTAAGTGGATCGTTGAGAAGTTCAATCAGCGTCTGACCTACGCGTACCGCATCGGCGCGGCTGGTCGGTTCCTCCAGGATCACCGAGAACTCGTCGCCACCTGTCCGCGCAACCGTGTCCGATTTGCGGACGCGCGATGCAAACAGATCGGCGACCTTTTGCAGGACCAAATCGCCGACGTGATGGCCGAGCGTGTCGTTTACCTGCTTGAAGCGGTCCAGGTCAATCACCAGAAGGGCGGTCTGTTCGTTGGAACGGCGGGCGCGCTCCAGTGCGTTGGCCAGGCGATCCTGATAGAGCCGGCGATTGGGCAAGCCGGTGAGATGGTCATGCAGGGCAAGGTGTTCGTTGTGCTTGATCTGTTCTTCCAGCAGCAGAAGGATCATCCCGACGGCTACCACGTATTTGGGAAGATTCCAAACTTCGCCCTGAATTGCTGCTGACACCGACGGTAGAAAGGCGGCCAACAGCGGTGCTACCAGGAATACCGACGCCCATGCGATGAATCCCGCAATGGTAATGAATGCGCCAGCCGTAGCACGTCTGTATGCGTACCAGAAGTGAACGGAGCAGCCAATGTAGACAGTAAACAAAACCGCATTCTGGGCGTATCCATTCGTGTTGTCGGGGCGATGCTGGATGAAGAGAATGAAAACAGATAGCGCACAATATATGCCGATAAGGGACCAGCGCAACGGGCTATCGAACCTCTTCCACGTCGAAAGTGCAATGCCCAGTGGGAGGAGGCCAAAGAGACATGCACTGACATTCAGAGCCCACCCAGGGACATTATCAATCATCGACAGAGCAAGGTAGAGTGTGTTCGCCACGAGCAGCGAAATGAGGATAGCGAGGCTTGAGTTTTCCTGGCGATAGGGAACCGAGGCCCACATGAACAAAAGGCCGGTCCACGTCAGGGCCGAAAGGCCAACTATGGCCGCCAAATATCCCCAAACGCCCGGAGCGTTGAGGAAAAGGAAAGCGGCGAAGTGCAGCGCAATCATCAACCAGCCCGTGAGCCATATCTTGGAAACGAGAGTCTGGTTACGGCGAGCGACAGATGCGAACGCGCCAGCCAATAGGCCGACAGCTGCCAGATCCGGTAGCTCAGTCCAGTTCACCAAAGTTCCCTCGAGCATTTATAAAGGCTATCTATAGAATCAGTCATTTGTTTGTGATTGCCATAACTCTTTAGTACTATTTGTGAAACTTCCGCGTAAACCGGGGTAACCATTGGTTAGCGTAAACACTGATAATTCTTTAGATAACCGCGAAGAGTTTTTGGCGGATCCGACAACCATCTCAACTAAACTCATAAAGATGGCAGCCAGTTTATACATAGTAGTCGAGGGCGAAGACCCCGGCTACGATATTTTTGTCAACGGTCAGGCCCTAGCCCGCAATGAAGACGGCCTGGAGCGGCTAGCGGGGCGCCTTCATGTAACACCGCTCCTGGATTTTTTTTCAGCTGACGAAAATTCGATGGCGTTGCTCCTCGAGCAGGGTGTTGCCAGCCCTGACTGGGCGCGGCATCTTCCCCAGCCCCAGTGGTATGACGCCCCGGACGGAGTGCGCACCGTTTGCGCGCTGATTGAATTCCTTGACTCGAATCCGGCGGCAATCGGATCGGAAACGCAGCCGGTGCTTGTTGAACTTCGGGAATATGAACGCGTTTTGCGCAAGACTGCACAGCGCGGGCTGCGCTGGCATATCGCGGTTAGTTGGCGGTAGGGCGAGTCATAAAGGGGCCGGTCGAGAGTTGAGGTTTCCCGCCCTTGCGATAGGAAAAAATCGCAAGAACGGGGCACGGGGCGGAGTTGGCACATCTACGGTTCAAGCGGCAAACATGTTTCCCAGGCGCCGAATCTGCGCGCCTACTCCGCGCAACTTCTCTTCGATACGCTCATAGCCGCGGTCCATGTGATAAACGCGGTCCAGGATGGATTCTCCATCGGCCACCAGGGCAGCCAGTACCAGCGACGCTGAAGCCCGCAAGTCAGAACACATTACAGCCGCTGCGGAGAGCTTTGCCGACCCGCGGATGGTCGCTGTGTTTCCATCCACTTTGATATTCGCGCCCATACGCACCAGTTCCTGCACGTGCATGAAGCGGTTCTCGAAGATGTTCTCCTTCACCTGGCTCACCCCCTCAGACTGGGTTGCCAGGGCCATGTATTGCGCCTGCATGTCGGTGGGGAAACCGGGATATTCTTCGGTGGATATGTCCGCAGCTCGCAAAGGCCCGTCGGAACGCACTCGAATTGAATCCGGGCCAATTTGATCCACGCGAACGCCCGTCTCCTGAAGCTTTGAAATCACAGCGCCCAGGTGGCCTGGGTTGCAATTGGCCACAATTAAATCGCCGCCGGTTATTGCGCCGGCAATTAGAAAAGTGCCTGCCTCAATGCGATCGGGATTAATGCGATAACGGGCGCCATGCAGACGACTGACTCCTTGCACCCGAATGGTGGAGGTGCCCGCGCCCTGAATCTTCGCGCCCATTGCCGTTAGCAGCGATGCCAGATCGACGACCTCCGGCTCGCGCGCGCAGTTCTCCATCAGAGTTTCGCCCTCGGCCATGACCGCGGCCATCAACAGATCTTCAGTGCCGGTAACCGTGATCTTGTCGAAAACCAGGTGCGCCCCGCGCAGGCGTTCTACCCGCGCTTCAAGATAGCCGTGCTCCTGGGTGATGGTTGCGCCCATCTTCTCGAGGCCCTTGATGTGCAGATCGATGGGCCGCCCACCAATAGCGCAGCCTCCGGGCATGGCAACGCGTGCGATGCCGCAACGGGCTATCAATGGTCCCAGCACCAGGGAACTGGCGCGCATGGTCTTCACGATTTCGTACTTCGCTTCCGGGTCGGAGAGAATCTTGCAGCAGATCTTGGTGCGGTGTTGCGCGCGGCCATAGCCCAGTTCCACCTCCGCTCCCATGGAGACCAGCAGACGGCGCTCGGTCTCTATATCCCGCACCTGGGGAATGTTTTCCAGCGTAACTTCATCTTCGGTGAGGATAGCTGCCGCCATGCACGGCAGAGCCGAGTTCTTTGCGCCAGAAACGCGAATGGTTCCAAGCAGCGGATTGCCGCCGCGAATAACGAACTTATCCATGAAGGATGATGAACTCCTGATCCTCCAGTGTAAATCGAGCGGCGGGAATTGGCGGTCCACCGATCGCACATCCCATGGAGAGAACTGTCCCTAGGTACTTGGATAGCTCTGGGATTGTAAATTTCTTTGCGAGTTAGCTTCCGCTTCGCGGAAATAGCGAGTCAGAAAGGCAGCTGTGTTCGTTGGCTGCGCCTATCCCTGCGTTTGCCGATGACGGGTCTATTGTTGATATAAAGTGCCCTAGAGCTCCAGAACCGTATCCTCGATAGCCAGTCGTACGTTGCCGTCGGACTTGGCCAGGCGGCGGACAGCTTCTGGCTTGTCGACCTTGGCTTTCAACATTACCAAGGCTACCGGGACACTGCGTCCGGCGCTCTTGATGGTCTGCACGGCTGTCTCGCGGTCGATCTTGCAGGCGCACATAAGAATGCGGATGCCGCGCTCGACGAGCTTTGAATTCTGCATGTGTACGTTGACCATCAGGTTTTCGTACACATAGCCGAGGCGCGTCATGGCGCCGGTGGTGATCATGTTGAGCACCATCTTCTGGGCCGAACCGGCCTTCATGCGCGTCGATCCGGAGACTACTTCGGGACCAACTTCAGCAACAATGGCGATATCGGCGGCACCTGCCAGCGGGGTGTCATGGTTGCAGGTAACGGCGGCAGTGTGTGCACCGCGGGCGCGGGCATAAGCAACGGCGGCAACCACGTAGGGGGTGCGGCCGGATGCAGATAGGCCAACCACCACGTCTTTGCGGGTTGGGCGACGGCGGGCTATGTCGCGCTGGCCCAGTTCCTCGGAGTCTTCATTGACTTCAACTGCCGATGCGAGGGCTTTGGGGCCGCCGGCCATGATGTATTGCACCTGTCCGGGAGCTGTTGAGTAGGTAGGGGGGCATTCTGAGGAATCGAGGGCTGCGATGCGTCCGCTGGAACCGGCTCCAATATAAATGAGCCTGCCGCCATCGCGAAGAGACCGGGCGACCTGGTCTATTACGGCTGCGATTTCGGGAATCGCCTTCTTTACCGCCGCCGACACCTTGGAATCCTCGTGGTTAATGATGCGGGCAATCTCGAGTGCGGATTTGGTATCAAAGCCCTGGGATGCCTCGTTCTGGCTCTCGGTGGTTAGATACTGGAGGAGGGAAGCCTGGTCCTTCTTGATGCCGTTTGCTTGGGTGCCGACTGTTTCCTGAATCGTCGAACTGGTTAACATGCACATGTCCCCAAGAATTGATTGTATCTTTAAATCGCGCAACTGTTAAAAGAATTATGCATCTAACGAAGCCGCCCAAATACCACATTAGATGCAGAAACCTAAAGCGCAGCCCGGATCGCGTCGTGAAAGGCGGGCCGAACCTCCCGGATCAGCTGGCTCTGCCGGTCTGGCCAGGTACGATTTGTCAGCAATACAACGGCAATCTCCGCATCCAGGTCGATCCAGAGCGAGCAACCGCTAAATCCAAGATGCCCGATGGACCGGGACGAGAAGTAATGGCCGGACGACGATCCATCCGAAGGCGTATCCCAACCGAGCGCCCGCGAACTGCCCGCTGGAGCCTGCTTCGTAGCGAATTGTTCGACTGTTTCGGATTCAAATAGGCGGGATCCCGGGGAGCCGTTCCTCGATGCCGATTGAAGAATCTCCGCGGAAAACCGCAGCAAATCCGCCACGTTGGAGAAAAGCCCTGCGTGCCCGGCTGCGCCGTGGAGCAACCACGCATTTTCGTCCTGCACTTCACCCTGGATGCGGCGATGGCGCAGTGTTACGTCCTCCTCAGTCGGGGGAATGGCGGCTCGCGAATGCTGCGCGGGACAAAATCCGGTGGCCGACAACTCCAGTGGCGCGAAGACCTCGCGGTGCACCCACTTTGCGAGGTACTCGTGCGTAAGCACCTCCAGCGCTTTGCCCAGTAAAATGAATCCTGGGTCGGAGTACTCGGCGCGCTCACCGGGTTCGGCTTCGAGCGGCAATTCAAGGCATCCGCGATAAAGGGCGGATGGCGCAATGGCTGTTCGAAAGAACTCCGCGTATCCCGGCAGCCCCGAGTTGTGGGCAAGCAGATGCCTGAGCTTGACGTGGCGAGCGTGTTCAGCCGGCGCCCGGCCTACCACGAAGCCAGGCAACAACTCACCCAAGGGTGTTTCCAGATCCAGCAGTCCCCGCTGGTAAAGCAGCATGGCGGCCGCAGTGGTCGACACGACCTTGGTCAGGCTGGCGATGTCATATATGGTCAGAGGCGTCACTTTCGAAGAGCTGTCTTCATAGGTGAAGTGACCCAAAGCATCCTGGAGTACGACCTCGCCACCTGCCAGAACTCCAAATGCACAGCCGGGAAATGCGTGTGCGTCGATCGCGTTCTCCAGCACGTTGAGAGCGCTTTGAAACCTGACGCTTGAGGGGGCAGCAGAGATAGCGTGTGTACTCATGTCAATCTCCTTCGCACTGTTGAATCGTAACTCCAAACTGCATCGTTCGCAGTGCTTGCCTCGAATTTTTGTGTCCTGCATGGGAATGAGACTATCCTTGGGTGCGACCCTTTCGTCTATCGCAACAGGGTATATGCGGAGGAATTCATGCGTCAGCTTGACAGAGCCCCGATGCGGGGGGCATTGACGGCGGCAGTTTCGCTTGGTCTGATGATTCCGCCGTGCCAACCCGCATTTTCCCAGGAGCCGGCGCAAGCGCAGCAACCGCAGGCTGGCGCAAGTGCGCAATCGCTGGCACCTTCTCCGGCTCCCTCTACCGTGAGCCCGGGGGCGAGTCCGGCCACGAGCCCAGCCACGAGTTCAGCCACGAGTCCAGGATCGACCGACTCCTCGACCGCAGCAGCGACCTACACCGTTCCCCCGGGAACGAAGGTGCTCCTGCAACTGCGCAGCGGCATCAATACCAAAAGTGCCAAGCCGGGGGATAGCATCTACCTTGCCTCGACGTTTCCTGTGGTGGTCGGCAATCGAGTGTTGATTCCGGCGGGCGTTTATGTGCAGGGAACCATTGACCGCGTCACCCGTGCGGGCCACGTGAAGGGCAGATCGCAGCTCGACATGCATTTCACGTCGATCATCTTTCCCAATGGGACCGTGGTTGAGATTCCCGGCATCGTTAATGCCCTGCCTGGCGCGAAGCAGCAGACGGTCAAGGACGATGGCGAAGGGACAATCGAGCAGGCGGGAGACAAGACACGAAACGCCGGCGAGGTGGCCAAAATTGCGATTCCAACCGGTGGCACTGTCGGGTCAATTGCTGGGATTCCCTCGGGGCACCCACTCGCCGGGGGGCTTGCAGGCATTGGAGCGGGGCTGGCTGCGGCCGGCCTGGTTTCCCTCTTTACTCGCGGGGCAGACGTTAATATTGAAAGTGGCACACAGGTGGAAATGCTGCTGCAGCGCCCTTTGATTTTGCAGGAATCCAATCTGAGTGGCACCGCTCCGATGTTTCTTCCCGCGGCCAATCAACCCAAACCCCTCGACAAGCCGATCCGGGCGCACGTTTTGTGTCCCCCTGGAAGCCTTGGTTGCGAGTAATCTAATAGAGAGATGCAAACTTGCCCTGAAAACAGAGGCCCCGACCAACCAGCAGCCCAGCCAGCAGACTCCGGGCCGCCTGAGTTTATTCCAGTGCGGCAGCAGCCGGTTCACAGCGGGAACAGCCTTGGCCTCTGGCTCCGCGATCTACTTGTCTCCGCCGTCGCATCGGTTCTGATCATCACGTTTCTTTACCAGCCTGTGCGCGTGGAAGGGACCAGCATGTTGCCGCGGCTTGAAGATCGCGACCGCCTGTTCATCAACAAGTTCGTCTACCATGTGTCGGCCATCGAACGTGGCGATGTGGTGGTCTTCCATTATCCGCGAGACCCGGAGAAGAGCTATATAAAACGAGTGATCGCGCTGCCTGGAGACCGGCTCCGCATCGACCACGGTGTGGTTTGGCTGAACGGCAGGCGGCAGATTGAGAACTACGTTCCGGAAGAATACCGGGATACGCGTTCGGTTGCGGAGCTCGTGGTTCCCGAAGGCACTTATTACATGATGGGCGACCATCGCTCCATCTCGTCGGACAGCCGGGAATTTGGACCCGTCGAGCGCTCGCTTGTCTATGGCAAGGCGGTATTTATCTACTGGCCGGCTCGCGACGCGGGGGTAGTGCGGTAACCGGCTGAAGCGTTCGGAGGGATGACTTCGCGATAGTCAACTTCACGACATCCAGAATCAGGCGTACTATGTGTTCATGAAGCCTCTCGCTCTGGCTGCGTTGGTGCTCGCCTGGTTTGCGATTCCACTCTGCGCCCAGCACGCTTCAGCGCACGGTGGGTTTTCAGGTCACTCAGCGGCTTCATTTCACGGGTCACCCAGCGCGCCTGTTTCGCGCGGATTTTCAAGCCGTGCGGGCTATGCCCAGATTAGGCCTGGTACTCCCTCACGTGCTCCTCAAGGAAACTGGATCGGCAGGTCGGGCGTTCGTCCGCCCTATGCAGGTTCATTGCAACCGGGTTCATCGAATCGCGGCGGTTCATCGCCCTTCCGCAGGCCATATTACTCTCGTTACAGGCCTATTTATTATGGCTATAGCATCCCGATATGGGCGCCTCCGTACTTTCTATCAAGCCCCGACGACGCAGGGTATGACGACTCGGATACAGCGGAGAATACTGTTTCCCCTGGCTACGATTCTCAAGGCTACGATTCGCCGGGCTACGACGATCAGGCCGACGCTCAGGAGCCTCCACCATGGCCGGGCGTTCCTTATGCCGCGCCGCCAGCCCCGCCGAGTTCGGCCCGAACCTCGGAGAACGAAGAAACGGTCACGCTCATCTTCAAGGATGGCCGTACCCCTGAGGAGATCCATAACTACATTCTGACAAAGAACACGCTTTTTGTCGGCGACCAATACCATCGGCAGATTCCAATCGACCAGCTCGATCTTGGCGCCACCGTGCAGGTGAATCGTGATCTGGGAGTCGATTTTCGGCTCCCCAATATCTCCAGATAGCTCGCGTTCTCGTCAATTCGTTCCAGCCGTCATTAGCCTCAAGATTCAGCCTGTTCCAATTGCGGCGACCTTCTTCGCAAGCAGGCCGGAATCACGCGCAAAGGCTGATATTATTGATGAGGCAGCCGACTTACCGAAGGCCCTTATCCTCGTTCCGCAAAACCTCAGCAACAGGAAACTCCCGGCACTAAAAGACGCTGATTGCAAAGAGGATAGTGTGCGCAGGTGGCAATCAGCTGAATCTATTACCCGGAGACGCGATGCAGGCGATTCTGGCGCTCGAAGACGGGCGCATCTTCCGTGGCCACGGCTATGGCTCCCCTGGTGAATGCCAGGGTGAGGTTGTTTTCAATACTTCCCTTACCGGATACCAGGAAATCGCCACCGATCCCTCCTATGCCGGGCAGATTGTCGTTCTCACCAATCCCCAGATCGGCAACTACGGCACCAACCAGGCAGATAACGAGTCGGCCAAGCCTTACATTGAGGGGCTGATCGTCCGGGAGTTCTCGCCGATCAGCTCCAACTGGCGCTCGGAGCAAGTGACGGACGAGTACATGGAGCGGTACGCCGTTCCTGTGCTGGCGGAGATTGACACACGCGCGCTGGTTCGGCATCTGCGCAACAACGGCGTGATGCGTGGCGTGATTTCGACCGACGTCTCCGATCCAGATGCGCTGATCGCGAAGGCGCGAGCCATCCGCAAGATGGACGGGACGGACCTCGCTCGGGTGGTGTCGACCAAGTCGCTCTACACGTTCGACGCCGACGATAGCCGCAATCAGACGGGCGAGCCGTTGCTCGGACTCGATTCGAATGACGAGTTCCGGAAGCGGCTTCATGTTGTTGCTTATGACTTCGGGATCAAGCACAATATTTTGCGCATGCTGACACGCGAGAGCTGCCGTGTGACGGTGGTTCCTGCGGAGACGACAGCGCAGGATGTACTCGACCTGAAACCCGATGG
>JBELAI010000229.1:0-9183 GCA_049508975.1 Occallatibacter sp. | reverse complement strand
CATCGGGCCGCTGCGTACTGAAAGAGTTGATTTCCTAAACGCCCGTCAAATTGGATGCCGATCAATCCTGACATTTAGCTCGCCACGGTGCACTTCCGACAATTCTAATGCGCGGCAGGCTTACTGAATACGAAGCACCCGCAGCCCCATGCTTGACGGGCGACCAGATCTTCGGGCGGATTCTCGATCATGCCGGCTCTGGGGTCATCGGGAATCAGCGAAGACGATTTGAGGGTCAATCCGGGGAACAGCCCGAGCACCTGGGGCAATGAATACACGCGATGGGCGTTGAAATTCACCCGGCTGCGACCGACCGGTACTACCATCAGCAATAGTCCTCCGGGCGCGAGCACGCGGGTCAACTCCTCAGCCGCGCGCCTGTCGCCTCGCGGATCCAGCGGATCGCCGTAGCGGCCAAGGCCGACATGCTCCAGCACGTGAAGACAGGAGACGCTCTCCAGGCTATTCGATTTCATGTCCAGAGCGCAGAGATCCGCCTGCCCGACAGTGAGTCCCGGAAGCACGATCTCCGGCATCCGGAAATCGTAGTGCATCACCGGCACCCATGCCGACGCCATGGTGACAAATCCAATGCTTGAGGAGATATCAATGTGCAGCGACGGCTTGGTTCGGGCCAACTCACGGCACGCCCAGGCGCAATGATATGTGTAATGCGGCTCATACTGCATCGTCGCCGTTTTCTCGTCCAGAATCGGATAAAGGCCGCGCTCGGTTACTGGGAGCAGCGCGTCTGAATCCATGCGCTGGAAGCGCCGAAATTCCGAGAGGAATTCCCAATATTTTTTCGCGAAAGAAAAATATCTGCGGAATCCGATCTCATTCCGCAGCACTCGAAGCGTCAGAACGGCATCTCGATAGCGCATAACATCTCTTCTCAACGTTGATTCTGGTTTATGTTGAGAGCCCGCTGTACTTTAACTAATAGCGTCTCCATGTTCCTCAATGGTTTCTTTTCGTGGCCTGCCCCCTGCCCTGATACTACTCACGGACCACCCGTCTCGCATGCGCCGCAGTGTAGTTCGAAAGGCGGGAGCGGATTTGGAAGGCTTTACAAATCAACGCCATAAGAGTGAAGCGGTAGCGCCACCGGGAATCGACCCCGGGCTCTAAGATTGAGAATCTCACGTCCTAACCCGCAAACGATAGCGCTACAACTTGTGCGGGGACTTCCGCGAATGCGAGTACCTAAATTATTTTGGCAAAAGCCGGGATCAGATCCCAAAAAAGCTGAGCCTCAGATCCCCAGCTTGCGCACTTCATCGTTGTAGTACTTGCGGTACAGGATGTCCCACTCCTGCGAGCCTTCCAGGATGATCTTGCGCTGATTGGCGATCTTCAGCCGTGCCGCCATATCTCGGTTGTCGTGAACGACCCATACGCATTCACGAATCCGAGACCGGGTTCGAAGTGCCGGTGGGATCCGCAGGACGGTGGGAATCTCCAATCCGGTTTTGGCTGGTTGTCATCGTCGGCATCGACGATCGCAGACGCCCCGCTTTGTAACGCATGAATGTACACCAGGTCTTACAGGCAGTAATGATTGACCGGCATCGCATCTGCGAATTCAGACGATAGGTGAGCCTGAAGTTCGATGCTCAGGTATTCTACGTCAGCAAGACGCCAATCTGGCGACGTTTTCCGATCTCAAACCGCAATTAGCCTATGGTCGCAAATAGCTGCGAACTCTCGGATGGCATCAGTTGGCCGGTTGATCGTTGTGATTACGATGTATTTGTTTGGGCTAGTCATCGATGTCCCACCATGGCCTCGCCATTCACGCGCTCCGAAATCTCCCAGCGGTCGTCGAGCGTATGTTCGATTACTGCCGCGGAAATCACAACATCAAAGCAATCGCCATCGAACGGGAGCGGGTTCTCAGGCACAACGAGTTCGAGACGAGCATCGCTACCCAGTTTGGCCGCCACGCGCCGAAGTCGCTCGCAAGAAGCGTCCACTCCAACAAGCCGACCAAAGCCCAGCGTTCTGAGGGCGAGCAACTCGGTACCCTGACCGCAACCGACTTCCAAGATCGTAGCGCTCCTTGATAACCATTGAGGTAGCGGAAACACTTGGCGCAGCGATGCGGCCGCACTTTATCATGCTCGAGCGCATCTGCCGCTTGATCCAACACTTCGACGAGGCGGATGGTTGGCCACAATAACTCCACAGGTCGGTCACATGCCATAGACTTCGCGCTGACTACTTCCTCGATATGGCCCGCCTCGACTACATGGAGATCATGTTGAGGCTTCAGGACTAACATTTATCGGACCAGCACTATTTGCAATGAGCATGCAGGATATGGAATCATTCCGCCGTTATCGCCAATGCCGACTACGATTCCAATCTTCGCAGGCGGCTGAAGAAGCGAACCATCGAACTTCCCCAAGTGAAATATATTGTCCCACACTAACACATAATGAGGTATCGATTCCCGCATTTTCACCAACGCTCCGAGACTCGGCTCAATCGGATTCGAGACGCGAAGTTTCACCCCAGTGTGCCCTCCATATTGCGAATCGCGACGTCGGTCAACGGCATGCGATGGCTACTTCTCAGCAAAAAGGGTCAAACGTTGCCCCCCAATCTTGTCTCCACATGCCCCAGCTGTCATTGAATTGGCCGTCGCACTTATTTTTCCCATTGCATTCTTTTCAGTAATAATGCCGCCGACTGACGAACATCATGTTGGTTACGAATACACGTGATGGACGTCACGAGTGACTATTCCGGCTCTCGATAATTTGGCCCCTGAGAAACAGAGACGACACAATGCAGATCTGGGGAATAGTGGCCTGCACCCGAAATCGTGCGGGCCGTTTTTTCGGGGCGGCTATACCATTACTTCTTTTTCACAGTTCGCAGCCGCGCGTTCGGAGATTCGGTGCCGTCTTACATTGCCGAGAAACATCTACTATCCCGCGTCAGCGAAAGCTCAGGACGGAGGCGAGGCCGCGATGGCGGTCCCAAGGCTTGGCGTCGGAGTCCACTGCCAGATCAAGCCGTGTCCGCAGATCCGACGGCCGAAGGAACTGTGATTGAATCCGGCCTCGTGTTCCGTGCCGCAGCAAAAATGGCCGAGACGAGTGCCCCTCAAAAGAGGTTCGCGATTGGCGGATTTGGCGCGGATCAAACCGATCTCGGCAGGCTCTGGCAGCCTCCGAAGCACCGCCACCTTTACTCTTCAAAGATTTCTGCAAGGGCCCGTTGGCGAATCTCATCCGCCAATTCGACATCGCGGGCCGGAGGCGAAGTGATATCGAGCCAGATTTGGATGATGTCTGAAACAAGGATGCCATCGCGAGTGACAGCGGC
Source organism: Occallatibacter sp. (assembly GCA_049508975.1). Taxonomy (GTDB): domain Bacteria; phylum Acidobacteriota; class Terriglobia; order Terriglobales; family Acidobacteriaceae; genus Telmatobacter. The sequence goes on along the minus strand of JBELAI010000229.1, from coordinate 5,847 downwards.
GCGGAAAACCGACTTTCTGAAGACCGGTTGCCGCACAAAGAGGTCTGGCTTGAATTCAGCGCGGTCCGGTGAGAGCCCCATTCTGCCCAGAACTTCGCGGTCGAGGCTCTCCAAATAGAAACCCGGCGGAACTCGCTGGGCCGGCTCAAACCCCAGGCACTTAGCCGCCGCAGAGAGGCCTAGGCAGGCGAGGGGCGCTGATTCCAGCCAAGGTTCGCCGTTAAGTGCACGAAGCGCGGCCGGAACCTGCTGCTCGTTCCTGACTAGATCGTTCCAAACCAATGGCATCTCGGTTATCGGTCGCAGATATGCGGCCTGCCAGCGCCGCATAAGCTCCTGTCTGTGAACCAAGCGCAGAATCTCAGTGTCATCGTCAAGAAACCCGTCCTGCCTTAATTGGCGAACGAACCGGAAGGCACTCATTACCGAGACCTCAGCGGCCTCCGCAAGTTCGGAAGCGTTTCTATATTCCCCTATGGGAGCCGTAATAAGGTCTGCCGAGATCAGCGGTGATAGCAACACTTTGAGCAACCACTGATTTAGGTCACTGAACAGATTGGCGGATTCCGGCACCCGAAGCTTTCGCCTGCGCGCGGAGCGTGGAGGTGCCGCTATGAGGTTTTCTAGCCCCTCTCCAGAGAATCGTCGTAACCCTTCCTGATCGAAGATCCCGACAGCAACGTCTGCCGCTACCTTCGACCGAAAGTCAATCAACTCGTCGGCGGTACTTCTGGGAATTGACGGTGCCGCGATTACTGCAAGAGGATTGGGCTTGCCCGGCGACACCGAAACATCTGCCCTCGCCTCGAGGATTGCCTGGGATAAGAGTGCCACCAATCGGTCGCGTCGACCTTCGGAGGAAATCTTCAGCGCCACGGTGTAGCTCAGGTTGCCTCGCAAAATAGCCAGATTCGAACCTCTGTCCGCGATTAATGCTTCACGTTTCACCCACCACCCATCCTGCTCGAATATCTCAGCAAGCAGATCTAGGTACTGGTTTTCGCTGTAAAGTACAGATTCCAAATCAGAAAGTCGCCGTTTCATATTTTTTCCTCAATCTGAATCATGGCCATGTTATTTACCACGATTGTGGTATACTCTTAGTGGGCTACAAAGGGAAGGGGAGGCCGTAGTTGTCGCGAAGTTGCCGAGTTAGAGGTATCGCGCACACGATAATAACGCGACCATGGTAACTAATTTCAGACCCAAAAAGCAATGACTGTACAGCCTCGAAAATTCAAATTGACTGGAGGAATTTTGGAGAAACAAATCGCTGATCGTCAGCAGGATCGCATTTCGATGATGGATACGGTATTTGAATCTGTGACAGGCCGCAACCTGGCAGAAGCTTCACGGAACCTTCCTTCGGAGCAAGTAGGTTTCTCTGATGGTGTCGCGCTTCGAATTCCTCTCCGCGCGCTGCATCTCTACCTCTTTTTCTAGTTGAGATCTCCGGCCATGAAGGCGAACTTTGGGAAGTCTGGAAATTTGAAATTTTCACCCACTCAGAAAGCCTGTAGCGTTCGTCGTGCTTTTCTCTCCGGCCATCTCGCACTCATGGCTTGCAAGCTCTCAGCCGCCGTACAGACTCAGGATGCTTAGCCACAAACCGCCGGTGTCCGGGAACCGATCTGGACGGTGAACTAGCAATCGCCATCGAAGCAGCCGCAAGTCGGGCCCGTCGATGTCAGGAAGGAACGAGATCGAATTATGGATTTTGATGATCGTCTAAGTCAATTGATTGAAGGATCGCTGCGCGCTGCGCGCCGCGTTATTGAAGAAGGCGGAACCTTTGAATTCTTGGCACATATTGCGCATCCTGGGGGCGTGCAGTCCTTAACCGTCAAGGGTTTAAGCTCCGACCCAAGTCAAAGGGCCGAGGTAAATGACCAGATCAACTTCCTGATGGGAGTTCTCAGAAGCAGTCTGCTGATCACGATCTCTGATGCACGGATTGGCGAAGTAACCTCGGATAATTGTGCGGTCTCCTTTGACTCCCTCTTTTCTGGCCGGCGCAAGGCTCTGGTCGTAGTTGTCTGGGTATGCGGCCGGAAGCTGACATCGGGCATGCAGGAATACATGCGTTTTGCAGATGGGCAGGTTCTCTTCGGAGAACTTCTCTGGCGCGACCCGTCTACTTCGAGCGGGTTCTAGCTGCGCGCAACAAAATGCGGCCGCGGGAACCAACCGAAGTCGCGGCCCTGGTGCCCGAAGCCCTTCTGACGATCGCCGGATCTTGGCCCTGACGATAAATGGAGCAATGGCGCGGCATAACTGACCGAAGCCGGCAGCGCCGTTGCTCCAACAACTTCAGACCGGTTCGCTAGTGATAATCGTGTTTTTCAACTACGGGATCCCTAGATAGTAAGCAAGAGGAACCTACGACCACCGGAGCTTTTCCTGCTTGGAAAGGGCAGCTTCTTCGCCTGGTCACCGGCCCGCTTGTAAAATGCTCACCCTGGGTAGCGATACCAATCAAGAGTGAATCTGATCTCGGCAGCCGCAACCCAACCAACAACACGAAGAAGATAAGCAAAATGCCAGAACAGACGACTTACCACACCATGCACTCCGAGGAGCCTGTGACTTCTGAACCAGTCACTCCTCGAGACGATACCACCGAGGCCGCGGCAACCAAAGATGACTTTGACGCTGATAGCCCGGCGCCCAGCATTGCTCACAACTGTCCAGAGCCCGAAGCAACCATGGTGACCCACCAACTCGGCGGCATCGAAGAATCGCTCAGAAAAAAAGACGGCACCTCTTGTACTGTCCAATTTCCGTATGCCGTTCGCTCCGACGCTGCACTCACCTTCCAAGAGATGGTTGCTCTGGGGAGCTATGGACGCGATCCGTTGAAACAGATCCCACTTCCGTCTCGCAGAGAAACATACGGAACAACGCGGGAGCTCTTTGCCAGGATCAAGGCGGCAATCGCGGAGCAAACAAAGCTCTCTGACAGGAACTGCGCGCTCTTGACGTACTGGGTCTTTTCAACGTGGTTCCAGGATGTCCTTCCCCTCGCACCGGGTCTGGTGATTACTGGTTGGGCCTATGAAGGGGATGTTGTTCTGCGCGCGCTGAGAGCCCTCTGCTACCATCCAGTCCTAATGGTCGGCGTCACAACCGCGATTCTGAATGATATCAACTGGGAACGCAAGCCGACGTTGCTCATCTCCGATCCCAACCTGGGCAAGCGGATGGCTGTGCAGTTAGGAAATGCCACGCGCCGTGGATACCTTGCGTTCAGAAAGGTGGCCGGCTGTCCGTCCTCCCCATTCGACTATTTCTCCTCCAAGGCCATCTTTCTCGGCGAGGACCCGCAGATGGTATCGATGTTGCAGAACTACCTGCACATCAACGTATCCCCCGCGCCTGGTGCCGAATCGCCGCACATCTTGCCTCTGTCCGATGAGGCCACGCAGAGCTTCCAGAACCAGCTCTTGCGCTACCGCACCAGAAGCTTACCAGGTGTGTTCACTTCGCAGTTCAACGTGTCAGCATTGTCGCCGGAAGCGAACACCATCGCGGCCGCGCTGGGAAGGTGCATCGTCGAAGCGCCGGAACTCCAGGCAGGGCTTGCCTCGCTGCTTACACCGTTCTCCGATCACCAGCTTGCTGAACGCCTGGATGATCTCGGCACGCTCGCCATCGGCGCCGCACTCGCCCTGTGCCACGAGGGCAAGGACCAGGCCCTTGTCGGAGAGATCGCTTCCGAAGTCAATCGGATCCAGAAAGAGCGCGGCGAGAGGTTGCAGTATTCTCCCGAAAGAGTCGGCCACAGGCTGCGCAAGGCCGGCCTGATGACCCGGCGGTTGGGCGCATCCGGCAACGGTCTTCTGTTTGACCGTGCGACACAGGTTCTTCTCCACGACACAGCCGGCACTTACGGTTATGTAGGTTTGACCAATGACAACAAGAACCTGCACTGTCCTTTATGTGATGACAATAAACGACTTACGTAGGTTATGTAGGTTATGTAGGATTTTCATGCAGAACTCACGATCCTAGTGCGCATTGGCCACATCACCTGTAAGTATTTAAGAATGTGCGACTTGTGTTTCGTTGCGTTCGCGACTTTCGCCTTACGGGTTCAACTTTCACCTTTTGCGTAAACCCACGTGACAAAAGGCGGACTTGCTGACCACGGTTGTCCCCGCACCTGCTCCCAATGACGTAAGGTGGTGATCCGATACAGCTGCCGGCGACGAAAGACAGCAATCTGAGGGCGAGATGCTGACGTTCGAACAGGTCGGCGCGATTGCTTCGAATTTCGCCCGGAGGGGGTTAGAGAACCGATTCCGAAATATTGATTCGAAGGCAATAAGGCAGCGATTTTCGGCAACGTTCATACGGATGGATTGGAAGTCGGGGGACAGCTAGGAATGGAACGTGAGCGGAAATCCGGTTTGCGAAGCCGGCGGTAGCAGCCCGTGAAAGTAAGCGAGAGGAGAGCAGTTTAAATGCGGAACCGAAAACAAAAAGGTCAGATCGTCCGAATAGGAGACAGGTGGTTCGTTCGCTATTGGGAACGCCGCAACTTGGGAGGAACCGTTCAACGGAAGCGGGTTTCACAATGCCTGGGGCCGGTGACAACGCGCGGCAAGCGCCCGCCCGCCGACATCGAGAAAGAAGCGGAACGTCACATGGTAACAGTGAACGGTGGCGCAATTCCTGCGGAGCACATTGTCACCATCGGCGATTTTGTCGAGCGGATTTACCTCCCTTGGGTTGAGCAGCACAAGCGGCCTTCCACCGCGAAGGGATACCGCGACATCTGGGAAGATCATTTGAGACCTCATTGTGCGCACCAGTGGCTCAAAGCCACCCGGACCTATCACGTCCAAGGCTGGTTAGATCAGATTGGCAGTGGCAGTCTGAGCCGCAATACCTTGAAGCACGTCAAGAGTGTTGTGAGCGCGATCTTCACTCTGGCAAGGCAACAGGACTATTTCCATGGAGAGAATCCTGCCCACGATACGGCAATAAATCCTGGCGCTGCTGAGCCGCAAGAAACGTATGCCTATTCGCTGGAGGAAATCCAGGGCATACTCACCCGGCTCCCCGAACCTGCCGATACAGCTTTTGCAATTGCCGCATTCATGGGGCTGCGCTTCGGCGAGATTCGCGGTCTGCTTTGGGAGAACTACCACGACGAAGAAATGCACATCACCCGCTCCATTTGGAATGGCAGGATAACGGGCCCAAAGACGCGCAAAGGGCGCGCCCCGGTTCCCGTCATTCGACAGTTGGCGGAACGGCTCGAAATGCACCGGCGGCGCTGCGGCAATCCTCAAACCGGCCCGATCTTCGCCAATAGGCTTGGCACAAACCGATACATCCTGCCGGCCTTGAATCGCTGCGAACGTTGCGGAAAACCGGAGTCAGCTCACCAGAAGACGAATCACGAATATAGGCGTGACGCCTGCATTCCCGAGTGGCACGGCTGGCACGCTGCTCGGCGCGGTCTTGGGAGCAGTCTTTACCGTCTGGGTGTGCCGGATATCGTGATTCAGCGAATCCTTCGTCATGCAAACGTGAGCACGACGGCAACCTACTATATCAAAACAGCCGCCGCCGATGTCCGGAGCGCATTGACGAAGCTGGAAAATCACATTGCAGAGGCAGTTCGGCGCGAAGCGGACACTAATAGGACACTTGAGGCCCTTTCGGAGTTCAGCTCTTCAACTATTCAATAAACTCTGGAGTGTTTAGATTCAAAAAGCTGGCGGAGAGAGGGGGATTCGAACCCCCGGTACAGCTTTTGACCGTACAACGGTTTAGCAAACCGCCGCCTTCAGCCACTCGGCCATCTCTCCGTGTCTCAATCAGGATTATACCGGAACT
>JBELAI010000228.1:0-9259 GCA_049508975.1 Occallatibacter sp. | reverse complement strand
ATCTTCGACGAACCCACGAACCACTTAGACCTGGAAGCCATCAATGCATTAAACATAGCCTTACAGCGTTACGAAGGCACAGTCCTGTTAGTAACTCACGACCACGATTTGATAGACGAAGTAGCCACCAGACTATGGAATTTCAAGCAGGATGGCATAGAAGACTTCCAAGGCCCCTACAGCGAATGGAAAGGCAAACACAACTAGACCTCCGCAGCACGCGGTGGCCCACAATCGCCGATTCGCGCCTTCCGGCAATGCCAGGGTATATTGAGGGCAAGGCTCTTTGAGGGCCCATCTTAGTTAGGAGTACAAAATAATGACTACGGAAATCGAATTTAATGATGTACCAAATTTTGCGCGTGTTAGACAGCAAATACATGCAATCAACCCTGATCTCGAGTTCATAAAGGCAGGACACGACGTGATGCCAGACACGTATATTCTCCGACTTCAACTCACGGGCAAACGACGTACGGATTTGCGCCTTTCCGAGGAACTTCTTGGCGACTTGGGAGGGCAAGACGCCGCCCGTCGCAATTCTGAACTTGAGCTGGAAGTCCATAATGCGTTAGATCGACTCAAGTAAACTAATAATCAAAAACTGTTGGCGGGGCGGGAAAGCGCTGCCCCGCATGCAGTTATTTCAGGGCACCGTCTCACCCCTTGTAAGACCTACTCTGCATCCAAAAAAACGTAGCGCCAGCCGCTAGCAGAACGACACCAACAACGGCTGCCGGCAGATTAGACTCCGCCCATCCCGGTGCCCTGATCGCTATCACCAAGAAAAAAACGATACAGGTAGCCCCGCCGATTATCGCGGTCAATGCCAAGGACACCTTTAGCCAATCCTTCATGAAGCCTCCCGCGGGTTTTGAATGTTGTGGACTAGAAATTATTCCATATGGGCGAGTGGGCCCATCGTTATGCTGAGCCACATTTGTAAACAGGAGAGACCGGGAGCGGTAGGCCGGCGATTTATCCCCGGCAATACACCATCGAAGGGGGTGGGCCCAGTTCTAACCACACATCAACTGCGTGCCCCAGGTCTTGCCTTTGAGATCTTTGATACCACCGCAGACAGGCCTTCGCTTCTCAGCTCAGCCACTGGCATAATCAACTCACTTATGGTATATTGCAGACATATACAGGGGTCGCCGATGCCGTACACCGGCTTTGACTGGGACGAAGGCAATGCCAGGAAGAACGAAAAGCACGGGGTCTCCAAGGCGGAAGTGGAGCAGGTTTTCCTCAATGCGCCGCTGATTCTGGCTGAAGATCGGAAGCACAGCCAAAAGGAACCCAGATTCCATGCCTTGGGCCGAACGGATCTGGAGCGCAGGTTGCATATCACTTTCACCGAGCGAGAAAACAGGACGCTCATTCGCCCCATTTCGGCACGCGACATGAGCCGGAAGGAGGGAGCCATCTATGAGCAAGCCGTCCAAGCCAATCCCTGAGTTTGCCAATGAAGCCGAGGAGCGGACCTTCTGGGAGTCTCCCAAAAACGACAGCACGGAGTATGTCGATTGGACCAAGGCCAAACTTGTGACCTTCTCCAAGCTGCGTCCGTCCACCGAGACCATCTCCCTGCGCATGCCCGAAGACGTCCTGAATACCATCAGGAACCACGCGCGCCGGCTCGACGTCCCCTATCAATCCCTGATCAAGCTCTGGGTTGCCGAGAAGGCCGCTGAGCTAACGCAGCGCCCCAAAACCGCCGCGCGCGGCAGCAAGTAAAATGACTCCATGAAACAGAATTTCGTCCCCGTCGAAGTGTCGTTCAAGCAGTGGAAGAAAGACCCCAAGTACGGCATGCGCCCTGACCGTAACCCCAATAGCTCGCCCGACCCCTCACGGCCAACCGTGAAATAGAATGGGAATCTCCATCGAGGGGGCTTATTTCCATGGTCTTCACCAAGCGACTCCGCGAGGGCGTGATTCGAGGCGAAATCACCTGCAGCATCCGTATCTGGACCAGCCCTCACGTTAAAGCTGGCAACCGCTACGGCATGGGCGACGGCGAAATCGAAATCGAATCCATCACGCAAATCGGCTTTCCCGACATCACCCCCGCGCTAGCTCGCGAATCCGGATTCCTCGGTGTCCTCGACTTGTTAAAAGTCGCCAAGCACGGCAAAGGCGACAATGTTTATCTAATCCGCTTCCATTACATCCCTCCAGTCAAGCCAGGAAAAGAAAAACCAAAGAAGTCCAAGAAGACAGTTCCCTAACCCCTAATCCCTATTCCCTGTTCCCTGCCTCTCGCCCGTTGTACCATTCACTCACAGGAGAACCCATGCATTCCAAGCCCCTGCTTGCCATCGCGGCCACAGTCGCCGCTTGTACTCTGAGTGTCCCCGCCCAACAGCCTGCGCCACAGCCCCTGCAAGCCATGCCCTATTCGCCTTCCCTCGACGTCACCAGCCTCGATCGCACCGTTGATCCGTGCGTCGATTTCTACAAATTCAGTTGCGGCGGCTGGGAGAAAAACAATCCCATCCCCGCCGACCAGGCCGGATGGAGTGTCTACGCCAAGCTCGGGAACGATAACCAGCAGTTTCTCTGGGGCATCCTCGAAGACGACGCCAAGGCCACCAATCGTACACCCGTTCAGCAGAAGGTCGGCGACTACTTCGCCGCCTGCATGAACACTTCCGCAATTGACGCACTGGGCGACAAGCCCATCCATCCCATGTTGGCTGAGATCGACGCACTCAAGACCCGCGCCGAAATTCTCCACGCCCTCACCAGACTCCATCACGAGTACGCCGGCACCTTCTTCTTCCACTCCGGCACCGACCAGGATGCCATCGACTCCGATACCATCATCGTTGAGCTTGAAGCCGGCGGCCTCGGTCTTCCCGACCGCGACTACTACACCAAGACCGACCCCAAGAGCGTGAAGATTCGCGAGCAATACGCCGCGTACATTCAGCAGTTGCTCAGTCTCGCCGGCGAGAGTGCGGACCAGGCCAAGGCCGACGCCGACGCAACCCTCAAAATTGAAACCGCGCTGGCCAGTGCATCGCTCACCCGCGTCCAGCGCCGAGATCCGCATAACACCTACCACATGGAAACCGTCGAGGAGCTTGGACACTTAACGCCCTCGATCGATTGGCCGCTCTACTTCAAAGTGCAAGGCGCGCCTGGCGTGGCCAGGCTCAATGTGTCGCAACCGGAGTTCATGAAAGCTGTCGAATCCGAGCTGACCACAGAAGATGTAGCGGCACTCCGCGGCTATCTCCGCTTCCACTTGTTGACGGCGGCAGCGACCTACCTCGCGCATCCCTTCGAGCAGGCGAACTTTGACTTTTACTCGAAGACCTTGCGCGGCGTTCCCGCCATGCCTCCACGCTGGAAGACCTGCACGCGCGGTGTCGATCGCAGCCTCGGTGAAGCGCTGGGTCAGGAATTTGTGCGCCGCACATTTTCCGCCGACACCAAGGCCAAAACGCAGCTCATGACCGAGCAAATCGAAACTGCCATGCAACACGAGATCGAGAATCTGCCCTGGATGAGCGACGTCACCAAGGCCGAGGCGCTGCGCAAGCTCCACGCTATCCGAAACAAGATCGGGTATCCCGAAAAGTGGCGCGACTACTCCGCACTCGAAGTTAAACCCGACGACTACATTGGCAACACGATGCGCTCTTATCGATTTGAAAATGCGCGCCGCTGGAACAAGCTCGGCAGGCCTGTAGATCGCGACGAATGGGGTATGACGCCGCCAACTGTCAATGCGTATTTCAATCCGCAGATGAACGACATCAACTTTCCCGCCGGTGTTTTGCAGCCGCCGCTCTACGACACCAAGGAAGACGATGCGCCCAACTACGGCAACACCGGCGCCACCATCGGCCACGAGCTGACGCATGCCTTCGACGATGAAGGACGCCAGTTCGACGCCAAAGGAAACCTGCGCGACTGGTGGACGCCGGAAGATGCGAAGGGCTTTGAAGACCGCATCAACTGCGTGCGCGACCAGTATGCGGGCTACGTGATTGTCGACGACATTCGCATCAACTCAAAGCTCACCAGCGGCGAAGATGTAGCCGACATTGGCGGAACGCTGCTGGCTTATATCGCATGGAAAAAGCAGACCGAGACCCAGAGGATGGCGCCGGTCGACGGCTTCACTCCCGACCAGCGTTTCTTCGTAGGCATGGCGCAGTGGGCATGCGAAAACGAGCGCCCTGAAAACCTGCGGGTCAGCGCAATTACCAATCCGCACTCACCCGGTTTCGCGCGCATCAACGGCGTCGTATCGAACATGCCTGAGTTCCAGAAGGCCTTCAGCTGCAAAGCCGGCCAGCCGATGGTGCACACACCTACCTGCCGCGTCTGGTAGACACAAACTGAAAAGCCCGGTCGTTCAGATCTCGCAGGAAAATCTGAGCGACCGGGCTTTTCTATTCCCTATTCCCTATTCTCTATTCCCTAATCCTTATTCCCTGCTTTTTTCACGCGTGCAGCGCCTTTTCGATCAATGCCGTCACCTGCGCCCAATCCGTCGGACCCTGATGCATGGCAAACACCTTGTCCACGGTGAGATTCTCGCGCTTTACTGCCTGCACCACTTCACTCATCAACTCCGGGTCGTAGAGGCTTCCATCGTCGTTCAACACCAGCGTATCGCTCGCGTAGAGCAGATGGTGTTCCGGAAAATAGACCATGTATTGTCGCTCCGTCGCCGCACCGCGCAAGGGAAAAAGTTCCATTCGATTCGGACCACTTCCAACCTCTTCCCGCTTGGCAACAATCTTCCACAGTGGCTTTTTGGTTTTCGCATTCTCCAGTGCATCGGGATCCAGCAAATGCGGAGCGCTCACCATCTTGTCCAGCAGCGGACGGTTCATGTCGAGAATGATGACCGGCAGCCCTTCCGCAACAGCCACCCGCACGCCGCCGACATGCGGCCAGGAGTCCGACGTCGACAACACCGCTGTAATCGGCGTGCCGGGGTAGCGCTTCCGGGCCTCTTCGATCACGCCCTTTGTGTAGAGTCCTGAAATCGGCGCTTCCAGAATCACGATTCCATCCGGTTCCTTCACGATGGTCGAATTCCACGCTCCGGGGAACATGTCGATCCCCGGCGCAAGCACGGTGTCGGCCGTGATGCGAAACGGGCGGTTCCAGCCCGGCTGCGCCGCACTCACCTTCGCGACTTTCGCGTCCATGGCAAATGTCTTCTCGTCGATGGGAACGTTGAACTCGACATTGAGCACCTGGCTCGAACTCCACACTACCCCGTTCCGTTCCACCACCATATTTGTCGGGTAGTGGATGCCCCCGGCCAGCTTGAAATTGTCGAAGTAAACGCGCTGCTCCACATCGCCCCAGAAGTACCAGAAATCATGAAATTCCTGCGTCGTCTCGACCGCATCGGGTAGGTGGTTATACCGATTGAGGAGCACACGCACAGGAACATGCTGCCAGGTAAACGCGACCACAGCGTGCGAACTCTCGCGCACGGTCCTGGCCGGCGCAAAGTGCAGATCGGCGGCATTGGCTGCCGTCAGCAGCAGCCGCGCAGGCCCCAGAGCGAGTTGCTCACGCACCGCGTCCAGGCTGCTGAGTCCGCAAGGCGAGTCGCTGTTCTTTCCGCGATACACGCCTCCTTCAGGCCCCACCACCAGGGTTGCATCCTGGTCCGGTTGGTTCAGATCGTTTTGCGGCCAGGTAAGTTTTGCCTCCGTTAGCGATCGCTGGCCCTCCAGATCCATTGTCGTCACGTTGCGTTCATAGGACGTGATAAACGGCGCCTGCCGGTAGGATTGCTCCGTCAACAGCGTGTGGCTCACTGTTTGTGTGCGCACGCTCTTCAGCTTCTCCAGCCGGTCGCGGCCGCCCATCGCATCCATCGCCAGGACCAGACACTGTTGAGCGCTAACATCGGTGCACCCCGGCTCGTCCGTGGGCCGTGCTGCCGCCTGGGCACACACACCCATGCATGCGCTCGTCAGAAGGCAAGCACATCCCAAGAGTTTTTGCATCCAATTGACCCCCTGCACGATTTCACAATGGATGAAACAAACCGTTAAGCCCGTCGAGCCGCACATCTCCGATCACGTACTCCCTATTCCCTGTTCCCTATTCCCTGCTTTTTTACTGCTGCAGCACCACCTGGTCCCCTTCTTTCAGCCCGCTGACAATCTCCGTTACACTCCCGTTCGACAGGCCTACTTTCACATCGACCTTGCGCGTCCCGTCCTTCTTGCTCTTGTCCGGAACCTGCACAGAAGCATTCTTCATGTTGTCGTAGGTCACGGCGTTTTCCGGAACTGTCAGCACGCCCTTGTGCTCATCCAGCAGAATCTCGGCATTCGCCGTCATCAGCGCCTTCAACTCCCCGCCAGGATTGTTAATGGATACGCGCACCTCAAACGTCGTCACGTTGTCCTTCTCCACGCCCATGGGTGAAATCTTTGTCACCTTCCCGTTGAAAGTACGATCGCGGAAACTTTCCACCTTGATCCGCGCCGGCTGCCCCATGTAGACGTGCGCGATATCGGCCTCATCCACCTTGCCGTCCACGTAGACTTCGTTGACGTCGCCCTCGGTCATCACCAGCGTGGCTGTCGAACCAAGCACCAGGATCGAGCTCACCGCATCGCCAATCTCCACATCGCGCGAAAGAATCACGCCATCCATCGGCGCAACAATCGTCGTGTACCCAAGCTGCTCTTCAAGTTGCTTCAGGCTCGCCTCGGACTGCTGCACCTGCGCCTTCGCCTGACGCAGCTTCGCCGTGTCTACGCCGATTTGAGCTTTCGAGGAATCGCGCCGCGTCAACGCAGCCAGATATTCCTTGTTGGCATCGTCCAGCACCTGCCGGCTCACGATGCCTTCTTTCTGCATCTCCTGGTTGCGATCCAGGGTGAGTTTATACATCGGGAGATCCGGCGCTGCCGCATTCACCTTGTCCTGCTCGATGTTCGCATCATAGGTGCCCACGTTTGCCTCGGCGCTGGCCAGTTGAGCCCGCTGTGCTTCCACCTGCGCCACAATCTCCTGCTGATCCAGTTGCGCCAGTGGCTGCCCCTTGGTCACGTGGTTATTGATGTCCACATAGAGCTTTTCCACAATTCCCGACGCCTTGCTTTTCACCTCAACCTTGGTGATGGGCTGGATCTTTCCCGTTGCCACCACCGACCGCGCCACATCGCCCTTGGTCACCTTGGCCAGCCTGTTCGGATCGATGCCCGACCCCTTCGCCAGCCGGACCAATCCAAATCCACCCAGCAACACAATCACCAGCACCCCAGCGCTTAGCCAGATCCAGAACCGCTTGCTCCTTCGCATCGCCGCCACAAAACCCTCCAGGTACGCTAAGAAAGTCCGGACTCTCCCGCGCAAACCAATGTTTTTGAATATTTCGTTACAAATAAATCGACTGCGGCAAGCCCCATCCTTCAGACGGTGCCCGCTCGTCTCTGTCACTCTCTTACGCATTCCTCCGCGCCATGGTTCCAGCCGTTTCTTCTCGATCCGTCTGGAACCTTTACACCCATTCGGACGTATAACTCTCCAGGCGGGTTCCAGTAGCGTCTAAAAATCAATGCAGAACTTTTCAGACACGATCGGCCAGGTCTTCCGCGCTATGCTGGCCAACAAGTTGCGCACTTTCCTTACCATGTTTGGAATCGCGTGGGGGGTGGGCTCACTACTGGTCCTCGTCGGCCTGGGTGAGGGCTTCCGCTCCGGCCAGCACAAGCAGCTAGCCACCTTCGGCAACGACATTGTCAGTATGTGGAACGGCACCATTCCCGCCCTCGCCAATCAGCATACCGGCATGAGGCCTTACCAGTTCACCCCAGGCGACGAAGCGGCCCTTCGCACCCTTCGCGAAGTACGAGCCGTCACGGGATTCCTGCAGCGCAACGATCTGTATGAAGTTAGCGCGTATGCCAATTCCTCCGGCCAGGTTGTAGGCGCCGAGCCGAATTATGCCGCTTTGCGGTTTGTGCCGATAGCTGAAGGCCGCTTTCTAAACAATGACGACCTCATCAACCGCCGCCGTGTCGTCGTCCTGGGATCCAGAAGCGCGACACTCCTCTTCCCCGGCCGGCCCATGCTCGGTGAGACCATTACCATCAACGACGTAAGCTTCGCCGTTGTGGGACGTGTAGAGTCCATCAGCCGGGGAAACAACGATGGCGACAATCAGAAGGTCTACATCCCCGTCAGCACCATGCAGGAACTCTTCGCCATGAAAGGCGACAACGTAGCCCGCGACGCTCTGAGTTCTATTCAGTACCAGCCCACCACCCACGGCGACACCACCGCGGCCGTCCCCGCCGTCCATCGCGTCATCGCCGAGCGGCACGGCTTCGACCCGTCGCTCAAAGATGCCTTCGACGAGTGGGATACCATCCAGGAAGAACACATGATCGGCGCCATCTTCAACGCCATGGACATATTCCTGGGCGGAGTAGGCATCGTTACCCTGGCGCTAGGCGCGGTCGGAATCATCAACATCATGCTCGTCTCTGTTACCGAACGTACCCGCGAAATAGGATTGCTCAAAGCCATCGGCGCAACCAAAAGCAGCATCCTTGCCCAATTCTTCTGGGAAGGCCTGCTGTTGACTGCTGTCAGCGGCATCATCGGCATAGCTGTGTCGGCGGGCGGCATGTGGGTTCTTCAGGAACTACTCACCGGCAAGGTGCCGGGATTCGATCCGCCTCGCCTTGTCCCCTGGTCAGCCGCGCTAGCCCTCGGATGCTTGGTACTTTGCGGAGTAGTAGCCGGCCTTTATCCAGCCAGCAAAGCCGCCGCATTGGATCCAATCGAAGCCCTGCGGCGCGAGTGATAAAGCAGATGACAGGTTACAGATGACAGATGACAGTTGAAAACCCGTCCCTCGGTCCGGCACGAAACTGGGTGCCCCAGGTCTCGCTTTTGAGACCTGGGAGAGGACAAATGCAAACGTGCGAAACCTCTCCAAACACCTCACATCTTTGCAGTCTGTGAACTGCACCGTCTTTAACTGTCATCTGTAACCTGTCATCTGTAATCTGGACTCTACCATGCTGAAAGACATTCTCGGTCAAGCCTGGGAAGCGATGGTCTACAACCGCCGGCGCACCGCCATCACCATGGTCGGCATGGCCTGGGGCATCGCGACCGTCGTCCTGCTGGTTGCCTACGGCGCCGGTTTCAGCGCTGCCATCGAGGCCATTTTCTCCAAATTTGGCACCAACACCATCATCTTCTGGGGCGGCCGCACCAGTGAGCAGGCCGGCGGCGACAAGGC
>JBELAI010000227.1:0-9296 GCA_049508975.1 Occallatibacter sp. | reverse complement strand
CTGGGATTCAATTCGGTTTCGAATGCGGAGTCGGATACGGTGTTGCGCGTGCATGGCGTTCCGTTCCAAATTACGCCTTCTGCCATCATCAACCCCGGTGGCACGCCGGGAACGGGGCGCACCACGTTCAGCCCCATCGTGCTCAATCCCAACCAGGGCGACATCATTATCGTCGGTATTCCGGGGACTCTCAGCCTGACGGTGAGTTCGCCGCAGAACGGACAGGTGTTGAACACATGCCAGATCCCGGTTTCGGGCAGCTCGACAGGGGCCCCGGACATTACGATTACGGTGAATGGTCAGGCTGCGTCCACTTCGTCGGCAAACAATCCGAACGATCCCAATCAGGTCTTGTTTACAGCGACCGTACCATGCACCGGGACCAGCACGCAGATCACGGTTGTGTCGAGCGCTCCAGGTAACACGTCGGTCTCTTATACGCTGACGGTCACGACCACCAGCGCTCCAACGGCAACGACTCTGCAATCCAACTTGAATCCGTCGATGTATGGGCAGCCTGTGACGTTCACGGCAACAGTGACGCCCACCGGTTCGAACGCACCAACCGGAACGGTGACGTTTCTGGATGGGACCACGCCGCTGGGCCCCGGCAACCTGGTTGGAGGCGTTGCGACCTTCACGACTTCGTCGCTCAGCGTAGGCTCGCATTCGATCACGGCCAGTTACGGTGGGGATTCGAGCAATGCAGCCAGCACATCGGGCATCCTTGTTCAGAAGGTAAATCAGGCCAGCCTGATAATTACGGCGAGCAGCGGGACGATGAGTTATGGCAGCACAGTACCGGGAGTTAGCCCGAGTTACAGCGGTTTCCTGCCGGGCGATAGCGCTGCCAGCCTGACCACGCAACCAACCTGCTCCACCACGGCCACCAGTACAAGCAACGTGGGCACATATACGACAAGCTGCACTGGTGCTTCGGCTGCGAGCTACAGCATCAGCTACAAAACCGGCACGATGACTGTTACTCCCGCTGTGCTGACAGTAACGGCTACCAGTCAGACCGATGTCTATGGCTCTGTGGATCAGGACCAATGCGGAAATGTCAACCAGCATCTGACTTACACCATCACAGGATTTGTCAACGGCCAGACTCGGAGCGAGGTGTTGACCGGCTCACCGAACGAGTCAACAAACGCAGATTCCAAGAGCGGTGTGGGGACGTACACGATCACCATTACGCAGGGCAGCATGGAATTGAATAACACCTATGGCAAGAACTACACATTGGTGTTTGTGAATGGCACGCTGACTGTAACTCCGGCCACGTTGAAGGTAGTCGCCAACTCCTATAGCCGCCCGATTAACTCGCCGAACCCGACGTTTGGCTATAGCATTATCGGGTTTGTGAACGGGGACAACCAATGGAACGCGCTTAGCGGAGCGCCGGCATGCTGCACGACGAATGCGACAACAAGCAGTCCGGCCGGGAACTACACCATCACCATTGGGCCGGGAAACCTTGCGGCAAAGAACGGCAACTACACCATCACGTTCGTGAACGGCGTGCTGATCGTCTTCAATCCGAAGAACCCGAACGATCCGCACTGCGACGGACACGGTAACTACAAGCCGAATCCGCAATACGACTGCAATCACTGGGCGGATAACTCCAGCTATAGCTACTACTGGGGTAAAGGTGGGCAGGGGCCTTACGTCAATCAATGGTAATAGAAGGACAACAGGTGCGAATTGTGGTCTCCCAGGTCTCAAGAGCGAGACCTGGGGCACCCAAATCTGTGGGTAAGATTAACAAATCATCAAGTCAGAGTACTTGATACAAGGACTCGAGAAGGTCGGGCGGACACATTAGTTATTGCGGAGCGCGACCATGGGGTTGATGCGGGAGGCTCTGCGAGCGGGAAGATAGCCGGCTAACAGGGCGACTGTACCGATGAGCAGAACCATGGCGGCAAATGCGATGGGGTCAGTCGGGGCGGTATTGAAGAGCAGCGCGGCGATTGCGCGAGAAGCGAGCAAAGATGCAACGGCCCCGACGACGATGCCGATGGAGGCGAGCCGCAATGTCTTGATGAGGACACTACGCTGCACCTGCGACATGGTTGCGCCAAGGGCCATGCGGATGCCGATCTCCTGCGTGCGCTGGGTTACGGAGTAGCTGATGACGCCGTAGATGCCGAGGGCGGCGAGCAGAATGCCGAGCGTGGCGAACGTTGCGACAAGGAGCATGAAGAACTGGCGCGACGAGTTCGCGTGATCCACCAGCATCTGGATGGGCTTGAACTCGGCGATGGCCTGTTTCGGGTTTATATCGCGCAGGGTGCCTACAACACTGTTGGCGAGTACGGCTGGTGGTAGCGTAGTGCGAACAACCAGTTCAGCGGCATTCGGGCCTGCCTGTATTGCAGGGTAGTAGATCTGCCAGCCTGTATCGCCCTCGCTGCTCTCCTCGTGCACGTCGTCGACGATGCCCACCACGCGCGCACCGTTACCGCCGGTATCGAGCATCTGGCCAAGGGCATCCCCGTTCGGCCAATTGGCGTATCCTGCGAGGAAGCGAGCAAAAGCCTTGTCGATCATCACCACGTTTTGGCTCTTGGGTCCGTCATCCCAGGTAAAGTCGCGACCTCTCAACCGTGTGCCCATGGCACGCAGATATCCCGGAGTAACGACATACACGAGCGGGCTGCCCACTTTTAGACCCTTCGGCGGCGTGACGCCTTTGGGAAAGGGTGTGCCCCAGGCGCGATTCTGGCCCAGCGGCAAGTAGTCCGAAATGCCGGCCGCCTCAACGCCCGGAATTGCGCTAACGCTTGCAATCACCCGCTGAAAGATAGCGCCGCGCCTGGCTGCACCGAGTGAGCCATCCTTGTCATTGGGAACGTTGTCGTCGTAGTCCACTTTGATGGCTGCGGCGCGCTCTGGCTGGAAGCCCATGTCGACTTCGAGGACCTGCATGAAACTGCGGAGCAGCAGTCCCGCTCCGACAAGGAGCACACATGCCAGCGCGACTTCGGACACAACGAGGACGGACCGGATGCGATCGTGTTTGCGGCTTTGCCCTGAGCCCTGGCCGGAGTCCTTGAGCGACTCATGCAGATTGCTGCCGGCCATGCGCAATCCGGGGACGAGGCCGAAGAGGATGGCTGTGGAAACAGCGATCAGCAGCGTCCACGCGAGAGCCGCGCCGTCAATGCGCAGAGTGCTCAAGAGCGGGAGAGCGATGGCTCCCTGGTGTGCGAGCCAAAAGACGAGAAGGTATGCAAGTCCGAGGCCGAGCGTAGCGCCTGCGCCGGAAAGAACGAGACTTTCCGTGAGCAGTTGGCGCACGATGCGGATGCGGGTGGCGCCAAGAGCGCCGCGCATAGCGAACTCCTTGGAACGAGAGGCGGCGCGGGCGAGCAGGAGGTTCGAAAGGTTGACGCAGGCGATGAGCAGAATCATGCCGACTGCGGACCAGAGCACGATGAGGGCGCGGTGCAGCTTTCCGCTGACGTAGTCTTTCAGGGGTACGGGAACGACGCCGTCGTGGTACTGCCCACAGGTGCCCGGCTGCTTGTTATTCCAGCACATGTGCGGCTCAGCGGCGACGGCATCCTGTTGCGCCTGAGAAAGAGAGATGCCGGGCTTGGTCCGGCCAATCAGAGTGATGATGTTCCCCCAATCACGTGGGGGGCCATAGAGGTTGAGCGGCGTGATGGCGTCGACCTTGGTGCCTGGCGCAAATACAGCGCCGAAATCGAAGGACTTGGGAAGTACGCCAATGACGGTGGTTTGCGTGCCGTTCATGTCGAACGCTTTGCCCACAATCGCGGGGTCGGCATTGAACTGGCGACGCCACCATGCATCGGTGAGAAGCACGACCGGAGAAGCGCCATTTTGCCCGTCTTCAGGCCTGAAAACGCGGCCCATTTCGGGCTGCACTCCAAGAACCTGGAAGAAGTTTGCAATAACATCGATGCTGGTTGCGGGAATAGGAGCGCCGCCGAGGCTGAGTTTAAGGTTCCCGGCGCTGGAAAAGGCGAAATATCCAGTCACATCCTGATAGGAATGTGTGTAAGTGCGGAACTCATCATATGCATCGGTGGAATATGTTGCGCATGAAAGGCCGCACTTGGCAGGCGGCGGCGCGATCCACTGGAGCTGCTCCGCGGAAGGGAACGGAAGCGGGCGGAGCAGCAGCGTGTTGACAACGCTGAAGACGGCGATGTTGGCGCCGATGCCGAGGGCGAGAATCAGGATAGCGACCATGGTGAAACCGCGGTCGCGGCCGAGTGTGCGCAGAGTATAGCGGAGATCCTGGAGAAGAATGTCAAGTCTCATGATTCCTCGCGATTCGCGTTGCTGGTACTTTGCGGTTTCGACGCCGCCGAAATGAATGAAAGCCTGGCGGCGAGCTTCCAAAGGTGTCATGCCGCGTTGGATGTTCTCTTCGATCGCAAATTCGATGTGGGCGGCGATCTCGGCTTCGAGGTCGGCGTCCAGCGGAGGCTTCGAGACGAAAGAACGAACGCGGGCCAACGCCCGCCGCAGCGAGCTCATTAGAGGTTGCCTTCTGGAGACATGGCGAGCACACGGCCCATCACGTCCGATAATCGCTGCCAATAGACTGCGTCTTTCTCAAGCTGCCTGCGGCCACTGCCGGTGATGGAGTAGAACTTGGCCTTGCGATTGTTGTCGGAGGTGCCCCACTCGGCATCGATCCAGCCGCGCTGCTGAAGGCGAACGAGAGAGGCGTAGATGGTGCCCTGGTTGAGAAGGACTTCGTCGCCGCTGGCCTGCTCAATGCGCCGGGCAATGCCGTAGCCGTGCTGCGTGCCGATGGCCGCAAGGGTTTGCAGGACCATCAGGTCCAGGGTGCCTTGCAAGAGATCTAGTTTGGATTCGCCCATTTACAGCTCCTGTGTTGATGCCACACAAGTATGACACAAATACATGTGGCGATGCCACATGTAAATGAAGCGACACGGGAATTTGCCATGACTTTTGTTTGCTTTCGAGGGGAAGAGGGGCGGAAATCGCTATGACCGGTGACGCACCCAGCCTGCAAGCAGGGCGCACGCAACCAGGGCAGGGCATAGGATGCACACCCACAACGCAAACTGGCAGGTGGCGTCGCCCAGGTGCTCTGAGGCGATCAGGCTATCCA
This sequence comes from Occallatibacter sp., assembly GCA_049508975.1. GTDB lineage: Bacteria > Acidobacteriota > Terriglobia > Terriglobales > Acidobacteriaceae > Telmatobacter. The sequence goes on along the minus strand of JBELAI010000227.1, from coordinate 4,168 downwards.
CTGCCCACCAGACCAGCGGTCCCAACACAAGGACAACGACAAAAACCGCCGCGAGCGCCAACGAGCGAATTCGCTTCCGTCCAGCTTTCTGATCCTGCATTACGCCTATGGAGGCATTGACGACGCGGCAAGTGCGGTGGGCCAAGAGGCCATCCCGGCTTGCCTGATTCCCTGCCAGAGCTGCAAGCAGGTCGCGGTCAACGCCCCGGTTCGCGCCGGTATCCGCGTCCCCTTGCCCGCCGGAGGTACTTTTCACACCGCCTCCAGCATACGCAGGCGGTTCCGCTCAATCTTCGGCTTGATGGCCGCGAGCCCTCTGTAAAGCCTTGACTTCACGGTGGACAAGGGCGCGCGCGTGACCTTGGCAATCTCTTCCAGAGACAATTCCTCGTGAAAGCGCAACACCAGTACCTCGCGATGAAGCGTGTCAAGCTGGAGGAGCGCCGCGGCAATCCGTTCCCGGTCTTCCATGTTTGAAAAACGGTCGAAGGGCGTCGGCTCGTCGTCCGCAACTTCAAAGCTCATGGGCCGGTCGTCGTCGCTATTTCCCTCAAAGAGCTCGTCCAGGCTGGACATGGTCCGCTTGCGCCGGTGATCGATGACCAGGTTGCGCGCAATGGTAAAAAGCCAGGTGTCGAACCGCGCCTGCCCGTTGAACTGTGCGCCGCGCACCAGGACCCGCATCCAGACCTCCTGGAACAGATCCTCCGCCATTTCGCGATTGCTCGTCAAATAAAGGAGATAGCGCAGCAGGCGGTGCTGATAGCGCACAATCAGCTCGTCAAGCAGGCCAGCGTCCTGGCGCTTGAGCCCCTGCGAAACGGCCAGACTCTCCTGCCGAATCTGGTCATCAGCTGCGGTAGCGGAACCCTGAACGAAGAAGGGGTGAACAGACGCGGCAGTGCTCATTGTGTTAATTAGACGACACAATCGAGTGGGAAGTCGCTAGAAAATGCAATAAGTAATAAATTTCCCTGCTTTGAGTAACCGCGGATGTTGGTGAAGACATTCTATGGGTTGGCAAAATTCCGAGGGAGACTTAAATCGCTTCGATGCAGTGTTTGCTGCAGCCTCAGGCTTTCTCTTGGCATAAAACTTTAAAAACCGATTGCCCTACCGGCACAATGGAGCTCCTGCCGCTGCGAGGTTTACCTAAGGAAAAGAGATGGAGCGGGGTAGTCACGATTAAGTTAATAGGGAATACAATACTACTTGTGACACGGCACAAGAACCCGTGTTACGCTTCGTTCGAGCTTTCACCTGGGTGACAAAGGCACGCGTCCCCCGTATTCCCCGCAAAGAGCTGCGGGATGTCTTGGTCCATCTGGTCCATCTCCCAGCGCTTGGAGACTGCGGGCTCTTGGAAGCTACGTGCCAGGGACGCAGAAAACATGCGCAAAGGAGGAGATCCGTCATGGATTTCAATTCTTCATTTTTCTACTCGACGACTCGAGCGGGTGCCTTTCCTCATGTTTTCAGCAAGCTGCGGACGCAAAAATGGTCGCCTCCTTTGTGCGGTGTTGCGGCTTTGATACTGTGCGGGGCTTTGGTCGGCGTTCATGCGCAGACCGCGCACTTCGCTGGGGCGCATAGCGTTGTCGCAAACGCTGGAAACAATGGCCTATCTGAGCCCTATGGGGTGGCGGCGGACGGCAGCGGCAACGTCCATTCTGCCGATTCACCCAAGAACCGGGACTTCAAAGAGACGCCGTCGGGAGGGAACTTCGGGAAGGTGAACGTGGGGAGCACAAGCACGGCTCCGATCTCGATGATCTTTACTTTTGACACTGCGGGCAGGCTGGGCTCAACCGCGGTGGTGACTCATGGCGTCACAGGTCTGGACTTTGCCAATGCCGGCACGGGAACCTGCAAAGCGGGAACCGCATATACCGCCGGTGAGACCTGCACCGTGGATGTGAATTTCACGCCTAAAATTGCCGGGACGCGGTACGGCGCGGCAGAGTTACTCGATGACTCACAGAACGTGTTGGCAACCGGCTATCTTCAGGCGACAGGAGTGGGACCGCGGCTGCATTTCCTGCCCGGCGTGGTGAATCTGGTTGCCAGCCAGTTTAGCTATTCGGGGTCGCAAGGTATTAACCTCGCGGTGGATGGCAGTGGGAACGTTTTTATCACGGACGTTCAAGCATCCGGCGTTTTTGAGGAGGCGCTGGCGGCCGGTGCATATACAGAAACAAACATTCTCCAGTCATTGGAAAACATCCAAAGCATCGCCATTGACGGCAGCGGAAGTCTGTACCTGGGAGGCGGGTGTGGCGCCTACAAGGAAGCCCCGAGTGCGGGCGGGTATTCCCAGAGTCAGTTTGGCGACGTTTGCGACGAATTCGGAATCGCGGTCGATGGCAGTGGGGACGTCTACATCGCCGGTGGGCCCAACGGCATGTTTGTAGAGCGTCCGTCCGGTGGCGAATATTCGCAGTCCTCCTTTGGCGCCGGGTTTGTCTATCCTTATAGCGTAGCTGTCGATGGTTCGGGGAACGTATATGTTGCAGACTATGACTACAACGTGAACACCGTATTCTTATACAAGGAGACACCGGCAAACGGGTCTTACATGCAAACCAAGATTGCCAGCGGCCTGTTGACTTACTCAGGAATTGCCGTGGATGGCGTCGGGAATCTTTACGTTGCGCTTCCGGTTTCTGGAAGCTCGAGTCCGGGGATTTTCAAGCTCTCTCCGTCCAGCACTGGCTACACGCAAACTCAAATCGGCACCGGCCAAATCTGGCAGAACCCAATATCCATAGCAACGGACTCGACCGGGAACGTCTATGTTGCCGACGGACCCGTCCCTAGCGGACCTGGCGTCTGGGAAGCCTCCATTTACAGGATCGACTTGACCGACCCGCCGATTCTGCAGTTTGCCGCAACGGCTGTGGGAAAGACGAGCTCCGACAGCCCGCAAACGGTCACGCTGGAGAATGTGGGCAACTCAGCGTTGAGCTTTGCGGTTCCTTCCGGCGGGAATAATCCAAGCATCTCAACCAACTTTATCCTTGACAGCAGCGTGGCCTCCGCTTGCCCCCTGGTCAGCTCCGGCTCCTCTTCGCCGGGCACATTGGCTGTAGACGCATCCTGTCTGCTGCCCATCAGCTTCTCGCCGACAATTTTGGGTTCGCTGACTGGGTCACTTGTCTTAACGGATAACGCCCTGAATGTCAGCGGATCTACACAAACCATCCCCTTGAGCGGTACGGGCACGGTAGGCCCCGCAATACTCACGTCTCCCACACCGGGCAGCACGTTGACGGGCAACAGCGAGACCTTCATGTGGTCGGACGGAGGTGGTGTTTCGGCGTACGATCTTCACCTGAGCGCGGTCGCACCTGGGGGCTACGACCTCTTTTCATCGGGTCATATAACGAGCACTTCTGTAGCCGTGGGTCGGCTTCCGGCCAACGGAAAGACAATCTATGCGCGGCTCTATTCGATTATCGATGGAGCTACGGTCTATAACGACTACACCTACACCGCGAAGTCGGACCCATTAGCTACGCTCACCTCTCCGGCTCCGGGTTCAACTTTGACGTCCAGCAGCGTAAAGTTCACATGGTCAGTCGGAACTTCGGGCACGCAGTACGATTTGCATTTGAGCGCCGTCGAATTTGGGGCCTATGACCTTTATGTCTCGGGTCATAAAACAAGCACTTCTGTGACCGTGAATGGGCTTCCGACCGACGGCGAAACGATCTATGCGCGGCTCTATTCGATTCTCAACGGGGCCACGGCTTACAACGATTACACCCTCACCGCGGCGACGTTGGCCAGGCTCATCTCTCCGGCTCCAGGTTCAACGTTGGCGGCCACCAGTGTAACGTTCACTTGGTCACCGGTATCCCCCGTCTCGCAATACGATCTCCACCTGAGCGCCGTCGCCTTTGGTGGCTACGATCTCTTTGTATCGGGCCCGATCGCCGGCACTTCCAGGACCGTGTATAGTCTTCCAACCAACGGAGAGACGATCTATGCACGGCTCTATACGATTCTCAATGGAGTGACCCTCTACAACGACTACATCTACAAGGCGCAGTAGGCCTTGCCTGGGAATGGCTGGCTGACCGCGAGCACCTGATTTTGTGGCTCAGCCAGCGCGGTGGTCATCGTCATGCAGGCTGCACGCCGTCCGCCAGGCATTCGCGCCGGCTCG
>JBELAI010000226.1:0-9371 GCA_049508975.1 Occallatibacter sp. | reverse complement strand
CAACGCTTTGATTAGGGAGATTCTGGATGGTTTCGGCCGTCATCACGTTAAGGATGTTCTCAGAGGTGCGCTGCTCATTGATGGCGGCAACGTCGCCTTCCAGGCCGCCGTTCACAATGACTTGTTCGCTGTTCGAGGAGAGCTTCAGGGTCGCATTCACAACGGCACCTGCTCCGGCATTCACCACTACTGTCGAAACACTTGTCGCGAATCCCACGGCCGAAATTGTGACCGTATACGAGCCCGGCTTCAGGTTTTGAAGGACGAAGTTGCCCTGAGCATTTGCTGCGGTCGTGGTTGAGCCCGGCTCCAGGACAATCTGCGAGCCAGGCAACACCGCTCCGGAAGGGTCTTTCACCGTGCCGCTTATGCTGCCGCTGCCGGTGGCCGCACCCATGCTCCCCGCTGACCCTCTTGCGATGCATGGAATAAGAAGAAGTGCCAGGACAGAAAGAGAAAATATTCTTGCGAACATACGCCCTCCGTGATCAGAGTTGTTTGAAGTTGGAAAGACTCCGCCACCGCTTGTGGCGCCATACAACTGAATGCAGGCTTTTCCGGGCCTCTTGAGACCCGATTGGCGAACGGATGCTCGCAGCGCAAGTCCAAAATGCACGAGCGGAAGGCTGAGTGCCTGGTTGCCAGGCCTTTCTTTGTCTTTCAATCTGGAATTTAGGACGAATCTTTAAAGCTACGTTAACAATCAGATGAATTCTTACTAAGGTTCACGTTTCCTTGTGTCCCGTGATCAGAGGTGTGCTGAAATCAAATCGGGCAAATCCAGCGAAGCGGGAATTTCGCGTTGGACTGCTGAGAGGATTTATGCGAATTCTCATCGTGGAGGACGAACCGCGCATGAATGAGCTCTTGCGCAAGGGGCTCTACGAGCACGGGTTCATCTGTATGACCACGCCTGACGGGTAGACAGGCCGAACCAAAAAGGGCACAGCGGAAAGACGCTGTCTGGATAATCTTCGGGATTCGTTCTGGAGTAGCCACTACCGAGCTCACTTGTCAGCCGGGCGGCCAACTCATCCAGTAGTTCCTTGCCATATCCCGCGCGATCTGCGCCCTGCTGTTCCTGCTCGAAGATTCGCCGGCCAATTTCATAGTTCGTGCAGACCTGCAGCAAGTTGACGCCTCGCGCGCACGGTACGAGGCGAATTCAAGCGACATTTCCCAGGTAATCCGAAGTATGATCTTCACAATTGCTATGAACAATCTCGAAAAGACTGAAGAAGAACAGCGATAGAGTGGATGGCCGGCACGGCAAAGCGGGCCAAATTGCTTCTTCCAGGAAAGCGTCATTTTGAAAGTGAGGATATTGTGAATCTGCTTCGGTTCAAACCTTCCGCAGCCGTCTGCACCATTGCCTTACTCATCGCTTCGGTCGCGCCCGCACAGGACCAGGGCGGTGACAAGGTCGATCTGGGCGCTTTGACCCAGATAAAGAATGAAGCATTCCAGCACTCGCAGGTCATGGAGAATCTCTTCTATATCTCAGAGGTTTACGGACCACGAGTGACGAACAGCAGCAATCATCGGGCAGCCGCCGAGTGGGCGATGCAGCAGATGAAGGCGTGGGGGCTTCAGAATGTGCACCTGGAGAAATGGGGGCCATTCGGCGATGGGTGGCAGATCGAGAAGTACTACGGCGCGCTGGAGACCCCCGCATATGCCTCGCTGATAGGATTCCCTCTGGCATGGACACCCGGGACCGACGGACCGGTGACTGCTGAAGCCGTATTGGCCCCGCTGCACTCTGAAGCGGACTTTGCAAAATACAAGGGTAAGCTGAAGGGCAAGATCGTGCTGATCTTCGATCCGCGCGAGCTTGTTCTCCATACGGAGGCGGATGCACACCGCCTGACCGAAGAGGAGGTCGCGGCACGCACCAAGACACCGGACCCATCGCACACCGGCTTCGGGCCGCCTGCCCGGCCGGGAACGGCAGCGCCTCGGCCAGGCGAGTACACGCCCATGTCGCTTTCAACGGCAGCGCCGAGCGGTCGCATACTGCGCAACCAGGTGAATGCCTTCCTGAAGGAAGAAGGTGTCGCCGTGGCTTTGACACCGGGTTACAACGGCGACGGCGGCACAATCTTTGCCACCTACGGCGGATCGCAAGATCCCAGAGATCCCGTCGGCCCGCCGATGGCAGCGATTACTCCGGAGCAATACAACCGCATCTGCCGCCTGCTGCAACACGGCATCACTCCGAAACTGACATTCGACATCGAGACCGAATACCAGAAGGACGACCAGATGGCCTTTAACGTGATTGGAGAGATTCCAGGTACGACCAAGGCCGATGAAGTCGTGATGGTGGGTGGTCACTTCGATAGCTGGCAGGGCGGCACGGGTGCAACGGACAACGGCACCGGCTCGGCCGTTGCCATGGAAGCCGTGCGCATTCTTGCCGCGCTGCACAAGCCTATGGCCCGCACTGTCCGCGTTGCCTTATGGGGTGGGGAGGAAGAAGGACTCTATGGTTCGCTGGCTTATGTGCAACAGCACTTCGCTCCGCGCGACACCATGAAGAAGACGCCGGAATACGACAAGCTGGATGTGTACTTCAACGACGACTCGGGCTCGGGAAGGTTTCGCGCCGTATCGGCATTGGGGAATGTGGAACTGGCAGCGATCTTCCAATCGTGGATTGCATCCATCAAAGACCTGGGGATCGAGGCTGTAACCGGTCTTACCGCCGGCCCCACTTTGCAGCCCGGTGGCACGGACTCCACAAGCTTCTCGTGGATCGGCTTGGACGGCATCGGATTCATGCAGGATCCTCTTGAATACGGTACGCGGACTCACCATTCCAACATGGACCTTTATGACCGTGTGCAAAATGGCGACGTTATGCAGGGAGCAATGATCGAGGCATGGTTTGCTTACAACGCAGCCACCCGCATCGAAATGCTTCCCCGCATCGAAACGCCAGCTCCGTCTGCGAAGTAAAGAGTATCCGCACCTACGGCAAACGCAATGAGGAGATAGAGCGATTTAGCACAATGGCTCTGAGGGAAATCGTGGCTAGTTGCACCAGGGCCGGGACCAGCTAGGGTTGAGGCACTCCTTTGTAGTTGGCCGCCACGCTCAAGCGCTTCGCCGTCTCCGCTTTATCCCGGTTGAAGGACTCGGTGACGTCGGTAAGCCGCTGGGCCTCGTAGCCGCGCCGCCTGGCCACGATGCGATAGTCGAAGCTCAACGAAGAGGTCCCACCGCCCGATTCGCGCACTTCGAAGCTTGCGATGGAGGCGTTTATCACGTACAGGCCTTTCGAATCGCCACGTGGGGTGAGAAAAACATGATAGTCGGCCGTCTCGCTCACGGTTTCGGCGTAGGCCGGATCGATCTTGACCACGGCCACGCCTTGTTTGAGCAGGCCGGAGCCGAAGTCCTCCATCCAGTTCTCCGGCGATTGGACGGAGTAGGTTTCCACGGTATGCGAGCCGTCTGCGCTGGTGGCCAGCGCCTTCACTTGCCCTGTGCAACTCAGGTCGCCCCTGCCGCCGAAGCCGCACATGCCGCCGGGGCTGGCCGCCTTGAACGTTCGGAAGAGACCGGTTGGTCCACCACCACCAAAGCTTTCGTTGGTGACTTCTAGCGTATCGAGATTACTGCTGTTGTTTTCGAAGAACCCCGCCACGTTGTCATCCGCCGTTCCGGCTACGCCCCCAAGCGTCAGGTTTGGCGTTAAACCTACATTCGGATAATTACCTATATTTGGACCCTCTGCTGCGTCGCCCCAGACTCCGGCCACGTCGCCCAGTCCCAGGAGAGATTTACCGACCGCGCTGGTGCCGATGCTCGTACCCATCACGCCAATGCCTCCAGTGAACTGGGTAGCAAGTCCCTGCACACCGATGGATGGCACCAAGTTGCTGTCGTATGTGCCTGTTGCTATGCCGTAGACTCCGTCGGAGCCCTCGCCGCTGGCAGAGGCGGATACCCCGGCGGCGTCGGCTGTATTTGCAATTCCATACACGCCGGCGCCGGACGAAGCAGTTGAAGTGCCTTCCACTCCGGTGGTTCCCCGGCCCGCTACGCCGATGCCTCCGTTGTCGGATGTTCCGGAAATACCGGTTCCGGAGCCCCGGTTTTCGGCGTAGACAGCGGCGTACGACGCGCTGTTGTTGAAGAAGCTTCCGCCCTCGGCGTTGTCCGCCGTGCCGATCACCCCAGCCGCATTGTTGGCAGAAATGGGGTTTCCGGTGGTGTCGCCCCACACGCCAGCCACAAGGCTTGGGGCCTCCGTGCCCGAAGTTCCGCTAAAGCTGTTTCCGGTGTGACCGAAAACACCCGCCGAGCCCCCGCCAGGAGCCTCCGCATTGCCGACCACCCCGCTACCCACCGTGGATTGGCCGAGTACGCCGTAGTTGCCGCCGGTTGAGGTTCCTTTGAAGGCGACCCCAGCGGTGGTGGCATTGACGCTTCCGCTGAAGGCGTTGATATCGCCGGTGAAGATGTTGGGTTCGCCGAGTTGCGCAAAGGTGGAATCGAGTGCTGCCGAGTTCAGCCCGAGGGTCACCGCGCCGCTGGTCCCGCTTTGGGTGAGCGGACTCGAGACCGTGATGCTGCCGACGGTTTTGGGGAAACTCTGGCTGGCAGCGAAGGTGATTGGCTGGGTGAAGGTGTTAGCCGCGCCCAGTTGTGCGTAGACGCCGTTCAGCGTGGTCTCCAGTGTGGAGGTATTCAGGCTCAGATTGACCGTGCCGGAGGTGCCGCTGCCGGTGAGCGGGCTGGACGTGGTGATGCCGGTAATTCCGCCACCGCCGCCGGGAAAGGTCTGTCCGCTGGCAAAGTTGACGATCCCGTTAGGTGCAATGGATAGGCCTGTGGCCGTCGGTTGCGTTGAGCCGGTTCCGTAGAGCAATTCGAGATTTGCGCTCGGCGAGGCCGTGTTGCCGCCCGCAGCCACCGCCTGCCAGCCGAACTTGAGCGCTTCAGGGAGTTCCTGCGTGGAGTTATACGCATTGGCGCTCAGTTCCAGGAGCGCCGAATTCAGGTTGGGCGCGAAGGTCGAGGTTACGCCGTTTGCCTCAATGTCGAGCGTCCCCAGGCTGTCGAGCGTGCCGACGAACGTGTTGTTGTTGGTGAACGAGTTCTCGGCGTTCAGCAACGGTACCTGCGTCGTGTCGATGGCCAGCTTAGGCGATCCGCTTGTGCCTCCTCCTGCGAGGCCCGTGCCCGCCGTTACGCCGGTAATGGTTCCTGCGCCGGGAAACGTCTGGCCGGACGCAAAGGTGATGGGCTTGGTGAAGGTGTTGGCTGCGCTCAGTCGTGCATAGAAGCTGTTCAGAGTGGTTTCAAGCGCAGTAGTATTCAACCCGAGGCTGACGGCCCCTGACGTTGTTGTCGCAGTAACCGGGCTGGCTCCAGTCACGCTGGTGATGGTTCCCGGAAAAGTCTGTCCGGGCGCGAAGCCGATTATCCCCTCGGTATTCACCCAGAAAAGATCCGTTACTTTCGATCCCAGCCGGTATTGCATGTAAAACTTGGCGGTCGGGTTGGCAGTGTTGTTGTTTACAGGATAAGCAAACATTTGAAAACCCGGCGAGACCGGAGCGTTGGTTGTTGAAGACCAGACTGAGGCCGCAATATTCAGAAACTGAGAGGAAGAGCTGGATGACGAGGTTGCCGTGGCGATCGCCGGCAAAGTCAAGGTGCCACGAAACTGAGCAGTTCCGTTCACATCGAGCGTGGCCGCCGGCGTGGCTTCGTTGATGCCGATATCCGAACCAAATTGCGTGATTTCGGAGTTGCCCTGCGCGTTTGCCCCGGTCCACAACGGAACGGTGCCTGCAGTGCCCGAGCCGGTCACCGTTCCTGAAGTGTTGGGCTGCAGCTCGGGTACCGCTGTGCCCTTCTGTCCGGACGGAACGGATGATTGGGCGGACTCTGCAAACTGTTCCTGAGTCACGAAATCGGAGGCGGCGTGGCCGGCCAGCGACTCGGCATCGGCTGATTTCATGGCGTAGGGAACGCTCGACAGAAGCAGGCGCTCCTGCTCCGCACCGCGCTCTACGCTCACGCCCAACCAGCGCGCTGCACCGCCGGCAAACACCGTCTGCGGAAGGCCAGCGGGATTGGCTCCGCCCAGAAGTACGGAGTAGGAGCCATCTTCCGCCACACTTACTCGTTGCGTCTCAGCCCAAAGCGGATCACCGCCTTCGGCGGCCGCGTAGATTCGGAACTCGGCTTCCACGGTCTCACCGGTGCGAATAGTCAGCTTGCCTGTGTAGCGCACTTGTTGCGGAACTACCGTGGCGGCGGGCACAGACGGATCCTCTGTGCCTGGCACGGCTTCCTGCGCTGAGACCGGGATCGATGCGCCGATGCAGATGAGAATGTTGACGAGTGAAGAGGCCAGTGCTGAGCACACTACTCCGCAGATGAACGCGAAAACCCTTCTTTCATTTTGCATACGGATCTCTTTTCTTCACCTGCTGATTCAATCGGGTTGATCAAGGGGTCGCGGGGAAGTGAGTTCGTCTTCGAAATCGGAGATCAGCTGTGGTGATGTTTCCTGGAATGGGTTTCGGGAAAATTCCGACGATGTTGAATCCCCAATGAAAGGTAGAGGATCGGTTCCAATTTCACTACGGATGGACAGTGCTTTGTCAAGAGAATTCCGATAGTTGTTTCCAAACAGAAAGCCTCATGGTTGAGGAACGAGATAGCGAACCCTGTAGAAGCCGGGGCCAATCGTCAGCGCAGGCTGGATACGCGGATCACGTTGTTAGTCAGGGATTGTCGAGGGAAGCACGACCAGCTGGAACTCGAGCAAACTTTTTTCTGCTGGCAGGGGCACAGCTCGGCGATTTGCAGATCGGTTTGAGACGGAATGTTCTCCGCTAACTTGCTCGAGCTAATCGCCGGACTCGTATGGAATTGAAAAGTCGTTGCGAATATCTCCCCGTTTTCGTTAATTCTCTTCCCAGGGGAGGTCATTCATACAAACGAAGAAACTGTTCTGCCTTCTTACTGCTTCTGCCCCAATGGACATGGACCTGTTGCCGAGACGAAGCAGGAGATGATCGAGGTATTGCGAGGTGCTGTGGACCGCGAAATCACCCTCTTTCTGTCTTTCGATACGGTAAGCCGGTAGGTGACGGGAAACGCGCATCTCGTCAGTTTGGTATCATTCTCGGAAACTGTCTGTAGAACGAAGTTCACGACGGTGAACCATTTGGCTTTTGGGCCCTTTGTCCTGCGTTCTGGGTCTCGCGTACCCTCAAGAGCGTGTCATCGGGTGTGAGCTAATTTCTGCCGTCTATTGTTTGAGGCTGTATTCCCAACTCAGCTAACGCTGTCCAAATCTGACGAAACATTCTTCTGGTGAAGTCACATGCCTTGGATGTTGCCCAACCATTCAACCACAAGGGGAAGGAACGGCGTGAATAAGAAAACGACCAAGAGAATCTTCATATCGACATTACTAGTTGAGGGATTCGTTGGTATGGTGGCATTCGCAGCTGGGGTCAGGATCGCGTGAAGCGAAGGGATTTTGTACGGCTTGGATGGGCCACCATGATCGCGACCGGGGCAGGCAAGCTGCGGCCCGCGTTTGGGAATTCGCCAGGTCTTCGGCAGGATCCGGGGCCGCCGACCCAGCATATGATGGCGCCGTCACAACCGAAGGGCACCGAACCTGCGGCGGATTTCACCCTGCAAATCGCGCCCATGTTGGTCGAGCTGGCTCCCCAGGTTGTCATCAGCACGATCGGCTACAACAGTAAAGTCCCCGGTCCCCTCCTGCGGATGCGCGAGGGCCAGCGCGTCACCGTCGACGTTGTGAACGACACCGACGTTCCGGAGTACGTGCATTGGCATGGCCTGTTCGTCCCTTCGGAAGTGGACGGGGTGGCGGAAGAGGGCACTCCCCCCGTTCCGCCCCACGGCCGCCGGAGTTATCAATTCGCGGCCAGGCCGGCGGGTTCGCGATGGTACCACTCGCACACCGCGGCCATGATAGATCTGCATCGCGGCTCCTACACGGGCCAGTTCGGTTTTCTCATGATCGATTCCGCGAATGACCCTGGACACTACGATCAGGAAGTCTTTCTGGCGCTGCGTGAATGGCAATATTTTCTGTCGACGATGGATCAGGACGAGATGGCGGCTGATCCCAGCGACCCGATGCCCGAGAAACCAACGACTCCAGACCTGCGTCCGAACGGACTCGAAGTCAGCGCTCCTCTTTATTCGATTAACGACAAAATGCTCGGAGCGGGGGAGCCCCTGCGCGTGAAGCCGGGGCAGCGCGTGCTGATGCACCTGCTCAACGCGAGCGCGGCCCTGATTCATCGCGTGGCGTTGCCTGGGCACAAGTTTCAGGTGATCGCTCTCGACGGCAATCCCGTGCCGACGCCTCAGGCGGTCGATTTTATTGAGATCGCCCCCGGGGAGCGCGTGGATGCGATCGTGGAGATGAATAATCCGGGTGTGTGGGTTTTAGGGGAGCTGCGCGATGTGGCGCGGCAAGCCGGCATGGGGATCGTGGTGGAGTACGCCAATCAACATCAGCTCGCGCAATGGACTCGGCCTCCGAAGTCACGCTGGGACTACACCATCTTTGGCACGACGGGTTTTGGCAGCAACGCGCCGCATCCCGTGCCGGACCAGGTCATCGACATGGTCTTTGAAAAAGTACCTGGCGGGGCCAATGGGATTAATCGTTGGCTGGTCAACGGCAAAGAATATCCGCATGAACGGGAATTCGTGTTTCGGCAGGGAGGCCGCTATCGGCTGGTGTTTCACAATCGCAGTGACGATTCTCATCCTCTGCATATGCACCGGCACCTGTTCGAATTGGTCGAACTCAATGGCAAGCCGACTGCCGGCATCAAGAAAGACACGGTGATCGTTCCCGCATTTGGACGCGCCACTGTGGATCTGATCGCCGACCAGCCAGGCCTGACGCTCTTTCACTGCCATATCCAGCAGCACATGGACTTTGGTTTCATGGCGCTGTTTCGCTACGCCTGAGCACTGCATGCGCTGGTTCAGAGGCGCTCGAAAAACTGTTAATTCGTGCATTTCCCGGTCAAAAAGGGTGGATTTCTGACGGTGCCTCGAACGTAAGTTGTTTGTTTTCGCAGGTCGTTTTGGGTTTTATTGACGTAACCATTTTATTTTCATAGATATGAGAGGAAATGGGGGGTGGGGTATTTTGTGTACAACAGATTGAATTGAGGGATTGGAGGAAAGTGCGGGATTTGTGGGGCTCTTGAGGTCATGAATTGACCTTGCCCTCAGAACGCGTATCCCTTAACCGGCGGGTTTTGAGGAGATATTCATCCTCGTCGTAGTCGTCGTGGCGTGGGAATGTGGAAATCGGTAGTATCGATTTCCAAGGTCTGTGG
>JBELAI010000225.1:0-9496 GCA_049508975.1 Occallatibacter sp. | reverse complement strand
GCCGCGCATGGCTGAGCAGCATCCCGGAGCGTCCGTGCATGGGCTGGACAATGCCACGCACCTCGACATCCATGTCACGGTACTTGCGGAGTTCGCCGACTTCGTCATGGTCTTCCCACAGGCTGACGATAGTGAAGCGGCAGGCGTCATCCAGGGTCTGTGGCGTGCATACATCCAGATAGCGTGTACCGTCCGGGAGTTGGACCACATCGTAGACGTGTGCGTAGATGCAGACTTCCTTGTTGAGAAGCTTGGATGCCTGTTCGGGAAGAATGCAGGGCTTTGGTACGGCGAACACTGAAAGGGAAGCGGCGAAGACAATCGAGACGAGGTAGTGCTGCGGGCGCATGCAAGCCCTCCGGAATATGAAGGAATGCTAGGCCGATCTGGAAGCAATTGAAAGTACATGGATCACTGTGCTTTGACCGGACATATTGTGCAATCTGTCTACCTGGCCGCTCCCGTTTGCTGTACCCTTATCCGTGACTTTCCAACTGCGAATCTCTGAGGCCCTATTCCAATGAAAGATTCCGTTCGCCGCTCTTCGTTGCTTTTGGCCATGGTGGCCGTCCTGTTTGGCGCCGCCACGCTTTGTGCGTTGCAAGCCGATTTCCTGGCGCAGTACAAAGGAACTCCGTACCACGACAGCCGCTACACCGGCGGTGCGCAGCCTATACCCGGCAAGGTGATGTGCGCCTATTACGACATGGGCGGCGAGGGCGTCGCTTATCACGATTCTGACGCTGAAAACCACGGCAGCGGTGAACTCAACAAGGCGGACGGGAGCTATTTAAACGAATTCCGGATGCACGAGGGCGTGGATATTTCGTATACGAAGTTTGGCCGCACGCCGCCCATTGACGACAACCCGTACAACAAGGTGACGCCGCCGCCGGACCTGCTCTACGTGGGATGGACGGAGGCCGGGGAGTGGTTCAACATCACGGTGGATGCGGCCAAGGCCGGGGAATACTCTGCGGACTTGCTCTACACCTCGAATCGCGGGGGAGCGATATTGCTGGACGTGAACGGGGAACCGGCAACGGGGCCGCTGAAGATTATAAGCACCTTCGACGACACCGATCCGCTGGAGTGGAGACAATACCACCACTGGAATGTGGCGCGGAATTTTGTAACTTTGCAGCTGCCGAAGGGGAAATCGGTGCTGACTGTGCATATTCTTGCCGAGGGGCATATGAATCTGGCTACGTTTGATTTCAAGAGGGTGAAGTAAATCTCCTGTTGAAATAGGCTCAACTTTTCGCAGTCGGGACCGATTTAACCGAATAGAAGTCAATGGGAAATCAGACGATGAAGATTGGAAGACGAGGGAACCCTTTGTGGGTTCGCATCCCTGCGGCGATTGTAAGGGAACTCAATTTGAAGGTTGGTGAGGAGGCTGAACTTGTCGCCGTTCGGGAGCATAGCTTTGAGGTCAGACGCGTGTCTGGTTGTGAGGATCCTGGGCCCCAGACAAATGGCGGAGACACTCCGGAAGAATCAGCGATTCAACATGGCAATCGGGATCAGTGACCGCGGAAGATCAGCAGATCCTTCGACTCCGTCGAAGTACGCATCTCTCTGGATGACAGGTTTGTTGTAGGCGCCAACCTTCTGGGTTTGACAGAGAATTATCTTGCGCCGACTAACTCTGCTGGCTTTGCGTTCTGTCCGTAGTGGCTCTCCACATACTTATCCAGTATCTCCTTGAACTCCGCGACAATCGTATCGCCGTGCAGCGTCTTTAGCAGCTTTCCGTCCACATACACCGGGGCTTTGGGCTCCTCGAATGTGCCGGGCAGACTTATGCCCAGGTTCGCATGCTTTGACTCGCCGGGCCCATTCACTATACAACCCATCACGGCGAGCTTCAGTTCTTCAACGCCGGGATACTTCTTGCGCCACTCAGGCATGGAAGTCCGGAGATAACTCTGTATCTGCTCCGCTAACTCCTGGAAGTAAGTGCTTGTAGTGCGACCGCACCCTGGGCAGCTTGTAACCTGCGGCATGAAACTGCGGATGGAAAGCGATTGCAGTATTTGCTGCGCAGCCTGCACCTCTTCCGTACGGTCTCCGTTGGGCTTGGGCGTCAGTGAGACGCGAATAGTGTCTCCGATACCCGCGAGCAGCAGCGGAGCAAGGCCGGCGGTCGAGGCAATCAATCCTTTTGCGCCCATCCCCGCTTCGGTCAGCCCGAGATGGAGAGCGTAGTTGCAGCGGGCGGCGAGAGTGGTGTAGACGTCGATGAGGTCGCGAACGCCGCTCACCTTGGCTGAGAGGATGATCTGGTCCGGGCGGAGACCGTAATGCTCGGCGGCCTTCGCTGATTCAAGGCCGCTCACGACCATGGCTTCCATCATCACGTCGCGCGCCGGCAGGGGATTGGCAAGTTTGGAATTCGCATCCATCATGCGCGTGAGCAGCGCCTGATCAAGCGAGCCCCAGTTGACGCCGATCCGGACAGGCTTCTGGTTTTCGACAGCGCACTCGACCATAACCTGGAAATTGTCGTTATCCTTTTTTCCGATTGAAGCGTTGCCGGGATTGATCCTGTACTTGGCCAATGCTCGTGCGGCGGCGGGAAATTTCTTCAGCAGCAGGTGCCCGTTGTAATGGAAATCTCCGACAACGGGGACGCGGATGCCGCGCTTCTCGAGGCCCTCGACAATGTGTGGCACGGCGGCTGCGGCGTCCTCGTTGTTGACCGTGACGCGCACGATCTCAGAGCCGGCCATCGCCAAAGCAGCGACCTGCTCAATGGTGCCGGGAATATCGGCCGTGTCTGTGTTGGTCATGGACTGAACGACTACCGGGACCTCCCAGCCGACGCGAACGTTGCCGATTTTGACCGTGGGTGTTTTTCTGCGTTGAATCTCCGCCATGGTTATAGTTTACCTGCAAGTCCGCGGGTGGGGAAGCGGAACGGGCGTGCCTTTCCTTGTCCCTGCGTGGTCTGTACATTGCAAAACGGTCACGGAATGTCACAGGATGTTCAACCAAAATGCGGTACTCTGGGGCAAAGACTTTTGGGACCAGACACTTGGAGGCAGAGCGGATGAGCGAGGGTGTAGGTTTGGCAGAACGGCGAGCACGGGCTGGGTCGCAGCGGAACGGCCCGTCGTTGCTGCTGCGCGGCGTGCGGAAGGCGTTCGCGGATGTGCAGGCGGTCGATGGGTTGGACCTGGAGGTGCCACGGGGCGAATGCTTCGGCCTGCTGGGCCCGAACGGCGCGGGCAAGACCACGACCATCGAGATTTGCGAGGGTCTGACGGCTCCCGACGAGGGAACCGTCGAGGTTCTGGGGTTGCATTGGCGAACCGGAGCGAACGAACTGCGGCAGCGGATTGGGATTCAACTGCAGGAGACGCAGTTTCCGGAAAAGCTGACGGTAGAGGAAACGTTGCGCATGTTTCGCAGTTTCTTCAAACACGGAATTCCTGTGGATGAATCGATCAAGACGGCTCAACTGGAGGAGAAGCGGAAGTCGCGCGTGGGGGGATTGTCAGGCGGGCAGAAGCAGAGGCTGGCGATGGCATGCGCGCTGGTCGGCGATCCGGAATTGCTCTTTTTGGACGAGCCAACGACAGGCCTCGATCCGCAGGCGCGGCGGCATTTGTGGGACCTGGTGGATGAACTGAAGCAGGCGGGGCGGACGATCATTTTGACGACGCATTACATGGATGAGGCGGAGCAACTGTGCGATCGCGTGGCGATTATGGATCATGGCAAGGTGATCGCACTGGGGACCCCGCAGCAACTTATCGGCACGGTGGGCGGCGAAGACATTGTAGAGTTCGCGGTGAGCGGTGTGGACCCGCATGCGCACGGCATTGTAGATGCGGCGCCGCTGTTAGCGATTGAGGGTGTGCAGTCGCATCGAGTGGATGCGGGGCTGCACCAGCTCTCGGTGAGCGAGTTGCACCGTGCGGTGCCGAGAATTTTTGCCGAACTCAAGGAGCAGGGTCTGCATTTGAGCGAGTTTCGCACGCACTCGGCATCGTTGGAGGATGTGTTTGTGCAACTGACGGGAAGGAATTTGCGCGATGAATAAGCTGGAATTGAGCAGCCTTTATCAACTGACGATGGCACGGTTCCGGCTATTCTTGCGCGAACCGGAGGCGATCTTCTGGATATTCATCTTCCCCATTTTGTTGGCGATGGGATTGGGAATTGCATTCCGTAATCGGCCCGCCGACGTGTTACAGGTAGGCGCAACGACGGTGCAACTGACGCACGCGCTGGCCGCGGACAAAGGGCTGACCGCGGCGACCATGAATGAGACCGAAGGGACGCACGAACTGGCGACGGGACAGATTTTGCTCCTTGCGATTCAGCGTGCGGATGGTGTGGCATACAAATACGACGATACGAATCCAGATGCGCGAACGGCGCGCCTGCTGGCGGATCGCGCGACTCAGGCGGCGGCGGGGCGTAAGGATGCGGTGCAGGCCGGGAACGAACTGGTGCATGAGACCGGCGCGCGGTACATCGACTTTGTTGTGCCGGGGTTGCTGGGTTTGAACCTCATGGGTTCGGCAATGTGGGGGCTGGGGTTCGCGATCGTCGAGGCGCGGCAGAAAAAACTTCTGAAGCGGCTGGTGGCTTCGCCCATGCCCAAGTGGCAGTACCTGGCTTCGTTCCTGATATCGCGCCTGACGATGCAAACCATCGAAGTAGCTTTCTTCCTGGGATTTGCCAAAATCGCCTTCGGAGTGCCGTTTCGCGGCTCGTTGTGGCAGTTGGGTCTTCTATGCTTGATGACCTCATTGGCATTCTCTGCATTAGGCCTGCTGGTTTCGACGCGCGCAAAAACGATGGAAGCGGTATCGGGACTGATGAACCTGGTGATGCTTCCGATGTGGATATTATCGGGCGTATTCTTTTCAGCTACGCGCTTTCCGGCGGTGATTCAGCCAATTGTGAGGGCGCTGCCGCTGACGGCGGCGATTGAAGCCATGCGAGGCAACATGCTGCAGGGGATAGGCCTGGGGCACATGATGATGCAGGTTGGATTACTCTTGGCGTGGTTTCTTGTACCGTTCGCGATTTCTCTGCGCATCTTCCGCTGGAGATAATTGCTTTTGCGGGGTCATAAGCAAGTTATCGGCCAGTCCTTAGTCGAGAGCCTTGTGGAAGCGGAGGATGGAGATGGTTAGCAGGCTGACACCGAGCCCTGCCATGGCTGCCATCTGCGGCCAGAGGATATCCATCCCGGCGCCTTTCAGATAAGTTCCGCGAAGCACGACGAGAAAGTAGCGCAGAGGCACAAGGTAAGTAAGATATTGCATCCACTGCGGCATGGTAGCGATGGGGAATCCGAATCCAGAAAAGGCGACGGCGGGCATGATGAAGAAAAATGCGGTGACCATGGCTTGCTGCTGGGTAGATGAGACGGTGGAGATGAAGAGGCCGACACCGAGCATGCATAGTATGAAAAGGATCGAACCAATCAGTAACACCGAGATATGTCCGCGGAATGGGACCCGAAACCACAGAGTTCCGACTACGGCGATGAGCGAGACGTCGAAGAGTCCAATCAGGAAAAAGGGCAGTGTTTTGCCAAGGATGAATTCCGCGGGGCGGATGGGTGTGACCATGATCTGTTCAAGTGTGCCTATCTCGCGCTCGCGTACGACGGCAAAGGCCGTGAGAGTTACGACTAATACCAATGTCAGGCTGCCGATAACTCCAGGGACAAAGAACCATCGGCTTTTTAGGCCCGGGTTAAACCAGGGACGCGCCTGGAGTTGGACTGATGGGATTGCCTCGACAAGTTGCGGCGCGATGCGGCTGATGCGGTCCTGCTGATATCTCTGTGCATAGCCGAGTGCGATTTGCGAAATGTAGCCGGAAGCAATCAGTGCGGTATTGGAGTTAGTAGAATCAACAATAACTTGCAGGGGCGCGGTTTGACCGCTGCGCAGTTTGCGTGCGAAGCCGGCGTCGATCTCTAAACCGACTGTGGCCTTGCCTTGGTCGATAAGATCGCCGAGTTGGCGGGAGTCAGTAAGATGGCGCTGCACATTGAAGTATGGGCTCGATGAGAAAAGTGAAAGCAGATCGCGGCTTTCCTGGCTTTGATCCAGATCGACAACAACGGTGGGGACACTGCGGATTTCGTACGTGGCTGCGTAGCCGAATACCAGCATTTGAATGATGGGCGGACCAATGAGGATGAAGCGCGTCCGCTTGTCACGGAAGACCTGGATGAACTCCTTGATCAACATCTGTTTCAGGCGGCCGAACATGGGTTCTCCTTACGTCAACCTCTTGTGAAATGCGCGTGTAGCGAGCAGAGCCAGCACAAATGAGAACACGGCGAGAGGGATCAGATCGGCGGAAAGCATGGCTGTGGGCGTGCCCTTGAGAAATATCTTTTTCAGCACTGAAACGTAGTAGCGTGCGGGCAGGATGCGCGTGATCCATTGGAGAGCAACGGGCATTTGTTCAATGGAAAACAAAAATCCGGAGAGCAGGAAAGCCGGAAGAAACGTGATGAGCAGCGCGATCTGGCTGGCGGCAAATTGATTTTTGGCGAGAACCGAGATGAAGAAGCCGAGCGACAGCACCACGATGAGAAACATTGCCGAACTAATGAGTAAGGTGACGAACGATCCGCGAAAGGGCACGCGGAACCAGTTGATCGCGATGACTGCGCAGATAACAACATCGAACATGCCGAGGACAAAGTACGGCGTCAATTTGCCGAGCATGATTTCCATGGCACTGACCGGAGTGGAGATCAGCTGCTCCATAGTGCCGCGCTCCCATTCGCGTGCGATGGTGAGCGACGTGAGAAACGCGCCGATGACGGACATGACTAGCGCGAGCACGCCGGGGATAATGAAAGCGCTGCTTTCGAGGTTTTCGTTGTACCACGTGCGCGTTTCAACGCCGATGGGAGCGGGTTGAATCTGCTGGCCGCGCTGGGTGAGCCATCGGGTTTGCACTTCAGACGAGTAGCTTTGGACAACAGCCTGTGAATAGCCGATGAGCACGTTAGCGGTGTTGTCATCTGTGGCGTCAACGAGCGCCTGCACCTCAACCGGGCCGCCTTCGCTGAGACGCTGAGAGAAGTTCCACGGAATGACGATCGCCATTTTGGCGGAGCCATCGTCGAGCGCACGTGTGATGGATGAGTAGTCGTTGACCACGCGAACGATTTGAAAATATTGGCTTGCTTGAAAATGTTTGAGCAGGTCCTGGCTCTGTTGGCTTCCATCCCGGTCAAGAACGTAAACGGGAAGCCCCTTGAGATCGAGATTGACGCCATAACCAAAGAGCAGCATCAATGTCACGGGCATGAGTACGACAATGATAAGACTGCGCGAATCCCGGAGAATCTGAATGATTTCTTTTTTGGCGACGGCGAGCAGGCGATTGAGGTTCATGGTCTCGCCTCCGTCGCGGGCTCTCGGACGCTGGTGAGAGAAACGAAGACGTCTTCCAAAGTGGGGCGAATCTTTTCTATGCTTCTAACTGCGATGTTATGACTTGTGAGATAGGTCTGGATTTGTGGAATGGCGGCGTTAGCATCGAGGACGACGAGATGCAGTGCATTGCCGAAGACTGCGGCATCGAGCACATCGGGGGCCGATTGGAGGGCTTCAACAGCAGGGCCCAGAGGATCGCATTCGACGAGAAGCAGTTCGCCTTTCATCGAATCGCGCTTCAACTCAGAAGGAGTGCCGAGGGCGACCATCTTCCCGCGAAATATAAGTGCTAGACGATTACAGTACTCGGCCTCCTCCATGTGATGAGTGGTAACAAAAACCGTGACGCCCTCTTCGGCCATGTGGTGAATAAGGTCCCAGAATTGACGGCGCGAGATGGGATCGACGCCGGAGGTGGGCTCGTCGAGAAAGAGGATTGGCGGCTTATGGAGTACGGCGCAACCCAGCGCCAGGCGCTGCTTCCAACCGCCGGGAAGTGTGCCGGTGATGAGATTCTCCTGGCCCTTGAGGTTGGCCATTTCCAGCGCCCAATCAATGCGTTGTTGCAGGACATTGGAAAGAACGCTGTAGAGGCCAGCGAAGAGACGCAAGTTTTCGATGACCTTGAGATCGTTGTAAAGAGAGAACTTTTGCGACATGTAACCGATGTTCTGTCGGACCGATTCAGGCTGGCGTCCTACATCGAAGCCTGCTACTGAGGCAGCGCCTGAGGTTGGTTTCAACAGGCCGCATAACATGCGAATGGTTGTAGATTTGCCGGCTCCATTGGGTCCGAGAAATCCGAAGACCTCTCCTTTCGGGATGTTGAGATTCAACTGATCTACGGCAACAAAGCTGCCGAACCGTTTCGACAGATTCTCAACCACGACTGAATAGTTTTGTTCAGGCATGGGTTGAGCCTCCGCTGGTCACGGCATCGACAAAGAGATCTTCGATCGAAGGTGCGACCTGCTGAATCGAATCGAAGGGCACGTGCGCGTTGGTGAGAATCGTCTGGAATTCGGGAATGCGGCGGAGTGCATCGTCCACCACAACATGCAGCCCGTCCCCAGTGAGCACGAGGCTCGAAATTCCCTCGGCGTGTTCGAGTTGGGTGCGGAGGCTGCGGGGCTCGGGGCCTGAAACCGACAAAACGCCTTTGCCCATGCGGGCTTTGAGGTTTGCAGGCGTATCGCAGAAGAGAAGCTTTCCCTGATGCAGCAGGGCGACACGATGACAGCGCTCGGCTTCGTCGAGATCCGCGGGTGATGTGAGAATCGCTACGCCTTCGGCAATCAATTCGTAAAGGATGCGCCAGAAATCACGGCGCGAAACGGGATCGACACCGGTGGTTGGCTCATCGAGAAGAACGACTTTGGGACGATGAATGAGAGCGCAAACCAGGCCCAGTTTTTGCTTCATACCGCCGGAAAGCTTGCCTGCCATGCGCTTGTGGAACTCGGCCATGCCGGCGGCTTGGAGTAACTGCTCGGAGCGTTGCTGCCGTTCGGCGCGTCTGACTCCGAAGAGGTCGGCGTAAAACCGGATATTCTCATCGACGGTGAGATCTTCATACAGGCCAAAGCGCTGCGGCATATAACTCAGCGCATGCTTGGCGCCCTCCGGATTGCGAACCACGTCGAAACCGGCAACTGTGGCACGGCCTGCGTCGGGCGGCATGATACCTGCCAATATGCGCAGCGTAGTTGTTTTGCCTGCGCCATCAGGTCCGACAAGGCCGAAGATTTCACCTGGGCAGACATCGAAACTGAGCGCATCCACTGCGCGTACACCGGGGAAACTCTTGGTGAGCTCATCGGCAACGATCGCGGGTTGGGGCGGGATAGTCATTGCTTCGCAGGTGGTGCAGGCGAGGGCTGCTCGGCCGGCTGAGCAACGGCCAAATCCAGATGTGCATCGGCGGGCATGCCGGGTTTGAGTTCGTGATTCGGATTGTCTATGTCGATTTTGATCCGATAGACAAGCGTGACGCGCTCCTGATAAGTCTGAACGCTTTTCGGCGTGAACTCCGCGTCGGATGCAATGAAGGAGATGCGTCCGTG
>JBELAI010000224.1:0-10619 GCA_049508975.1 Occallatibacter sp. | reverse complement strand
TGTATACAGTTCAATCCAGACGATTACAGGTCACACCATCCCTACGGATGCTGCTCAACCGCGATGCTTACTGTGGAAGTGTTGCCCGATGCGGCCAGCGCCAGCAGGTTTGTAGCAACCCCAGGCAGTGACGCCGGCGTAAATGTCACGGTGCCGTCCAGTGCGGAAGTGGCCGTAGCGGTAGCAGTGGCCAGCAGAATCGAAGGCGGGCAAACGCCGTGCGGCCCGCAGGGCGGCGCCCATGCGTAGAGGGCCTGGTAAAGAGACACGCTTCCCGCGGCCATCGGATTGCCATCCATGTCGAGCAGCCGTAGCGTAATTTGAGCGGGAGTTCTCGCGATTGAAAGGCTCTGCGTTGTTCCGGAGACCGCCTCAAGAGCGGCATATTCAGACCGGGCGCCGATAGCCGTGAACGGGACGCACTGACTGGTGCCGTTGAGGCAAGCGTTTACGATGGCAAGTTGCCCTTCGGCCAAAGGTCCCACTGTCAACGTCTGCGTGGCCATGCCTGTTGAGGTTGTGATGGAGGCGGTTGAGCCCTGGGCCGAGATGCCGCTCCCTGTGGTTTGCCACGCGACTGCCTGCCCAGATGCAGCAAAGCCATTAGAGAGAACCAGGGCCTGCACAATCCAGGAAACCGTTGCGCCGGCCGCAAGGGAGAGCCGCGGCGTGAGGGCTGCCAGTACCGGAGGAGTTCCGCCAACGAACTGCGCCTGGAGACAGGAGCCGTTGATCAGCGAGGCGGTCACGATCGACCAGGTCCCGTCTGCCGCGGTGACGTTCATTGAGGCTCGTCCGTCTCCCGTTGCGGTAACGGAACAGACGGGTAAATCACGGTCACCCCCCCCGCCGGGATGAGATCGGAGCCCAAAGCAGTAACAGTGAAAGGGATCGGCACGCCGATGGGGACTGTGTTCATGGGAGCCGTGAGCAATGTTAGCGCGTCTCCGATTCCTGAGTCATAACTGACCCCCGCGGAGACGATTGCCGCGGCGTAGAAGGCTGGCAGGTCGTCGATTTCGACATCGACTGAGCCTGTGACTCCGCTGGCCGCGGCGGGCGCAATCGCTGTAATTTCGTTGGGCGAAATGCTTGTGACCATGGCGGTTTGGCCGCCAACCAGCACCGTGTCCGCAAGGCGAAAACCCATGCCGTGGATGACAATTGGCCCACCGGAAGCGGGAAGGCGCTGCGGCTCTATCGTGTCCGCGTAGAGCACCCAGCCGTTATAGGCGTAATCGGACCGGCCGTCGCCGCGCTGATCCGCAACCCCAATGCGGACGAGGTCGTCGCCGAGTGAGGAGACGCGCAGCCAGGTTTCGCCTGTTGCCAGGCCATTCATGCCGGGAGCCGCGCCAACGGCCGTCGTGCCGGCCGCGTCAAAGGCATCCCATATGCCGATCGAAGGCATGGCTTTCGATTCCGTGGGCGCGCCGGTTTCGTCCAGTGCCTGGGTGACAACCGTAAACGTCCGGTTGGCGCGCACCGGGAATGTGAACCAGTCGGTTTGGCCCACTTGGCTGATGCGCCCAGCCCACATTCCGCTCGCCGGCATCATGCGCGGTGAGGCTTCGGTACCAATCGCGTCCTGATACCCTCCAACCGCGGAGTCGGAAACATTCACCGTGAGAGTCTGCGTAGTTCCCGCAGATAATGAGGCTACGGAAATGAGCGGCAACGTGCCCGAAGGCGCTACCTGCCCATCAAGATAAGGCCCAACCGAATCGGTAAGGATGTAGAGCGGATTGATCGCTTCAAAAGTCACCTGGTAGTTCGCGGAAGTCATGCCGGGAGGCAACGGCATATCGCTCAGGTCGAAGTACCCCTGAAGCGTGGAATCGTTCGAACCCCACATCGTAAGCAGGTCTCCATTACCATCTTTGAAGCCGGTAATGGAATTACCGTGGTTTCCGCCGAAGTAGCCGCCGGAGACGAAAGAGACCGCGTATTGGTAGAGCGGGTTGCCATTCGCATCCAGTGGCCGCGCCTCCACATTCACACCCTGCATTCCCATGCCGGTGCGGAAGCTGATGGTCCCCTGAATGGAGACGGTATTGGCTGCGGTCAGCTGCTTTCCGGGGAAGCTGGCGAGGTCTTGCGCGGTAACGGGATAAATGCGGTTCAGGGCGGCGATGTCGTCGAAGCGCAGGACGGTGAAGTTGGGAATGCACTCTCCGCCGGTCTGGGAGCAGACGCCGCTCAATGGCTGCATCACCGGCCAGCCATTCAGGCCGCCGGGAAGTTCATCGATGAGGCCGGTCGGGTTGACCTGCGCGTAATCGAGACCGAGGACGCGGCCAAAGGCGCGCTCCAGTTCGTAATTCATCATTTCGATCAAGGCGGGGTTGGTGGCGCAAAGGCCGTTCAGCAGAATAATCCCGTGGGCTACCGTCGCGTCGGCATTGATGTTATCCAGCCAAGTCCACACGCCGTTGTTCTGGCAGCTTGTCGGATCGCTAGCACCCGTCCCGAATATCGCATCGGTCACAGAACCGTCGGCATCGTAGATGACTCCCAGCGGATAGGTTGTCGCCAGCGAAGTCACATCGATGGGCGCAGTAATCTGCCAGTTAACGGCGGCGATGTTGTTCCCGTTGACATCCTCGTTCAGCGGCCCCATATCGGTAAGGTTGACGGCAGCCGTGGGAACCGCGGACCAGAGCGCCGCAGCGGCGTCCACCATTGCCGTAGCCTGCTGGTTCGAGACCGATGCATTGAGCGGACCTTGGTCTACGTAATAATTCACCTTCCCTCCCGGCCAATGAATCGGCTGCCCGAGAACCGCGGGATTGAAGAAGCTGCTCCCGGCCACATATTTCGGCCCGCCAGCCAGCGCAAATGAAGGCGCGAGCAATAGGACGAGGCCGGACAATCCGAGTACCAGACGCCGCAAGCTGGAAGGCTCAAAAGGGAACACGTAAGGAACTCCCGACAGACAGTCGTGCGCTTCCGCACGCTTTCCAGAAGCATTCCCGGCGCCCTTTCGGCACAAAGCATCTAAGTAGAATTAACTGAAGGAATTAGCACCTATATTAGCCTAAACTCGAGACTGACTAATTAGAGAAACCCAATGAGAATCCTCTCACATGGTGACCGGACGCCCTCAGACCGCAATCTGTGCTTTGAAGCATAAGTTGTCATTTCTTTAGCCATAAGCTGTCATCGTGTACCTACAAAGTGGCCGTGACGAGCTATAAGCCAGAAACTGCCACGTTCATCAATGCACATTGGGGCAAAATGCGCCTTGGTGGTTGAGCGACAACTGAGTAAGCTTGCGAACCTCTTAACATACCAACCAGTTTGGATATTTCTCGATTGAACGTAAAACGCAGTACTTGCCTTGACGAATTTAATCGCAATGTGCATACTGATTGGTATGTTGCCGGATACAATGGATCTGTTGGTGCGTGGAAACAGACCGAGACGCAGCGGGTCTGCCCAGCGCGATCCGGAGCGCACCCGGGTGCGCTTGCTGCAGGCGGCATTCCGCGAGGTATACGGATCGGGCTTCCAGAGTGCCGGGCTGAATGCCATTCTGGCCGCAGCCGGGGTCACAAAGGGGGCGTTGTACCACCACTTCGGCAGCAAAGAAGCCTTGGGATACGCCATCGTCGAAGAGATCATCGCCCCCGACAATCGTGGCCAGTGGTTGCGTCCTCTCGAGAACTGCGAGGACCCTATCGACGTTCTGATCGGCGCTGTTCAAGATTTGTCGGTTAAGCCCGAGGCTGTGCGCGGCGGCTGTCCTTTGCTCAATCTTGCGCAGGAAATGTCTCCTATTGACGCGGGATTCCGCCAACGGCTCGCAACAATATTTCGTAACTGGCAGGATGGCGTTGCCGCTGCTTTGCGGGATGGTCAGAAACATGGAAAGGTGCGCCGAGACCTGGAACCCGCTCAAGCAGCTGGATTGTTGATTGCCATGGTCGAAGGTTACGGCTCGCTTGCAAAGAATGCCCAAGATGCGAAAGTGATGGAAGAGGGGATCAGAAACATCGTGGAGTGGCTACGGTCTTTGCGGCCGCCGGGCAACCGGAAGCGGGCTGATCGGATGGTGCAAGATGGGCCGATATTGTCGCATACCAACCGGTCTGTACTCACTAAGGCGCAGCCCGGTACGTCCAAGCACAGGACGCCAAGTGCGGTGACCTGCTAAACACTCAGAACGGCCCCAGAGGCCACTAACCCAAGAATCTGGAACAGGAGAATGGACATGATCCGAATCGGAGTATCACGGCGGAAGGCGCTCGAAGCGGGAGTTTGCGCACTGGCTGGAGCGGCGGGACTCCTGGTGACGGCAAGGGCGCGCGCAGAAGCGGGGTCGAGCCCGGCAACCGAAGAAATCGTCCGGAAGTGGTATAAGGCGTGGGTGGAAAAGGACGAGGGTCAATTCGAGTCCCTGATGACCGACAACTTTACCTTCACCAGCGCGGCCGGCGACGACCACATCAGCCGGAGCACTTTCAAAACGCGATGCTGGGATACGCAGGCTAAGCTTATCGAGCGATCCGATCTGGAGCGCGTGATCACAAGTGGCGACGAGGCATTTGTGAAGTACCTATGCCACACGACGAACGGTAAATCATTCCGGAACGTGGAATATCTCCGGGTCAGAGGTGGGAAGGTGGAGGCCCTTGAGTGTTATTTTGGCGGGGCCGGCTATCCGTCAGCAGCTAGCAACGGGATGTGACGCTGTATTAGCCAGCCTTTCTGGGATGGGGAGGCATGGTTCGGAAAAGACTAGCGCCGCTTCCAGGACCTCGCGGCTCATCGCGGTCAATGAATTCGTTCAATGGCTAAGCCGTGGCGCGGGTATTGCTCTTAGCATCGTCGCGTCCCATTTACCGCCGCTCTGGCGAAGATGGGATTGGCCCAACTGTATAGCACACCAAAGTAAGGCACAGAAAGGAATCGATATGAACCGGCGAGAATTCAGCCAACAGTTATGCGGCGCGGCTTTGACTGCGGCCATCGCCAAGATGGCCGTTGCACAGCAGCAAACTCAGGACACGAGCGGCAAGCAACATTCAATGCCGGAGAAGCCGGCAGAAATCGCGATGCTGATTTATCCGGGAATGACAGCGCTAGATCTGATCGGTCCGCAGCAGGTATTTGGCTATCTCCCGGGCGTCAAGGTGGAGCTTGTCGCCAAGACGAAGGACGTGGTGAAAAGCGACACTGGCATTATCATCCAGCCGTCCAAAACCTTCGCGGATTGTGCCGATCCTGTCGACATCCTGTTTGTAGGTGGCGGCAGCGATGGCACTGTGGCGCTCATGACGGACAGCGAAACCCTCGATTTTCTGGCGCGGCGTGGAAAGACCGCCAAGCTCGTGACGAGCGTTTGCACAGGATCCATGGTTCTCGGCGCGGCTGGCCTTCTGCGCGGCTACAAAGCGACGTCGCACTGGTCGGTGCGTGACATCCTGCCGCAGCTTGGAGCGGAGCTTGCCGTCAACCGTGTGGTGCAGGACCGCAACCGCATCACTGCCGGCGGCATCACGGCGGGAATTGATTTCGGCCTTCGCGTCGCCGCGGAATTGCGGGGCGAGGACTATGCGCGGTTCCTTACGCTTGCTCTGGAATATGACCCGCAGCCACCATTCGGGTCGGGCAAGCCGGAGAATGCAACGCCTGTTGTGGAAAAGATGTCGCACTCGGCGTTTGACCCGTTGCATACAGCATTTCGTGACGCGGCCCTCGAAGCTAGAAAGAAGTGGGTATCGTAGGGCGCTCCGCTCTTACTGTTGCTTTATAGCCCACAATTCAGACTCACTGACAACTTATCGTTCATAACCGTCTTGCAGGGCGCCAAGCGTGCGCCTTCAAAGGGGTAAGTACTGTCATCTTATGCTTCAAAACACTGCCATCATATGCGTCAAGTCACACAATCCGTCCCCGGTCCGAAGGCTCCGCTCTCAAATCTCCGGATAGAAATCGAAAAAGGCGTCCAGGCTGCGTTTGAGTTGGGTCTCGATCTCTTCGCGCGACCCCTCGATCATGTGCATGGTGACATGCGCTTTGTGGCCGTTGGCCAGTTGAAGGGTTGCGTCCTGGATTTCAGTAACTTCGCCTTCAGGAAGGAGCCGGAGTCCGTAAACAAGGGTCAGGTTGGCCATAACAGACATCATAAAGACAAAAGCGATACCCTAGAAGCGGTTCCACAATTTGAA
This sequence comes from Occallatibacter sp., assembly GCA_049508975.1. GTDB lineage: Bacteria > Acidobacteriota > Terriglobia > Terriglobales > Acidobacteriaceae > Telmatobacter. The sequence goes on along the minus strand of JBELAI010000224.1, from coordinate 4,446 downwards.
TGCCCTTTGTAGACATGTGAAGGGTGGCTTTTTCTTGGGAAAATGGCCACTTGAGATCGGCGACTCCGAGATGCGGGAATTGTGGAACCGCTATTGCTGAAGCGAATTTGAAAAGGGAGCGTACAATGGGCGAGGTAACCCGGCGAGACTGGTTGAAAGGCGCCACAGCAGTATTGGCCATCGCCCAAACCGGCTGGGGTTCAACCCCGGCGTTGGCGGTTGAGTTGCCGCACGCACGACCTGCCAAAGCGGATCGCCACTTCACCAGCACCGCCGTAGAATCATTGATCCCTCACGTGCAGCGCAGCATCGGAGACCCGGCGCTGGCCACCATCTTCGAAAACTGCTTTCCCAACACGCTCGACACCACAGTCTTCTCAGGCGCCTTCGAAGGCAAACCAGACACTTACATCGTCACCGGCGACATAGACGCCATGTGGCTTCGCGACTCCTCAGCGCAGGTGTGGCCATATCTTCCGCTGGCCAGGGAAGACGCAAAACTTCGCGAGCTTCTCGAAGGCGTAATCCGCCGCCAGGCGCGTATGATTCTCCTCGATCCATATGCAAATGCCTTCATGCGCGACCCCACAGCCGCGCCTCTCAGCTGGGCCGTCAACGACATCACCGACCACCATCCCGGCGTGGGTGAACGCAAATGGGAGATCGATTCGCTCTGTTATCCTCTGCGCCTGGCCCACGGTTACTGGCGCGCCACGGGCGACATCCGTCCCTTTGACGCCACCTTCAAGCAAGCCGCATGGACCATCGTCCGCACCTTTCGCGAGCAACAGCGCAAGCAGTCCCCAGGCCCCTATTCATTCCAGCGCTCCTCGCCTGGCCCCAGCGATTCCGTACCTCTCGGCGGTTTCGGAAATCCCGCGCTACCGGTCGGCATGATCTTCTCCATGTTCCGCCCTTCCGACGATGCCTGCATCTACCCCCTATTCGTCCCTGCAAACATGTTTGCCGTAGTCTGCCTGCGCAAGCTCGCCGAACTGGCCAGCCATGTGCTCGACGACCCCAAGCTTGCCGCAGAGTCAGAAGCTCTTGCCGCCGAAGTCGATCGCGCCGTTCAGCAGTACGGCAAAACCCACCACGCTCAATTCGGCGAAATCTGGGCCTACGAAGTGGATGGCTACGGCAACGCACTCATGATCGACGACGCCGACGCACCAGGCCTGGTCACGCTGTCCTATCTCGAGTCCTGCGCTGCGGAAGACGCGCTCTACCAGCGCACGCGCCGGTTTGCCCTCAGCGACAGCAATCCCTATTTCTGCCACGGGAAAGCTGCTGAGGGCGTAGGCAGCCCGCACGAAGGAATCAACACGATCTGGCCGATGTCCATCACCTACCGCGCTCTCACCGCAACAGGAGAACACGAGATCCGCCAATGCCTGCGCTGGCTTCGGGATACAACGGCGGGCACCGGCTTCATGCATGAGTCGTTCAAGAAAGACGATGCGGCCAGCTTCACGCGCCCATGGTTTGCATGGGCCAACACACTGTTTGGTGAGCTCATAGTAAAGCTCGCATCGGATCGGGCATCACTTCTCGCATCGCCGCTGGGCTGAATCGGCGCGGCAACGTTGGATCAGGATGCTACGATCCCGACCGCTGCATTTGGTTTTGGCTCAACCTTGGCGATTCCTTCAAGCCGGATTCTCGTCCAATTGGAAAAAGGCTTCTCCACCAGCTTGTAGAAACAAACGCTGGCGAGAAGAGCTGCCGCAGCTGTGACCACCAGAAACACCGCGGTTATACCGAATGGATGAAGAACCTTCCAAGCGTAACGATAAGATGCATGGATCACCAGGATATGCACCAGATAGATTGAATAGGACTTATCTCCGCATCGAATAAGCCATTGAGGCGGATGGAACGAAACCGCTTCCCGTTCCCAAGCCACTAAGCCGTAGATAATCAGCGCCGCCGGCGGCAAGAAAAACGGAGCCAGGTAGGTCGAGTGCCATATATGAATAAGGCCAAATTGCGCCAGCGCCCCTTCTGCTGCGATGAGGGCAAAACCGGCGATCACGCAAACTCTTCCGGCGACAAATTTGATTTTTTGCGCCGCTAAACCGATAGAGCAGCCGACGATGAACTCCAATGGAAGAGGGCTAAAGAGACGTTCCGCAGATGCTGGATGCGACGCTATGAAAGCTCGAGAGAACCCGGTCAAAGGCAAGACGCTGGCCGTCAGTACTATTGCTGCCCATATCGCCAGCGCGTGAGCGAACCAGCGCTTATTCACGAGCAGAATGATACCCAGGAACACGAGGTAAAACATCATCTCGAATTTAAGAGTCCAGGCGACGGGCAGAAGCGGCAGCTTCGTCGAAGGCCACAGGGTATAGGAACTAAACAAATCGACGCCCCCGTGCTTGGAATTCACTGCATTCGGCTTGTAGATCCAGAAGACTGTTAGAAGCGCTGTCAAGGTGAGGTACGGGGGATAGATGCGACTGACGCGATGAATCAGAAACCGTCGCCCTGTTCCTGGCTGCTCCATATTCCGGTATGTCGTCGCGACCATTACTACGCCGCTGATCACAAAAAAAATATCGACACCGCAGCGGAGAATCTCCTCCCACGGCTGATAAAAGCATCCATTTTGGTATTCGACGCTAAGTCTCACCAGGTGATAGAAGACGACGCCCAGCGCCGCGATAGCGCGACCAACCTGCAGGCTTTGCAACCTTCCCATGTTTCCTCCGCGCTCAAACTCTGCAGCTTGTACGCTTTGTGCGATCTAGCGGGGTGAATGCGCGATGCCGAAATGCAGTAGGAAAGTATCTAGACAGTATGTTTGTACCACGAAATGTACAATATTCTTCAACCTTCAATCCTTAGCCAGTTTGTGCACCGAATTGCCCTGAGTGAGCGGCTTTATGTCATCCACCAATCGTTTGAAAGGACAACGCGGTCAATTCGCGCGCCTGGACTGCTGGCTGCGCCCATGGGCTGAATCTGCTCCCTGCAGGGAATCATCTAAAATGCAGTTGGAACCCTTATGACGGAAATTCGCGACACAGTAATTCTTGGCTCCGGATGCGCCGGGCTTACGGCGGCCATCTACACCGCACGCGCTGGACTGAAGCCGCTCGTCCTCGAAGGCCACGAGCCTGGAGGGCAGCTCTCCATCACTACGCTGGTGGAAAACTTTCCCGGCTGGCCTGACGGCATTCAGGGCCCCGAGCTGATTGAGAATATGAAGAAGCAAGCCGAGCGTTTTGGCGCGACATTTCAGCTTGCGCATTTGAGCCGTGTCGAGCTCGGCTCCCATCCCATCAAACTGCATACATCGGCGGGCGAGATTCATACCCGGACGCTGATCGTTGCTTCCGGCGCCAGCGCGCGCTGGCTGGGCCTGCCGAGCGAACAGGCGCTCATCGGGCACGGCGTCTCGAGTTGCGCCACATGCGACGGATTTTTCTTCCGCGGCAAGGACATTGCAGTTGTGGGCGGCGGCGACTCAGCTATGGAAGAAGCGCTGTTCCTCACCCGCTTTGCGAGCAAGGTAACGCTGCTGCATCGCAGAGACGCGTTCCGTGCCTCCAAGATCATGCTCGACCGCGCCATCGCGCACCCGAATGTCGAGCTCCGCACCAACACCACAGTTGAAGAAGTGTTGGGCGTTGAAGAAAAGGACGTGAAGGGCCTGCGCCTCAAAGATGTAAAGACCGGCGTTGAGGAGGAACTCGCCGTCAGCGGCCTCTTTCTCGGCATCGGCCACGAGCCCAATGCAAAGATGTTTGCCGGCCAGATGGACCTGGATGAGGATGGCTACATCAAGACCACGAGCAACGTTCTCACGACCTTCGGTGGCACGGTGATTCCCGGTGTCTTTGCCTGCGGAGATGTGCAGGACCGCCGCTATCGCCAAGCCATCACCGCGGCCGGCTCAGGCTGCATGGCCGCCCTGGAAGCGGAGAAATACCTCGAAGAGCGCGGGCACTGAGGCGGCTGGAAGCGGTGAAGCCATGACGGCGCTCAAAGAGAATCTCGAACGGCTCGAAGACGCAATCTCCGCCGCCTGCCGGAAAGCCTCGCGCGCCCGCAGCGAAGTCGAGTTGATGGCAGTGTCGAAAGCCTATCCGGCGTCCACCATCGCCGAAGCCGCATCTCTTGGCTTGACTCTCTTTGGCGAAAATCGCGTCCAGGAGTTTGCGACGAAATCTGCGGAGCTGGAAAGCCTGAGAAAGATTCCGGCTAGCCCCATACGCATTCACCTGATCGGTCATCTGCAATCCAATAAAGCAACGCGCGCGGCGGAAGTATTCGATGCGGTCGATGCGGTAGACTCCGTGCGTCTGGCTGAGCGTTTGAATGACGCGGCCGGCAAACTCGGCAAGCGCCTTCCGATCCTCCTCGAAATCAAGCTGAGTCCCGAAGAGACCAAGGCCGGCCTCGATCCCGAATCCACCGAAGCCGCACAACTGCTTGAAC
>JBELAI010000223.1:0-9865 GCA_049508975.1 Occallatibacter sp. | reverse complement strand
TGCATCCTTATCCCGAAGCACGCTTTTACGCCACTCATCCTTCATAAGAACCGGATGCGTAGACGCGCACGTCCGGGTCTGTCCGGGGGGCGCTCAGTGATGAGCGTCCCTACCGGGTCCGCTATTCAACTCCTGTACCCCATGGCGTTTCCTGCGACGTAACGCCACAGCGCCTTCTGGCGAGTAGCTGCTGTATGTTTGCAAGCCTCTACACACAAGCGTCAGGCAGCGAGTCGGAAGAGACGGGCTTCTTTCGCAGAAAGCTGGCGACGGCGGCATCTATGGTTTGCACGCGTCGGAGGGCCGAAGACACTGACCAGAGAGTGAATACCGGATCTCTTCGCAGGTGCGGGCGGAGGGCCGAGGGAACCCCGGCGGTCTTCATCCTGTGTGTGAGATTCCAAGCGGCCCGGAAGACCGCGTGGTGCTGATGTCTTAGAGCTTCCTTTGTCCATCGGGTCGATGATCGTCGTTGAAGACCGGCGAATAAGCGTACGGTCTGCTCGAAACTACGCGAGGCGATCCGCCGATTGCTGTTGGAGAACCCGGTTTCGCTAAGAATCGCCGCCCACGGTTTGCCGGTTGCTGCCACGAGCTTTCGCTGAAGAGCCTGCTTTGTGATGACGGGCTCCTCACCGTATTGCTCCGAGAGGGGAAACGATCCAAAACACCGGAGAGAGGCAGGCAAAGGAATTCTCTCCCGCGAGTTCATCGCACTGTCATGTAGGCCGTCAGCGCCAACAATACTGGCAAGTTCCGTAATGATGTGCGCCAGGTTGTCTTTGACATCGGCCTTTTTCAGTCGAGATCGTACGTGGACATCCGGATTAATTCCGGCATCGACGAAAGCCGACCTCAAATTGCCCCTTTGGAGCCACGCCAAATTCGGTCCGGAAAGCCGGGTTTTCAAATACGGGACAAACTTCTGGCGCAGCCCGGACTGGTGCCATCTATGAAACCAGTGTGTCAGCTCGGAAGTGAATTCGGGTGGTGGTCTCATGTCGTGGCAGCCAGTCGAGGGGGCCGAGCAGCATCTGTACGTAGATTCTGATTTTATGGTGTCGAGGCATCTTAGCGTACATGAATTCCCGCTTCGTGAGGTGTCCGCAACCGGGTGCGGATGAATGCTACACGGCCGCACTCAAACTTAACCTTGGGTGCAGACCGGTGGATCATGATGGGGCGCCAAGGAACTGGGTGGGGGGCAGGCGTCATCGCTGGCTTTCGCGGAGGGGGTAGGGTGCCCGCTTCCTACCTACGATCCCTACCGAACACACTTCGACGAGGATGAACGACTCCTCCCCACAGCCCCGGACTCCTGCCGAAGAGATCGCGGGGCTCGTGGAGCGAGTCACGTTCTTCAATGGCCGCAATCTCTCGAACTGGCTGGCCTGTTCGGCTGCTATTTTGAGAGCAGGCTCACCCGCTCATGCACGGCCTGAAGGTCCGCGGTGACGAGGTTTGCATAGCGGCGTGTCATCTCAAGCGTGCTGTGCCCAAGCACCTTTTGAAGATGGAACACGCTGCCGCCGCGCCTCAAATAATTCACGCTGAAAGTGTGCCTGAACGCGTGCAACGTGCGGCCTGGAGCCTCAAAATCTAGTTTCTTGCAGAGCGATTTCACGTCTCGTAAGACGTTTCGGCGACTCCAGTTCGCTTCTGTCCGGCTCGCAAAGAGAAGCGAGTCCGGCTTGCGAAAGTCTCCGATGTAGCGGAATAGAGCCCTTCGCAACTCGAAACTGAAGGGGACAACCCGCTGCTTCCGTCCCTTGCCGTCCAGCGTGACCAACAGGTCCTCAAGGTTTATATCGGAGACGCGCAGAGTAAGGGCTTCGGTGATGCGGCAGCCGGTATCAAGCAAGAGCAGGACGACCAGATGCAGCCGCCGCTGATATTTTCCCTTCGGCTTCCACGCAACAAGCCGCTTAACCTGGACGTCTGTGAATGTGGGCAGCACGAGACGAGGCTCTCGCAGTTGTTGGATTCGCGGGTGCGTGCAGCCCGCGCCGCATTTCCGCTCGGAGCCGCTGCTCCAATGCAGGTAGGCATTGACACACCGGAGCACAGTATTCACGCCAGTGTCTTTCAGGCCCTTGCCCCGCATCCGCAACACGGTGGCTCTGAGATCCATTTGCGTCGGGCACTCTGACGGCAGCCATTTGAGGCACCGCCTGTACCACTCGATTGTTGCGGGCGTGACGTTTGTGAGGTATTGCCGTTCGCGGATAAACTGCTCAAAGCGGGGTTCCATACTTTCCTCCAAGCCGGGGGTTTTATTTGGAGGAAGTCGTTGTAAGTTATTGATTCTAGGGCGAGTAGCTCAATTGGATAGAGCACCGGCCTTCTAAGCCGGGGGGTGTGGGTTCGATCCCCGCCTCGCCTACCATATGATTCTAAATGGGTTGCCTTGAAGAGGCAGCCCCTTTTTGTGGGCAAGAATTTGGCGATTGTGGGGGGAGATTGGGGGGACCCCAATGGCTAAGTGATGGGAATTGAGAGTAGAGGAGACTACTTCGGCCCTCTGGTCGGCAGCTTACTCGGAACAAAATGGGAATCCAATTGCAATCGCCGCTGTTTGTTTTTGGCCTTCGAAACGCGACCACCCTTGATTATCCAGTTACTGCGCTGGATACTCTCCATCTCCGTTCAGCCCTTTATTAAAAGACTGACACGGATTCAGGGTCACGCGGCGAAAAAACGAACCAGCGCCGTGCCATAACAGGCACACTCCGATCATTGCTTCGAACGGGGCGTCCTGGAACCTGCATGCGGAATATCGCACTCTCGCAATCAAACGCGCGAGCAACACGAACCAGCGTGGAAAATGAAGGGCTGAGGCAGCCGGACTCCATGCTTGACAATTGGGTCGGCTTGTATGGATTAGCAAAGCGCACTCAGCCTGCGTCCAACCTCGATCAAGCCTTAGGGTACGCATCATATACCCGAACGTTCGAGCTAGCTCTCCCGAACAGTCCTTCTGGTCGAAGTTTGCTAGAGTTTGACTTTCAGGTAAACCTCAAGCCTGGCACGGATCCCAAAAACTTGAGGCTCATTGTCTTCGTGCAGCAACCGAATCTTGGCAGCGTACTTGGAGCGGCGATGCAGACAAACGTGCCTACCGGCAACTGAGTATGCGGATTCGTTGAGCAAAACCTTTCAAATGACATGCAGCTTGAGCAAGCTGGTGCCTGACAGCGCAAAGCCCCAATCTAAACGTCAACCGGTGAAGGCATCGCGCAGTTGAGAAACAGCGCGAGGAATCCGATCCGCAGCTGTGCTTCCAAAGCCCAGGATCAATCCTTGGCGAGGTCTTTTACCAAGGTATGCCGAAGAGAGTGGCCACAGCCTGAGTCCGTGTCTAGCCGCTCTTTCTACGATCTCCCGGTCCTGGACCCCCGCAGGCAGGGTAACTGTCAAATGCATACCAGCCTCGGCTCCGTGCACTTCCAGGACGTTCCCAAATTCAGAAAGTAGACTCTTGAGGAGCATGCTCCGGCGCTCGCCATAGAGCTGCCGCATTTTTCTAATGTGCCGCCCGAAGTGTCCCAGGCGCATGAAATCCGTTAACACTTCCTGGTAGAGGTATGGCGGGAAGATATCCATCGTGGCACGGACCGCAACAAACTTGTCAACAAGATCGGGCGGAATAACAATATAGCCAATCCGCAAGGATGGAAGCAAGACCTTGCTGAAAGTTCCGATGTAGATCACACGCGCGTTGACGTCCAGTCCCTGCAATGAAGAAATTGGCCGGCTTTCGTATCGATACTCGCTATTGTAATCGTCCTCGATAATCCAGGCTCCCGAAGACTGCGCCCAGTTGAGAAGGTGAAGACGTCGGGATGCACTCATAGTCGAACCAAGCGGATATTGATGGGACGGCGTGACAAAGGCTGCCCGCGCCTTCCAATGGCGCTTGATCCCAGCGGCTACATCCATGCCTTCGCTATCGACGGGAACAGGGACGAGATGGCAGCCTGCCGCGATCAGCACCGTCCGCTCAAGGTTGTATCCGGGCTCTTCCACCCATACCGAGCTTCCTGGATCGAGCAGGACGCGCGTGGTAATGTCAAGCGCCTGCTGAGATCCGGATACGATCATGATTTGGTTTGTCTCGCACTTCACTCCGCGGGCCGTTCGGAGATACGCGCAAATCGTCTCTCGAAAATGCTCGGACCCACGCGGATCGATGTGGTGAAGGGCATTTGCGGTTGGATTTCGGCTGTGGTGAGCCACGAGGCTCGACCAAACCTGAAACGGGAATTGATCAAATGCTGGCTGATGCACGCCAAAGGGTCCCCAGCCGCGAAGTTTGGAAGATATTTCAAACGCCGGAAACAGTGAGCAGCGGCGAGCAACAGGACGAGGACCGGACGGCGCCGAACTGGGCGTGTTCACGTTCCGTTCAACTGACATCAACCGTTCCGGTAGGGAACGAGATACAAACGTTCCTGCACCCTTCCGGCTTTCAAAATACCCTTCAGCCAGGAGTTGCGTGTATGCATGAAGGACCGGAAAGCGGGAAACCTTGAGTTCGCTCGTTAGCTCCCGAGTTGAAGGGATCTGTTGCCCAGGGCTAATGTCGCCGCGAAGAATCGACGCACGATACGCGTCGTAAATTTGCTTATACAACGGGGTCTTCGCACCGCGGTCGATAACGATGATGGGTGCGACTCCGATTGAAGAAATATTCATGACCACAGTGTAGTGGTTAGGTTTTCTATTGGCAAACCTGGAATATACGCTGACCACTTGTTCTCGGATATTGGATCTGCAGGTGGGGGCTAATCGGTTCTTCAATGAATGATTCGGCCATACTGTGCTCGCTGAAGGAAACTGTCAGCGGATTCATTTGGTATTGGCTCAACCACCCTCAACATGGTCCATCCGTCCAGAAGGTGCGACGAATCAATCGCATAGCCTTCCCTGGTTCATCTTCCTGTTCAGCATCGCTGGTTTGCTTTAATCGCATCCCTGAGTCGACCGAACTCAAGTTCCAGCTCGGCCATGCGCGCCGCCACAGTGTACAAATTCCCCGCGTCCGCTGCCTTTTCCATCACACATGCCACGTTCCGAAGACGGTCGCCGCCGACGTTTGCGGAAGCGCCTCTGATCGAGTGAGCCTGTCGAGCGGAACCAGCAGTATCCGCGCTTTTCACAAGATCTTTCAAAGCCCGAATCTGGCCTGGAATGTCCTCAAGAAATGCCGCAAAGACGATCTGCGCCAGTTCATTGTCACCCTCAAGGCGGTCCAGTACACCCTCCCAGTCGAAGATGAGCGCTGCGTCTTCGGTAGTTGGCGATGGGACGACTTGCCGCGGCGCAGTTGGAATCGCGGCATCCCCGGTCGGCAGCCATCTGTTGAGCGCAGCACGCAACACAGCGCTCATTATCGGTTTGGGTACAAAGTCATTCATGCCTGCCGTAAGGCAACTGTCCCGATCGCTCTGCATCGCATTGGCGGTCAAGGCAATGATCGGAATGCCGTGATCGAGGACCGCGGAGCCGGGATTGCGAATCTGACGTGCAGCCTCGATACCGTCCATCACCGGCATCCGCATATCCATCAGCACAAGGTCGTATGGGATGGACTCAAGCGCGCTGATTGCTTCTGCGCCATCGGCCACCGCATCGGCACGGGAGCCAAGCCTCCGGAGCATACCAAGGGCTACCTCCCGGTTGGTGGAATTGTCCTCGACAATCAGAATTCTCGCATTGAGAGGAACAGACGTTTGGCATTCCGGCTGCGCCTCCGCGGTCTCAACGTCCTGCCCCAAGCTCCGCCCCAGCCGGACCGTGAACCAGAACTCCGATCCCTTGCCCTCCTGGCTCGTCACGCCAACTCTTCCGCCCATCAGCTCCGCCAGTTGTTTGGAGATGGCTAGACCCAGCCCCGTACCTCCGAACTTGCGCGTAGTAGAGGCTTCCACCTGGCTGAACGCATTGAACAGTACGCCAATCTTGTCTTCCGGAATCCCGATGCCCGTATCGCGCACCGAAAAGCGTAAAAGGCAATTGGATTCCCCATCATTCTCCAGTGTGGCGCGAACCACCACTTCGCCTTTCTCTGTGAACTTTATCGCGTTGCCCACCAGATTGGTGAGAATCTGACGCAGCCGCCCTGAGTCCCCACGAAGCTGAGACGGAACCGCTGGGTCGGCAATGTACATCAACTCGATTCCCTTGGCCCGCGCCGTCGCCGAAAAAATGGAGGCAAGATTGTCCAGCAGAATCCGAAGATCGAAATCGATGGTCTCCAGTTCAAGCTTCTTCGATTCTATCTTGGAAAAATCCAGAATGCCATTGACCAGTTGCAGCAACGATTCGCCGCTGTCGCGGGCGAGTTCCGCATAGCGACGTTGCTCGGCGGTTAATGTCGTCTCCATCAACAGCCCGGTCATGCCGATGACCCCATTCATGGGAGTCCGAATCTCATGGCTCATGTTGGCCAGAAACTCGCTTTTGACTTGATTGGCGAAGTCCGCTTCCTGCCGTGCGCGAATGAGCTCCATCTCATGCTGTTTCCGCTCGGTAATCTCCTCTGCGATTCCGGCGATTCGTATCAGTTTCCCGTTTTGATCGTGAACGGGAAACGCCCGGTCACGGATCCATCTCTCCTTTTTATCCGGAGCCCTTATTCTGTATTCAGAGTCGATACTCTCGCCCTGCAGCTGCCTCATGAAGGTCTCGTGAGCGCGCTCGCGGTCATCCGGATGAATGGCATCCATCCAGTCCATGGGGTTTTCATAAAGGCTTTTGCACGTCCGGCCCCAGATCTTTTCGTATGCCGGACCGACGTAGAGGATTTCAGTCCCTGCCGCGTTCATCATCCAAAAGACTTCATGGATATTCTCCGCAAGCTGGCGAAACTTCTCTTCGCTGTCCTTGAGGGCTTGTTCACCTTGCTTGCGCTCGGTGATGTCCATGCTGGTGCCGACCAGGCCCAGGAATTCACCCGCCACCGAAAAGCGAGGCACTGCTCGTGATTCTATCCACCTCCACTCGAGGTCGACGCGCCGGGTGCGATGTTCACCCTTGAATGGCGTTCGCCCTTTCAACGCGTCATTGAATTCCTCCAGGAAGAGCGGCGCATCGTCCGGGTGAATCAACGACTTCCAATTCTCATTTTCGACCTGCTCGGTGGATGGCCCGAATTCCAGGTATGTTCGGTTGACGAAAAGATTCGCACCCTGAGTGTCGGTCACCCAAATCCCAATCGGACAACTATCCGCCATGATGCGGAAGCGCTCTTCACTCTCGCGCAACGCTTGCTCCACTTGTTTGCGCGCGGTGATATCTTCCACATGGGCGATAAAATACAGCGGCGCACCATTTGCATCTGTTACCAGTGAAATCTTCGTGTTCGACCAAACCGCGTTTCCGTTTTTGTGGGCATAACGCTTTTCCACCTCGACTGTTTCGTTCGGCTCGCTTAGCAGCCGTCTCAAGATATCTTGCGATCCGGGAAGGTCTTCCGGGAAATTGAGGTCGGGCCAGGACATTGCCCGCAGCTGATCGTTGGAGTAGCCCAGCATGTTGCAGAACTTTGTGTTTACCAGGCCGAAGAGTCCATCGAGCAAAGTCACGGCTATTCCAAAAGGCGCGTCTTCAAAGAACTTCCGAAATCGCTCTTCGCCTTCGCGAAGCTTTTGCTCAGACATCCTGCGCTTAGTGATGTCTTCCACATGAACCACCGAATAGAGTGGGCTCCCGTCACTTTTTCTTATCAGCGAGATTCTGACGTTCGACCAAACGACCGTTCCATTTCGGTGAATATAGCGTCTTTCAACCTCCGTAATTCCGTTCGTACCCTGCCACAACCGATCCTTTCTATTGAGGGCCGCAACCAGTTCGTCAGGGTGGCAGAAATCCACCCAGTTCTTTCCGATCATCTCCTGCTCGGAGCAGCCAAGCATCTGGCAGAACGCGGTATTCACCCGGATCAGGCGCCCGTCGGGCCCGGCGAGACACATCCCAACCGGTGCGTTCTCAAAGGCCTCATGGAATCGCGCATCGCTTTGCCGGATTTTCGTTTCGATTCTCAGGAGTTCGCGAATGATAAGCGCGACGCAACCAATTCCTGCACTGAATAACAGGCAGATCAGGAAACCGGTAGAGGTCCAGTTCACTGCTTTCGTGATCTCGTCGATCGAATCGTCCGCATCGGCTTTGTTCCAGATAACTTCCGCCTCGGCGGCCTTCAGGAAGGCATTACGCAGGGGAATAAGCTGCGTTCCGATCAGACTCTGAGCTTCCGCAATTTTGCCCTCGCGGCTGAGGCGCAAAGAGCTTATGAAGCACTCGTCGTAGGGAGCTCTTGCGGCTTTGAGCGCCTCAAAGAGCCGCCAATCCTCATCCGAATCGATCAGGCTTTCGTACTTACCCATGACATAGTCGATCTGCGCGTTGGCGCTCACGATCTGCAGGTCCAGAGCCGCCTTTTCCGTGTTGTCACTCGGATCGATATAGTCGGTCAGCAGCGTATACCGAAGCAGCGTCACGCTTTGCAGTTGACCGCTCAAATAAATGGAGGGCATGGTGTCGCCCGTTATGCGCATCGCGGTTGCTTTGATCCTGTGCATTTCCGTGTATGCAAGTGACACCAGCGCCATCGTTATGAAGATTGCGGCGGCGCCAAATCCGGGGAAGATGCCCGTTAATGCTTTCGAGGCTTTCATTACGCTCTTGGCGACAAGGCCATGCCATACTTATCGGCCGGTTTCAACGGGCCATGACATCGCCTGGCTGGATGAAATCGCGGGTTCCAGGGCCGCATTTAGACAGAATCGTTTCGATATCTTCAGGAGAATCGAGTCGAAGTGCGGACAAGGATCTTCACAGAGGAGGGTTTGAATCCCTTTAATGGAGGCAACTGTATTTATTCATGGGCAATGAGAGTTGTGCCGATAGTTAAGTTAGGCACCGCTGCTGCGAAGATATTCGTGCGCGCTAGATTAGGCGACATCTGAGCAAAGTCCAAGGGCCCCTTTCCACTACGGAATGGAACGATCTCACAGTTGCGCCAAGAGCCGTGGATGTTCGCACGGCAAGGGAGAACACCATGAGGAGTCTGGTAGTTGAAGACGACGCGACAAACCGAAAACTGCTCCAGGCATTTCTTTCCCGCTATGGTGAATGTGACATCGCCGTCGACGGGAAGGAAGCAGTGAACACGGTCGGCCGCGCCCATCAAAATCATCAAGGGTACGATCTGGTCTGCATGGATCTCCGGATGCCGCAGCTGGATGGCCAGGAAGCAATCCGAGAGATCCGCAAACAGGAGGCCGCGTCAGGCGTTTTGAAGATCGCGAAAATCATCGTGACCACCATCCATACCGATACGGAGGACATCACCGCGGCTCTGCTAGGCCGATGCAATGCCTACTTGGTGAAACCCATCGATACGGCGAAACTGAAAAAGGAACTAAAAGCCCTGGGCCTGATTCAATGATCGACACCGTACGCACGCCGTTCTTGCGATGGTCGAAAAGTGTCCCGACAGTGCTTCGTCGCACTTCATAAACAAACGTATAATAGCCACAGCTCCGTTCGATATTTAGCATTCAACTGGAACGCCAGCTCTCGCGGTCATATGGAACCAATCGGGGCCTGTTGGGGCTGGCAACTCTTGCCCTGAGCAAGAGCGCACTCATAGTCCCGAAGGAAAGAGGATGTCGATCAACGTCGAATACGTTGGGGGCGCTAGTTTTCGAGCGATACATCGAAGAGGAGGCCCATACTTCGCTTTCAGCATTCAGTGCATGGCCCTTAAGCAGTGATTCCTACCCTGACCTTTTTGGGCAGGACCGCTGAGGGTCTAGAAGTTCGGGTCCAAAGCGAGCAGCGAAGTGAAGATCAGATTGTC